>NZ_CP082286.1:662426-993639 GCF_019880245.1 Halobaculum roseum
CATACCGTCATGATCTCCTCAACACATCACATCGTCGAGGTAGTCACCGGGAATTTCCTTTTGCTAAGACTGGTGATGCAGCAAGATACCCAAGTGATTCCAACCGTTCATCAACTGTTGTTTTTTCATCCTTTTGTTCATTTTCTTCATATTCAGGCATGTGTTTTTTTGTATCTTTCGCAGAGGTCGTTACCCACGGGACACGTCGAACTTTTGGGTTTAGACTTCCAGCAGGATGTCCATACGTTCCAAACTCGCCAAACGCATCTCCATGATCTGCAGTAATAGCAATTTTTTGGGCATCAACATTTTCTAGTAAGACTTCAATATCATCTAGGACCCACCGGAGCATTTCCTTGTGAGCCTCAAGAGGTAATGTTTGATCCCCCGTCTTCTGGATATATTTCCAAGGGGTTTGTTCATACTCTAAGGGATCGCGTTCTTCTCGAATCGCCTCAACTATCAATGGGATATGTGGTGGCATGTAATGTAGTATGACTCGTTCAAAATCGTATTCTCGGAGAGTCTGGATTGCTTTGTCAGTCACATTTCGCGGGTCGCCATAATTTTCGTACATTTCGTATCGACCTTCTATCGAATTTTGCTTCCAAACTGGATCATAGAGTCCGAGATTTTCTGATTGGACGATATTAAATTTTCCAAATCGTTGAATCTTTGTTAGTTCTTTACGATGTCCTTGATATCGTTCTGAAAGATTTTTTTCTAGAACTGTTTCTGTATGAGGATTAGACGTGATATAGGCTGTGTCTGAAATTTGGGATCTGTAAGTTTCTGAGAACGTGTTCGCCATCCATTCTGGAGACGTGGATCCAACAGACCAAATTGAATTAACATTAGTGAGGAAACTATATTCACATTCAAGTTCCCTAAGTATATCATACCTCGCAGAATCAAGAACAAGTACTAGGTCCCATTCTCTTTCGAAAATATTCGTACCAAAATTTCGACGTGAGGTTCCAAAGATACTCGCGCTTGTGGTTACGGCTCGGAGGGGTGAGGTTAATTTTTGAGATAAGTGGCTGACCGCATAACGCGGTTCTTTGATAGCTTCACTCACTTTATGTCGGAAGGTTCTCATATAGAGGTTATAAGTTATTGTTGAACTGAGCTTACTTATAACTTCCCGAATCGGCCATACATCTTCAGCTAAAACTCACACCTCGCTTGCGTAGCAGTAACGAGTGTCTCTTATTGAATCGGTAGTTGATGGTGTATTTTCTGTATTGTCTTCGAACATCCGCTCCAACAACGGCCGCGTCGGGTAGCCGGGATACCCAGCGAGTTCATGGAGGAAAGGAAGGGCCTGCGATCAAAAGGTCGCCGTCCAGCGTTCCGCCGAAAACTCGTATCTGGCCATTTCACCTGCCCGAAGCTGTTGGCGAAAGTCTCTGCTATTGGTGCAGTCTTACTTTGATTCGCTAAGGCTCCCACACTTCTGACGAGGGTGTTCTTTCGACTGCACCAAGATGAGAACGTGACAGGCAACCTGATCGGTGATTTTCAGCATCTGAATGCCTTCACTTGTCGCAATTTAAGTGGTTACCTTGATTACGAGATCGAAAACTATGTCGAAAATTTTTCCAAGCAGTCACTATGCAAATCATCATTTCCACGCGTCCTACCCGTGCTGTCAATTTAGCGCGAACGTTGAATTCGGCAGTTCTCACACTATTACAACTGAAATAGAATAGCCAACCGTTAGATAGCCATGCCCCCTCCGAGGAGGCGCTGAATTAAGTATCACTGAGCCAAACCAATTTTAAGTAATGTTATCCAATGGCTACGTATAATGGCTGCTAAAGTCGCTTTTGATGACGTTTCGCTTGGAAAAGCTAATTTGTGGACGAACTTAGCTGACAATATCACGGATCACGGGAATGATATATATTTTATTAATCCCAATACTGTATTCAGAAAATTCTTAGAAAAGAATAATTTTGAAGAGAGCATTATAGAATTTAGTGATAATACTATGAGAGATATCCCCGTATCTAACGTACATAATTATGATATAATTGATCACGAAATGAACCACTCTCAGACCGAAAGGAAATCACTCAAAGATTTAGAAGTAGAATATAACAATTACTGCAACTGTCTTGATAAATTTGATATTGATATTGTTATCTTCTGGAATGACATGAGTATTGGAAAAATTGCGTGTGAAGCAGAGGGCGTATCTACTCTTTTCCTTGAGAATGGGTATTTAAATGACACCATTCAGATTGATAGGCAGGGGGTTAATAGTAATTCTAGTGTCTTTGGATGTTCTTTTGAAGAGATCATATCTAGGGATCCGCTATGGAAACCAATGACAGATGAACCAATTAAAAAGAAAAAATATGAGGAGCTAACCAATGTGGAAAAGTTAAAAGGACATAATAATTCACTAAGCATAGTTGAGAATATAGTAAATAAGACAAAAAATGTTTTGAGCAAGGGATTGCCAATAAAGAAGGAGTTAAAACACGATCTCCCATCAAGATTTGTATTCTTGCCCTTACAGGTTAACAGCGATACGCAAGTATTGTATAACAGCCCATATGTCAAAAATATGAAAAGATTATATTCGGTCGTATTATCTTCATTAAATTCATCCGAATTCAATATGGAACTGGTGGTAAAAGAACACCCGGCTGAAATAAAGCCTCAGAGCTATTCGAGTATCAAAAAGCACAGCGATAATGTACTTTGGCTGAAAGAATATGATATTAATACTTTGATTGAACAAGCAGATCTGGTTGTCACTATTAATAGCAGCGTTGGATTTCAATCTTTAGCAAAAGGGACACCAATAGTTGTAATTGGTGAAGCTATGTATAGCTCCCATCCAAATGCAAGAAACCCTGATGAGTTACAAGCTGTTCAAGACGCAATGTACGATGGCATAACTAGCAATTACGGATTCACTCCCGATAACTACATTAACGCATTTAGAAACAATATATTTATTGAGGGGAGTTTTAATAATTTTTATGCCTTAACATTGAAGAAGATAATATCCGCAATATATAATTCAATAGAATAATACTCTATTTCTAGAAAGCATGGAACAGCTGAGCGATGGGTATGATTTCGAGAGTAATTACATCACCAAATTAGTGGTAGCCTCCTCCGGGCACTGTCTAGTTAAGCCAGTTTGAAAAGTGAGCAGTTCGTTGATTTCGGTGTCTATGCTCAATCAAGAACTGCTCAAAGAGACGTTGAATACGGCGAATTTTGAATGCTGGGAGCGAGAGCGAACGGCGACGATCGTCAGGGCGCTCGCCGTCCGACTTCACGTGACCGGCTGTTTGCTCCGAGAAACTCGGTACTTCCCAATCGAGACGTTGGAAGACGAGTTGAGTTGGTGTAAGCCACTCAACATCGGAGCGAAAGCTACGTGAGTTAAGACGTTAGTCTGACCCAGATAAAATTAGCGGATTAAACAACTTTTGGGGCTGTTTGAGACGATTGCTGTTGCTACGAACAGCTGACCCGAGGCCACGGGCTGACCGGTCAGCCCACCGCCGGGGCCTACGCCTCAGGTACGCCTACACCGTTTATCTCGATTTCCCACTGCCGGGCTAACTCTGTTTCCAGCTCGTGTCGAATCCAATCACGGAACGTCTTCAACGTGAACTGTGTGGGCAGGTCGCGTTTGCCCCTGCGTGGGCGGGCGACGACCGCCCACCGCGGCACTAACAAGAGGTTCTCCAGCAGGAAGGTCACGATCACGAACGCAAACCGCACGATTGGGTCTTGCGTCGTTGTTGCTCGCGCTTGACGGAACAGCCGGTAACTCGTCTCAATCGCCGATCGTTTGCGATAGCGCCGTTCGATCTGTGTATCCGTGGGATCTCTGAGATCACACGCTACGTAGCTCGTACAATCTCACCGTGTTTCCCGCGAACTCCGTTCTGATAGGAGACCGAAATCGCGAGCAGGAATCGGAGTTCCCGCTCGCTGTCTTTGTACATCCGATAGGTCGTCATGTACGAGTAGTGCGTGGTGAGTTTGTCCTTCATGCGCTCACCTTTCTTCTTGACGACGATTACTGTCGTAGCTAGGTCACGTACGCGGCGAACCACCCGTTCATTGTAGAAACCACAATCAGCGAGTAAGAGATAAATCTCGAAGGGATAGACACCGATGCGGTCGAGAACACGCTCGACCGCGTCGGCTTCTTTCTCGTCACTGCGGACGTAGGTGAGTGCCAGTGTCACCGGCTTACAGTTCGAGACAATATAAGCGGTGCAGTAGCGGTGGCAGGTTGTTATCCCATCTTTCGGACTCGTGTGACAGAGTTCTCCGTCGTCCTGGTCGGGATTGCCGTGATAAGGATTATCGACGAAGTCAATGGAGACGATTCTCGACCGGTCAGGGCCGAGAATCGTCATGGCGAGGTGACGAAACAACAGGTTTGCCGCCATTTCGATTCGGCTACGCTGGAGCGTGTGGAGCCAGTCCATGACCGTATCGCAGGGTATATCGTCCGTCTGGGATGTGACTTTCCAGACGGACGACTGGTTGACGCTAGCCATGGTAACGAGCCAGATATCGTCGGAATCGAGGGGCGAACCCCCGATTCCTTCCATCGGCAACTCTCCAATCAAGTCAGCCATACTTCTTTGACATCTTCCGCCGAAAGAACACCGTCTGGTTGGGGGATAGTGTACACTCTTCTCAACCAGATATCTTCCTTAATCAGAGCGACGCTCTAGCTTCCTCTCTCAGACCGATTGGGAAGTACCGAAACTAAGAAATCCTTCGCCTATTCGGCATAGAACGCTCCATAAAGTGATCTGCCAGTGGGTTCACCGCGTCGCTGATAGCGTCAGCGACCCGCCGACGGCTCTCCGTCGCGGATCGCAGTTGACGAGATCGCTATCAAAATCAACGGCGAATGGTCTTTGCTCTATACTGCAATAAATATCGACACAAAATTGATCCTCAACGAAGAGTTGTTCGGACGACATGGCACCGATCCAGCGGATGCGTTTCTGCATGACCTCCTTGAGAAACATGATCTTTCTGACGCAGTGTTCCTCGTCGATCAGTTCGGCTATCGGACTGCCCTCTCCCGCTTAGGTCTCAACGGTCGGGAAGACTTTCCAGACCGAAACCTCATCGAAAAGTGGTTTTACACGCTCAAAATGCGCATGGACCGTCTCCATAACTCGTGGTTCGGTAGTCGGGCAAGTGCACGCGAGTGCCTTGAACAGTTCATACATTACTACAATGTCAAAGACCGCATCAATCACTAAACGGGCGAACGCCAGCTATAGCGGCGCTTAACTAGACAGTGCCTATCATGAATATTTATTAATTTATAAGATATTAAGTTATTGAATTATTTGGTTCTTGAAGAACGTGAGATCTTCCTCTTCAATACCTAATGTGTATAATAAGAGTACGAATGCTGAGCAGCCGAGTACTATTCCAGAGATGAGCAGTATATATCCACTAAGTAATAAAGACATTACATACATGATAACACCTGAAATGATACCGGCAGCTACCGGCTTCAAAATCTTACTGTTATAAGGGAACAATGATTCCAAATGCCAAATTTCCCAAACCCTTAATAAGTTGATAAATGCTAATACCCCACCTGTAGCGATCGCTGCCCCAATAAGCCCGAACCTAAGAATGAATATATAATTCAATACTATATTCAAAATACCGAGTGCCCCTTGGTTTAGCATGCTTAAATACTGATGATCCGTCATCATTAGCAAGAATCCAGTAGGACCAACGGCACAGTTGGTCAGTTGAGCGGTAGTGAAGAGAGCCAAAACTAGCACGCCTTTTGTGAATTCAGGGCCAAATATCCCGAGTATTTCTTGGCCATATACTACTGCAATCAGCGCAGGCGGGATAGCAATAGTTAGTGTCCATCGAGTAATGCGCTTATATACAGAATTTAACTCCCCCATATTATTCTTAGAATAGAGTCGTGAAGCGACTGGTGGGAAAATTTGATTGAATGCTCCTAGAGGCAGAGTTATGACACCTGCAATCAACCATCCTACTTTATATATTCCAACATCTGATTCTATTAATAGAATCCCAACCATTATAATATCAACTCTTTTATACAATAGTTGCCCTACATCCTTCAATACTAATGGCAACGAATAGTTATAGAAACTTTTAATGTCCTTTTCGTTATTCTCCCAAATATTTGGGGTCATCCCAAGTCTATTTACTAATATATGTAGTGATATCCCGAAGAGCAAAACTGACGCAACAGCGATCCCGAAAATCACACCATCAAGCAAATAACCTACACCAAGTGCTATTGTAACAACTGTTATATAAGATAATGGTCTTAATATTTGGCCGACTAAGACCAGATATTCCATCCTTTCTTTGGCTCTAAATATAGCATTTGTTAATTTGAATGCCGTGTTAAATGGGAGTACAATTGCCAACACTCGTATGACATCAACTAGCAAAGGGTTTCTAAGTGTATGTGTTGAAATCAAAGGAGCGGTAACGTACAATATGACTCCTAAAAATATACCCGATAAGAAGCTTGTGAGATAAGCTAATCCTATAACCTTATTTTGTCGCTGAGGACGATCATCATAAGCGGGTAAAAATCTCAGCACAGCTTTTCCGGACCCCATCCGCGCTAAAGCGGCAGATATTGTGATTATTGTATTCCCATACGCATATAATCCGTATTGTGTTGCTCCCAGTCCACGTGTCAATAAGGCATTTAGAATAAACCCAAGTATATTTGAAATCACTTTACCAATAAAATGAATAGATGCGCCCTGCGTTATCGATCCTAGCGAGGAATTTATAATACCATCTTCACTTTTCTCGTTCATAATATTTGGACCAAATATTGGAGAGGCATGTACAAGCAACAGTATGTATTTGGATTCAATTATAGTGTTCGGTACACTATCATCAGAAAAGGTACTGAATCACCACTTGACGCCTATCTTGGCGAGTACGGGGATCTTTTCCCCTCCTTCGTCACTATATCGTTTCTCAGGGGGGCTCAAGCGTTCCGACTGGCAGTATAAGTCACAATAGTGCGGTATTTCCACGGGTGATTCGGTTGATACGTCAGCAACTTGTGACCGGAGGTGTTTTTGATTGTTGGCTGGAACAGTTGAATGACTCGATGAGTAATGTACTAATCTTCACCCCTCGGTATACACCACAAAGTGGTGGGAGTTCAGTATACTTTTCCAATTTGGTAAATGACTTATCCGGGAACCACACATTTTATGTTATTACCTTCATAAATAAATATGAAAAAATAATAGCCACTTCTGATGATGTAACTGTCTACAGGATAATTCCTCGGTATAAATCTCTCCCAGGAATACTAAGGCTCTTCATAGAATCAATTCTTTCTTTCCTCTGTTTCTTATGGTTGTCTAAAGAAACCCAAGTGGCGCATGTGCATGCTTCGTCATACGCAACACCCGGAATCACATTAGCCGCAATCTTAACTCGTACTCCAATATTGTATGACTGCCGTGACGAGATGTTTTCTCCACGATTGGTGAAGCTAGGTCGAACTCCCTACTGGTTCAGCTGTGCGGAAAACGTAGACAACATCTTGGTAGAAAATGGTGTTCCAAAAGATCGAATCGTCCGAATACCGGTGGTGAACCCCCCCTATGTCAAAGAGGAATACTCCGGAATAGCTCAGCCAGACGATGAAATATTTAACGTAATATTCATTGGCCGTCTTATCAAAGAGAAAGGAGCTCACTTATTAATCGAGGCTTTCGAAGATTTTGTCGAGTGTCATCCGGATTCATGTTTAACGTTAATCGGTGATGACCCTATCGGGGATATATCTTCATTAATCAAGGAATCTTCCCTTGACGAAGAATTGGTTTGCACTGGTGAGATCGAGCATCGAGAGGTCATCCGTGAGTTAGATAAATCAAATATTCTCGTATTACCGTCAAACGACGAAGCGCTTCCAAGGGTAATAATCGAGTCATTTAGCGTTGGAGTCCCGGTCATAGCGACTGAAGTAGGGTCAATCCCGGACCTTGTTGACGATGGTGAGAATGGGATTCTAATTGGTCAAACAAAAGACGAAATAAAAGACGCCCTCAAAGATGTGTATGCATCTCCAGAATTGCTGTACGAGATGTCACAGACAGCGAAAGCAAGTAGTGAGGAGTGGAGTTGGCAGACAGTTAACAAGCGTTTAGACAATATATACGAGACAGTAGCTGAGAACTAAATATAGCCTAAGTCTTTAAGTCTCTGCTTCGACTCATCGGAGAGCACGTTTTCTTCGCTATTCTGGACCATCTGCTCAATTGAACTTAGGTAGTCCGTTCCTTCCTGTTGGCTAAATTCGGGCGTCCCGAATTTCTGAGTGCCTTGGGAGTATGATCGGACGGCTGGCGTAAGATGATTTCTCAAATAACCACCTTTCGGGCCAAGAAGTATCTGCCCGGATAGCACCAACAGTCGCTGTAATAGATTCGTTTTTGGGAATACGTATCCTCCCGCCCGGTTCCAAACAGATTTATATGAAAACGAAATATTATGTTTCCCGACGAAGTTATAACGGTTAGTGTAATAACACGGAAGTAGGTCGTCCTCCTGTCGGTTACCAAGTGGTACACCGTTCAGTAAATCCTCGTACTGACACAATTCATTAACCGCATGAAGTGCAGTGGGGAGGATATCAACGTGCCCAAATCCTGTATCATCTATTTCATGCGGCTTTAGTTTAGGATTCACGAATACTGTTGGGACGTAAACTAGCTCCGGGAGTATCGGCGAATTGTGGCCTAACATTCCCCCCTCACCAAGTAGCTCACCATGATCGGACGTGTATATTACAAGCGTTTCCTCAAGTAATCCATCTCTTTTGAGTTGGCCCATTCGTTTATTAAACAGCTCAACATCGTTCCGTACGGTTTCCTCGTAATCTTCTTGTATTTTTTGCGGCGTTGCATCACCGTTTTCGCGGAAGTATTCACGGCCAGTCCCCTCAAACGAACCGTATGGTGCATGCCCTCCAGGCCCTCGTTCCATCGCAAAGAACGGTTGGCCGTTTTCAGCGAACGGATCCGACGTTTGGGGGGGCTGTGTACCAAGTACAGAGTAAATTGGATCTACGCTGTCTGGTGTTAATCTTTCTCCATGATAGAACACGGAATTCTGAAACCAGGTGTCGTAGCCCTTGAGATCAAACATCGAGAATACATCAGAGGGGATTGTGTTCTTGAACGTTTCCACCCCGTGAACAGGGGGATGAAGCCCAGTTACAAGAGATGCAAACGAAGTCGGAGAATGTATTGAAGCGCCTATCGTTTTGATTGCTACTCCACGGTTGCGAATCCACTCTGGAATGTAATCCCATCGAACCGCATCACCAACATAAATAAAGACATTATTGAAATCGTCGTTTTGTATTGGTGTCTTTTCAAATCCCATCAACAATAACATATTCACGGGGGTAAATATAAATAACTCCTGAGTAGCGTCCGACCAACAAACTGGACCGCAGTTGGCCATATATGTTCAGCAACCATTTTATACTGTAGACCAATTGTACTTTTAGTATGTATTCTGGGCTAGGTGGTAAAATCATTCAATCGCTCTACAAGACGTACGTGGGCGTATCGATGTCCTTAATATCTCGTCTCAGACCGGGAACAAACGTATTTGAGAGAGACTGGGATCTATTGATCCTGCTGGACACCTGCCGGGTTGACGCTATGAATGCTGTCGCCGACGATTACGACTTCATTAAGGACGTGAACAGTATATGGTCGGTTGGCAGCACCTCTAGTGAATGGATTGCGAACACGTTTGTGTCTGATTACCGGGAAGAGATTTGCAAAACTGCATATATTTCTGGAAACGCACACGCAGAACTTGTACTAAAGTCAGGACAGACACCAAACGAAGACAAAGACGCGTACTTTTCGTTCGCAGACTGGGACACTCTTTCTGATAACTCCCTAGCGTTGCTCGATAACGTCTGGAAGTATGCCCCGAATGAGGGTCACGGACATGTCAGACCAAAGTACATTACTGATAGGGCGATTCAGGTAGGGCGCCAAGAAGACGTGGATAGAGTTATCGTTCACTATTCACAGCCTCACCATCCATATGCCACACGGGCTAACCGCGAAAATAGGGAGATGTATGACTATGAGGCGACCCCGTTTGAATTTCTGCGACAGGGTGGCGACCACGACGTCGTTTGGGAATCTTATATATCAGAGTTGCAAACAGTTCTCGATGAAGTCGAGGTGCTACTGAACAATTTCGATGCAGAATCTGTGGCTATAAGTGCGGACCATGGCGAATGCTTCGGAGAGTGGGGGGTATACAGCCATCCTGCCGGAGTCCTTCACCCTGATTTGCGTAGAGTCCCTTGGGTTCGTACGAAAGGGATAGATGGGGGAACTTACAACTCGACGCTCAAATCAACAGATTACCAAAGTCAGAGTGTTGAAGACCAACTTGAGGCTCTCGGGTATAAGTAAATCGCTCTTCAATAGGAGATTGTTGATACTGTTCAGTTGGGGCTCTGAAGTCGAAGAAGACAAGGCCACCGCGTTAGCAGTGGCCGATACGGATGATTCCTCTAGGTGTGTCTGGGCCGGAATCGGTTGCAGCGGACCTACTCCAACAGGTTCGCTGACGTGACGGTGTAGCCTGTCCTCGCTGCCGTTCTGACTGCACGGTCAGAAACGGCAGCTATAGCCACTTTCAGCGGTATCTCTGTAAGGATTGCGACCTCACGTTCAACAACAAGACCGGCACGATTTTCGCTCACTCGAAAGTTGCACTCCGCCGGTGGTTGTTCTCGATTTACGCCTTCCTCCGATTCAACACGAGTCTCAGACAGTTACAGTGCGAAATTGATATCACCCACAAGACGATGCACCGGCGCGTCGAGTGCTTCACCAGAGCGCTCGACGCGCCTGCGCTCGATCTCGTTGGCCCCGTCGAGATCGACGAACTGTACGTATCTGCCGGGAAGAGAGGCCACGAGCGCGACAGTTACTCGCGCTCGCGTAGCCTGTCCGCGCGGGCGAGGTACAGTACGACGGTAACAAACCGCCCGTGTTGATTCTCGCTGATTGCGGCACTGAACAATGGTACGTCGTCCCTGTGAAAGCCGCCGATGAATCGACGATTAGACCCCTACTGGTCGACCGCAAACAGGAGTGTTCACCGTCAATACCGACGGCTTTCGGGCGTACGAACCGCTCGAACGGGACGACGAATTCATCCGCGAATACGTCGTCGACGGCGATGGCGAATACGCCGATAGGGACGTTCACGTCAACACCTGCGAGAGCCACGGGTCGCTGCTGCGACCGTGGCTCTCGCCCCATCGTGGTGTCTCGAAGAACAAGTTGACACAGTATCTCCGAGCGTTTCAGATCCGACGTAAATATACCGAAAACCAGGACGAGCAGCGCTCAAACGCGCTGTCAAACCCACCCTCTGAGATCAACAATGTGCTACACTAGGGTTCAGATTAGCGGTTCCATGCGAAGGCGAACGCTTGAAGCTAATTTTCGACGGTGTCTGCTTGGGCGTGGCTGAAACAGTTTGAGAACTAGTTGGTCCGGCGTTTGAGTTCTCGGAAGACACGTACGACACTGTTCCGATTACCGTGTTTTTCGTATCTGTAATCGAGGCCGTGTCGGTGAAGTGCTGCTTGGAGCCACGCTGCATAATCGACGAGAAAGAGCGCGTCATCGACGAGATTTTTCTCGCGGAGTTCGGAGAGGACATCTCGGATATCACTCGATTTCTCGTCGGAAAGAGCTTGACGTGCAGCAAGCCGTTCGTATCGGAATCGCCAGCAGCGTACAGCCAGAAGCGTTCGTCCTTCAGGTGGATCACGGTTACGTCAACCGCAACGTAATCCGGGTTGGCGCCATCACGCGGCTGTAAATCTGCCTTTTTGTACCCAATTGTGAACGGTCGTGCGGCCCCGCTCGACACCCAACAATTTGAAAATAGAAACGGTATCCGAAAGTGATAGTCCAGCCAGATGGAGTCGGATACCGAACTTCATCGCGGGCTCAAGTGTCGCCTCTCGCTCCAGAAAATCTAACTCGAAGCAGTCGCTACCTCCGATGAGGCGGGCGATTTCTGGCATAGACCACTAAAAGTTCGCTCTACCTCACTCTTCATCCTTATCTGAACACTCCCCCAGAGCGCATATGGTTAAAGGGAACCCTTTGCGATCAATAATTGAGAGAACTTGCCAGAAATGAAAACTGGAAGATGTTAACACACTTATTTATATATCCGATTGTGTGTGAAGATATATAACGAGCTGATCAGCAATTCTCTTCCTGAAAGCGAACTACTGCCTTAAATCGTTTCAAAATCTCCTCTTTGGAGAATTCACTTTCTATAGTTTGTATGGCCTTTTTTGAATAAAGAGACTGTTCCGCAGCCAATACTTCTTCAATAGCTGCAGCAATTGTTTCAGGGTTATCATCTGCCAAAAGCACACCGTTTTCATGATCTTGGATAATATCTGGGATACTTCCTGCTGGAGATACGACTGGAATAACACCCCGGGCCATAGCTTCTTGTAGTGCTTTGGGAAGCCCTTCGGACTTTGATGGTAAGGCAAATATCTTAGCATCTTCCAGAATCTCCATAGCCCGCTTTCGGGAAACCCAGCCAGTGAATTCTATAACATCACTTGTTTGTGGGTTAGAATTAAGCTTTGACTCTAAATCTGCGCGGATATTTCCGTCACCTATGAACAGAACTCTATCGATAGAACAACTTTCTTTTTTCATTAGTATCTCAATTGCTTTAGCCAATTTGTCTGCCCCCTTGAGTTCAATAATTCTACCTAAGAAAACTATAACATTATCCCGATCTGTTATCGGAGAAGGGGAATCGGGAATTGATTCATAATTAAATCGTAGTTTGTGGGTCTTATACTCAAAATCTTCTAGTAAATTGTATTCAACCATTGCCTCTGAGAAAACAACGATACGGTCCGCAATACGATAGGCCGTTCGCTCAAAAAAGTACGAAAGAAAAGCCAGTAGCTTCCCCCACCTACCCCACGATGATTCATTCTTAAATCCTTTCGTCGGTTTACCCGTAACGGCGATGATGATGTCATGCCCAGTTGATTTAGAAACGATCATAGGAAAAATTAATCTATATCCACCGATATGCCAGAAAGTAGTATCCAGATCATCTCGATGATCGATGATTGACTTCGATAGCTTAATCTGGAAATAGAGATTGAAGAAAATACTTAACAAGACCGAATCGGAATCCGATTTTTGAACGGGATCAACGGTGATTGACTGGTGTTTTACGGAAATGTCATCAAAAATAATAACACTATCGTAGGTCTCTATTGACAGATTGGCGATGTTCCTAATAGCCTTCTCTGACGCATCTTGTTCATCATCCGGAGGTGGAATCCTTACTATACCAATTCCACTTCCACTAGCCATATAATGAATATTCGTGTACTCTTTTATAAATCCTGTTAAAGGGAATGTTTGCATAGGATTGTTGACGAGACGGAGCAATACTCTATTGAGTTATACCAGAGATTGTCCGGTCCATCGGAGGCACCGACAGCATCGAGTTTGATTTACTGGAGCGGAAAGTGACACCCTCTATGCGACGAAGTTGGGTCTCAGACTTCATCTTGCTAGACTCTCGCTTCCCGCTACTATCTCTGTTCTGGGAATGTCGAATGCCAAGTGCTGTCGCTGAACTGTTCACAATTGAGTAGAGAAGGTAGATCTACAGCGACGTAATCGTGCTCGAAAGACCATCGAGGTTGACAAGACTGTGGTCCAGCATAAAAGCAAATAATTCTGCCAGACCGCGACGGTAGTTCCCGTGACAAACCGCTTACCTCGGGTCAATCTCTATAATCGGAATCCAAGCGATAAACCAGATAAATCAAGCGATAAACCAGATAGTCCTCTCGAAATCACGCGAGAAACGGCTCGACGATAACATATTCTTCCCGTCCGACTTGGACCATGATTGCACGCTGCATCACCTGGACTTCGTCAAGAATCTCTTCCCTGACTGCCCCAACAAAGCAATGTCGATTTCTACACCGTGAAACCCTAAGACGAACCGATAATCTGCCACTGGTGTTTACTCCGTACGTTGACTCCCCCAAGAAGCAAGATACACTGGATATCACCTACGTCAAAGATGACGAGAAGGGTGTGGACGGAGGCTGAGCGTCCTCAAACATGCCGGAGTATATAGTTTGACATAAATTCTACAATAAATGACGATTCCTCGTTCATGCATTCTTCCGACGACTGTTATCCCAGTTATGAAGAGCAAGCAGACGAAGAACAGACTTCTGATGCACCCATCATACATTAAGCACAAAACGTGAGCGGGAACTGGACTTCGCACTCGCGATTTTTCCTCCCGCCCATTAACCGGGGTGAAACATGGAGATGTTGTCCGGATACACGTGATGAATGTTCCAGTTGATCACACATCGATACAGTTCGAACGTCGCTACCGTAACGGTCATTAATAATTTCACTCCGTGAGTGAGAAGTACTGATCGGGAGGTGCAGTAAAACAATGAGATCTGGCTTTGTCTACCGGGTTACTATAGCACGTTAGATATATATGAGTGTGGTTCTGACCAAGATAACAAGTTAGTCTAGCATCTTTATAAAATGAATTTCTTATTACAAACGGCAACAATCGTCCAGAGATCATGGGAGCGTCTACTGTTACTGCTAGGGGAAATATTCCTTATTGCATCAATTCTGTCAATCAGACATTCTATTGCCAACGAGTATATGTTATCAGTATACCAAGAAGCATCTTCACATTCAATTGGGCTGTTGGTGGCGGCCTCATTCATTTTTATTACGGTGATGTTTCTTTCTGAATCTAAATTCAGCCGTTATTTATCTGCAGCATCATTGTCTTTAGTAACAATCTGTATAGTCAGCTTTCCAATTATAATGGGATACAACTTTATGGGGGTGGGTGATCCACTCACCCATCTAGGATACACTAGGGATATAATCGCCGGGGTTCCTGATCTAATACCGAGTTATCTATTATATCCAGGGTTGCACATATTTGCAGCTACCATACACTTTATTATTGGATCACAATTGGAACACACTTTTTTATTAATCCCAATCCTATTCATAGTCTGTTTTATAGTTCATGTTGTTGTCTTAATTAGAGCAATTACTAATAGACGTGAAGTGATAGTTATAGCAGTTTTCTCAAGCTCTTTACTATTGCCAGTCAATAACTTCGGGATCCATCTTCTATCACAACCTGGGAGTGTAGCTGTGTGGTTTTCGCCTGTTTTACTGTATGCTTTGGTTAAGTATGTCAGTACTCCGGAAGTGAGATTTAAAATGATGTTCATAATTGCTTATACCGCACTTGTCTTAATTCATCCAAGACAGGCACTTTACGTATTAGTTTTCTATATTCCGTTTATAATCTCAGTCCAATATATAAACAAACAAAAATCTAGTAGCTTATTGCCGTCTATGAGCCTGCATAACATGGTAGGAGATATATTAACGATATTGATTATTTGGTTGTCGTGGAATATTCACACCCGTACATTCATAACTCAGGGGGCGTCAAGGCTCATCGAGCTTGTTTATATTTCCGATGTGGAAGGTGCTAATAAAATATCGGGTGCCGCTACATCACTGGATAATTACGGATCTAGTATTTTTGAGTTGTTTCTCAAACTGTTCTTTGTAGACCTGTTATTTGTTTTGGCATCAACTGCCTTGATGCTATTAACGGTTAGGAGATTTTACCTAGAACATATGAGATCCAAAACCAACACATTAAGTCCAAGAGAAATAATTGTGATAGGATTTATCCCCGGATTGGGTGGTATAACCTTGCTATTTTTGATCTACTTAATGCTAAGTCCGGGAGCCTACTTTCGAATTCAAGGATTTGCTATGGTACTTGTAACAATAATTGGAACCTTAGCGATCCATACGATATGGGAAGGGACTAACCTACAAGTCGATAAAAGGAACATGAGAATAATAGTCGTGGGCGTACTGATATTTATGTATCTCTTATCTATTCCGATTATGCATTCATCACCATATATATACAAATCAAATCAAAAAGTTTCAGAATCCTCGATCACAGGACATGAGTTTTCATTCACAAATAGCAATGACGACATACAATTTGTCGGGGATGCACCTCCGGACCGCTATCGAAATGCAATATTCGGCACAATAAAGAGTAGCCGGGGACTGGGCGTTGCTAAAAATATCCAGGTTATCGACTACGAGTATAATAGAGGTAGAGTACCATTCCATTTTGCAAACCAATCTTTGAATTCCCATTACAATAGTGAAAGATATCTAACAATCCAAGAGAGAGAAATAAAAAAGAATACGCAGTTATACGAAGGATCGGGGTACTCGAAGAGTGACTACAAATACCTTAATAATAACAGGAAGATTGATAAAATATATGATAATCGCGGATTTAGGCTCTATATAGTAGAATAATATTGCCCCGCATTCTGATAGCGTTCGACTTGACATTCGAGGACATCTTGGTCGATAGAACCGTTCGCGTAGAAGTCAAGAACACCTAAGAGAAGTCTCATCCCGAAGTTATGACTTCCAACCGATCAAATATGTGCTTGATCCTGCCGTCCTTTCCAATGGAGAGATGCGATTCAGCTCTAACTCTTGGATCATTTGGGAGATACCACTATAAACTGTGATACCCAGAGTCAGATAGCGTCTATTCTTCGGAAGTCCCGCTAGTGCAGCATCACGAATATCACGGTCTTAGGGAATACAGTAGAGTGAAACCCAGAATCGCTTAATCGACATCATTGCTATATTAATTCCGGAGAAACCGGATGTCTCTACTGAATTAATAGAGTAAAACTTATCATTACTGGTGTCCAGTTTTCTCAAGAGGAGATCACATGGGCCAGTTAGTTTTTTCTGATGTAGATGGAGTCCTCACAAATTCGAAAATTAATATTGGCGACGATGGTGAGGCTTTCAAAACATTCGATGTGAAAGACGGATATAAAATCACACAATGGCTTGAACAAGACGGTTGCGACTTCGTAATTATTACTTCAAGGGAGTCTCAAGCTGTCACAAATCGAGCCTCCGAATTGGGAGTGGATGAAGTTCACCAAGGCGTGAATGATAAAAAAGAAAAAGTTAAATCAATCGCGTCTCGCCTCGGGTTCAGTCTGGAGAGCACAGTTTATATTGGCGATGATCTGACGGACGTAGACGCGATAGAAACTGTCGGAACGGGTTGTTGTCCTGCCGACGCAGTTCAGGAAGTCAAAAAGAAGTGTTCATACGTCAGCCGGTATGATGGTGGAAACGGAGCCGTTCGGAATATTTTGAATTACATAATGGAAGTGTCTCAAACGACGGTTGGCATTATTCCAGCTCGTTATGGATCAACAAGACTCCCTGGTAAACCATTAATCGAAATCGCTGGTAAACCTATGATTCAGCACGTCTACGAGCGTGCGAACAACGCTGCGTCGCTCGACGACCTCATCGTCGCAACAGATGATGAACGTATTATTGAGGCAGTCGAGTCTATTGGCGGCTCTGTGATGATGACAGACCCTGATCATTTAACTGGAACAGATCGGGTGGCAGAGGTCGCAGCGAACGTCAAAGCTGACTTCACAATCAATATCCAAGGCGACGAACCACTAATCGATCCGGTTGTCATCGACGATATTGTGATGGCGCTTCAAGATAACTCTCCGAAAGTCGCAACGCCAATTTCCCCGATCAAAGACGAATCGCTCCTTGAGGATGAGAACACGGTTAAGGTGGTAACCGATAATGATGGTAAAGCACTCTACTTTTCACGGTCGAAAATACCGTCCGGCGGGGAAACAGGCACAACATATAAGCACATTGGATTATATGGTTACGAAACAGGAATGTTACTTGACTACATCGATATGGAGTCAGATCTTGAATCAGCTGAAGACTTAGAACAGCTTCGACTACTCGAAAACGGATACGAGATACAGACCGTGGAGACCGGCTACGACTCAAAAGAGGTCAACGTTGAAAGCGATATACCTGTAGTGGAGAAACAACTACAGCAAGAACATAAAAATGAAAATCAGTGATAATTTCATAGCCTCGAATGAGGGTTCGTTCTTCCTAATCGCAGGGCCATGTGTAATCGAATCAGAAGAACAGGTAATGGAAACAGCGCATAAACTGAGCAAAATCACGGACCGTCACGAAATTGACTTGATATTCAAGAGCTCGTTTGATAAAGCAAACCGGTCATCAATCAGTTCCTACCGCGGCCCTGGAATGGAACGAGGGCTGGAAATCCTTCAGCAGGTTAAAGATGAGTACGATCTTCCGGTAATAACAGATTTTCACGTTCCTGAACAAGCTGCACGGGTCGCAGAAGTGGTTGACGTTCTCCAAGTGCCTGCGTTCCTCTCACGACAAACCGATATGCTTACTGCTGCCGGAAAAACAGGTCTGCCGATCCATGTAAAAAAAGGGCAGTTCCTCTCAGCGGACGGAATGGATAATGTCATCAACAAAATAGAATCCACAGGGAATGAACAGATCATGCTCTGTGAACGCGGTGAGATGTTCGGATACAACAATCTCGTCGTGGATATGCGGAATCTAGACATCATGAAAGAACTCGACAAGCCGGTCGTTTTTGATACGACACATTCGGTACAACGTCCGGGCGCACGCGGTGACTCCAGCGGCGGCGACCGTCGGTTTGCACCGACATTGGCTCGAGCAGCACTCAGTGCGGGAGTAGCAGGTATTTTCGCGGAGGTACATCCGAATCCACCGTCAGCGAAATGTGACGCCGCTACTCAGCTTCCCCTCAATGAATTTGAATCGCTTGTCAATCAGTGGAAAGCGATTGATGAAACGGTTAAAAATGGCAAGTAAGGAGCAACAAGCAGGGGACGATGAGATTAGAGATGCTATCTCCAAGGCCATTTTCGAGCAATCTAAATCTATCAAGACCCTCAACAATAAGGGAACAATTGAGCAGATCTGCCGTGTTGCCCTTGAAATAGACGATACCGATGGTCGAATCGCTTTCTCAGGAATCGGTAAGTCCGGCGATGTCGGCAAGAAGATCGTTGACACATTCAACAGTATCGGAGTGACTTCACATTTCGTCCATCCTGTTGAGGCACTTCACGGGGATATTGGAGCGCTATCCTCGGGGGATGTGATGATACTTATCTCGAACAGCGGCAATACCGAAGAAATGGTGGAATTATTAAAGTTTTCCGAGTATTTCGGGCCAACGACAGTTTCCATCACGTCTAATCCGGATTCTGAACTTGCACAACAATCAGAGTTCCATATCAATACAAAAGTGAGTAACGAAGGAGCCGTAGTTGACCTTGTTCCGATGGCAAGTGCCACAGTCACGATGGTTATTGGGGATTGTCTCGCAAATGCGCTGATGACGATGCAAGACTTCGACAAAACCCAGTATGGGCACTTCCATCCTAGCGGTACGATTGGCAAGCGGCTTTTATTAAATGTGAGTGACCTACTTTATAAAGATATTCCACGAACAAAGCCATCTGACACGCTAGGTAAAGCCATCGTTCACATGAGTGAGGGTGAGAAGGGGATCGCGGTCATTCGTGATGACCAAGATCTCGTCCAGGGAATTTTAACAGATGGAGATATACGACGTCTTGTTGAGTCTGGAACTGATTTTAACGGTGTGACCGCAGAGGAAGTCATGACCACTGACCCAGTTGCTGTATCACGTGATGATTCCGCTATCAAAGCCTTAGAAACTATCGAGAAACATGACATTACACAGGCTCTCGTTACAACCGACGAAGGGAGATTTGAGGGAGTAATACATTTACATGATATAATGGACGAAGGGCTATCTAACTAGCTATTCCTATTAAATATTATAGTGATGGTTTATTCGACAAATCTTAAATATGCTGTGTTGGTTACCAAATTCGTGATAGGCTTGTGATTGTCGCTACGACTCTTTAACCGGTATGCGATATCTTCACCCGAGGCCTTTTATTGAACACAACATTTATATATTAAACTTTACTTGATACAGCCATGAGCAAATTTGAGCGTTTTATTCAAATTACAAGAGAAGAAGGTTTTTTTGAAGCACTAAACCGGGGCTTAATATTTGGTGCTAATCAGTTGCCTGGATGCATTTGGTCACCATTCATTATTTATTCATTATATAAAGATGGTAGAGAGATTCAAGACATAAAGTATTTGTTAGATAATAGCAGGGATCGGCATGATGCCTTAGTAGGTCCGAATCTATTATATTCTTATTCATCGTATCCAGGATTACGGACTCGAGCCCTGCATTACTATAGATACGTGTTAGCTACCAACTTACTCATCGGGACAGAACCGGACAGAGTTTTAGACATTGCTGCTGGAGTAAGCTATGGAACTCATATTTTGAAAGCAAAATTAAATAGCGATTTTGAGTATATAGCAGGCGATATCTCAGCAGATGCGCTCGTCTACGGTCAAAAATATTATTCACCGGAGAGTAGCGTCCAAGCAGACGCCCATCACTTACCACTTGATGGCGATTCAACAGACATAGTCCTATCTTTTGAGACAATGGAACACATTCCAAACGTAGACAAATATTTGACAGAGTTGAATCGGATTGTTCGCCCCAATGGCGAGTTATTTATTAGCGTTCCAAATGATGAAGATATAGATTCAAAAGGAGATCACGACGTTAAAAAGTATCCGCATGTACACGTGTTTGATTATGAAAAATTTCGAAATAAACTAAACAGCCATTTTCCCGAAAGGTCCCTGACCATATATGCACAAGAGCGGCCTGAGAGAGTGATAAGGCCGGGAGAGATTCTAGATTTACCTCCTGGATTTATAGAATTAGATGGTGAATGTGAAATTACAGAGCAAACAACCCTACTAGCACACGTCAACTAGGTCGAAGATCCTACCAAAATTACCTCTACCTCCCATATCAGCCGCGTGGTAGGGTCTCCGCAAAAATATAACCCCATCTACTAGTGACGATGGGTTGTTGTGCGGTTGTTCGAAAGCTAAAGAAGTAGTGCGAGCTGGATGGGTTCGATACAAAGAAAAATCACATCGTAAAGGTTCGGTTGTATACACCGATGTTGGCACTGCTAGTAAGTCATTAGATGCTGGCGGTAGTGACGGAATATGCCGATGACCAGGCCAAAGCGCTAGGACCTTCCAGTCGCCGACCAAGCTCATCCCTACTATCTGGATGAGTTCCCCGGCTACTCGCCACTGCCGCTGTTGGAGAACCTCATCAAGATATAGAAATCCAAAGCCAACTGCCGACACTACAGGAAACCCTCAGTACCGCTACACAACCAGGGTTGGACTTTAATTAGAACGTACGACCTAAAGAATATCTGTCGATGCTGTCACCAACCGGTTTCGGTCGGTACCAGCGTTCGCATCGACTTCTGCAAGGGTAGCGTTCCGACATCCATGTGATACCCCGATGTTGGATACCAGGTTTTAGAACTTCAATAGAAAGAAATAGGTCTCTCTAATATATTCCTATCAACATGAACTCCGTTGTGTTTTTAAGTGTAGACTGTCTTCGTGCTGACCATCTCGGCTGCTATAATTACGAGAGGCCGACTTCACCAAACATAGATGATTTCGCTAACTCCGCGACTATCTACAAGCATGGGTATGCAAACTGTCCAGGAACTCGATGGGCTTTCCAATCCCTCCACACGGGTGTTTATACGCATCAAATTGATGGACTAGGAATCCCGGATAGGTATACACCGTTAGCAGCCCTTTTTTCGAACGCAGAATACGCAACTGGCGGATTCGCGGTGAACGCTTTCGTGAGCCGGGAGTACAATTACAATAGGGGATTCGATACTTTCTACAGTGTTTCAGAAGCCACAGGCACGAAGCCGATCATCAAGCGTATCGGTAAGAAAATTAGTGATAAAGTAGACAACGAGCGGTTGGATGAGTGTGTTCTTAAACCGGTCAATAATATTCTCCGAAACCAGTCAACAGGAGATTCAAACGAATATAAACCGAGTCATACGGATAAAGATTCGGTTGATCAGGCACTTCATTTTATCGAACAACAACAAACTGCCGACAATGAGTTCTTCTGTTGGGTCCATTTTATGGACGCCCATACCCCGTACGGCTACTGGCCAAAACATCTCGAAGCAATCCGGGGAAATAGCTCTATTGAGCACACAATTCAACCCGGCGAGGAAGGCAAAATTGCCGTCGGCGAAAATCCCCCAAAAGACGTAATCGATACCTACGATGCCTGTATCAGGAGTGTTGATGAACAAATTGGACGGGTCCTATCTGCAATCGACGAAAACACGACAGTGATACTGACCGGTGACCACGGCGAGGAGTTCGGTCAATACAACGACTTCCACAGTGCCTCGCTATACAGCAGCATGACGCAAGTGCCAATCATCGTCCGCACCCCGTCAATTCCAACCGGTATCGTTGAGACCCCCGTCCAGCATTTAGATTTACCACCGACAATGTTAACAGCAGCGGGGATTTCAGTTCCAGATCACTTCGAAGGCGTGTCCCTCCAGACAATCAACCGTACCTCTACTGACCCGATTTTCTTCTCGTTGGGCAAAAATCAAATCGCCGTCCGGAAAGGGATCTATAAGTATATCGAGGAAAACGGCTCAACGGAACTCTATCGCGTTCCCCACTCGGGACAAGAAACCGACTCCGTACTCAACGAGAATAAGGAAATCGCCGAAAAATTACAGAAGCTTATTGAGGACCACCGACAGAGGCAGAGTATCGGCGAAGGCAAATTAGAATTGTCTAAGGGGCAAGATGATCTCTCCGACGAGATTGAAAAGAACCTTGAAGACCTAGGCTACCTATGAACACACCACTATAGTTCCGTTTCAGACCTAAATCGCCACTTCTCTGAACAATATCAGGTGTCTCTCGAATACGATGTTTCGGTCATACACCGCTTATAGTAGTCATAGCGGATTCATCTATATGAGGCAGTAATGCTAGTTCTGTCAGGATAGGAAGATTATTCAGGGACGTAGTAATACACCTGCATATGTTAGATTGGGAAGACCAAACTGTCCTAGTGACGGGCGGAGCCGGGTTTATCGGTTGCTTTCTTACGGAGAAGCTTCTCGGCCGCGACGCTAATGTAGTCATAGCGGATAACTTCTCACGTGGCGACTTCAACAAAATATCTCATCTCGAAGACGAAATCGAGATTCGTCCCGTCGATTTGACGACACACAAAGGCTGTGTCGAAGCTACCGAAGGGGTTGATCAAGTTTTCCATCTTGCCGCTTCAGTAGGTGGAATCCACTATATTCAGCGAGAGAATGTCCATGGTCTTACTCCATCGGTGCTCATGAACCAGCACATGCTGGAAGCCGCGAGGATTAACCATATTGAGAGCTTTATGTTCGCCTCCTCTGCTTGTGTCTACCGGCAACAACATGACGGTCTGAATCGGTTTTCTGAGGAGCAAGCTATTCCAGCCAATCCTCACAGTACATACGGTTGGGCGAAGATTCTCGGTGAGGTCGCTTGTGATGCATATCACACAGACACAAGTGTCGATACTGGCGCTGTCCGTATCTTCAACTGTTACGGTCCACGCGAGAGCCTTAACCCTGACAGTAGCCATGTTATTCCCTCTCTGTGTCGTAAGGCTATCGAGGCCGAAGACGGGGATAGCATCGAGCTCTTCGGTGACGGCAGTCAAGAACGCGGGTTCATCTACGTTACCGACTTGGCTGAAGGCATGATTAGAGCGATGGAAGAGAAAACCGATGGCGAACCCATTAATCTCGGAAATGGCGACGAAGTCGTCTCTATCAATGAACTCGCAGAAACAATTGTTGATATCAGTGGTAAGGACCTCGAAATCGAACACGACCTCTCGAAGCCTACAGGGACAGACAAATATGCTATCGACGATACGAAAATGAAAAACGAACTCAATTGGGAACCAAGTATATCGCTCAAAGAAGGGCTCGAAAATGTATATGAGTGGGCAGAGTCTGAGCTCGAAGGAGCTAAGCAGAAAGCAGTCGCAAACGGAGGAAACCAATGAGCTGGGACGGTGAACGCGTTCTCGTTACAGGCGGTGCCTCATTCATTGGATCGCACTTAGTTGAAGATCTCGTCGCGGAAGGGGCGAACGTCCGTGTCGCGGATGACTTTTCTAGTGGAGAAACTGGAAACATCGAAGCTGTCGAGGACGAGATCGAAATCCTTCGTGGAAATCTAAAACACTGGGACTTCGCGGACGAGGCGACCGAAGACATAGATACGGTCTTCCATCTCGCAGCCGACCACGGCGGGCGGGGATACATCTCTCAGTACCCCGCGAACTGCGCCACGAACATGGCGCTGGACAACATCGTCTACGAGGCCGCCGCGAAGAACGGAGTCGACCGAATCAGTTTCGCCTCCAGCGCCTGTACGTATCCGACTGACATCCAGCAGGAGCGCCAGCGCCTCAGCGAGGACATGGTGAGCTTCGAGGAACGTGGAGGCGCCTACGCTGACGAGGTGTACGGCTGGGCGAAGCTCATGGGTGAACGCTCGCTCCAGGCGTACAACGAACAGTATGACATCGATACCAGCGCCGTTCGGATCTTCACGGCGTACGGCCCGCGTGAAAACGAAACCCACGCGATCGTCGCGTTCATGGCGAAAGCCTACGCCGGACAGGATCCTTTCCAGATCTGGGGTGACGGCGAGCAGACGCGGAACTTCACCTACGTGAAGGACATCACGCGCGCACTTCGCCTCGCCGCCGAGAATATCACTGACGGCACCCCGGTCAACGCCGGTATCAGTCGGTACGTGACGATGAACGAGGCCGTCGAGATCATCTTCGACTATCTCGACTGGGAGCCGGACGAGATCAACTACATGACGGACAAGCCGGTCGGGGTTCGCCATCGTGCGGCCGACACCACCCGTGCTGAGGAACTCCTCGGGTGGGAACCCGTGTACACCGTCGAGGAAGGGATCAAGAACACACTCGATTGGTACGTCGAGAATCGCGACAAGGAGTACGTTCGGGAGAACCTCGAAACACTCCTCCACGAGCGCTAACGCGCGACGCGGATTTTCCTCATGGCTGACGCAAACAAAGAATACGTACTCGTCACGGAGTATTTCCACCCGGACACGGCCTCGACCGGCCAGCTCATGACTGACCTCGCTGTCGGACTCCGAGAGCGGGGTCTGGATATGACCGTCCTCACCGGCCAGCCGAACTATCACAGCGGCGAGAACGAGAAGCAACCTCGCGTGTCCACGCATGGAGGGGTCCGGGTGAAGCGCATTCGGGCACCCCAGGTTCGACAGTCCTCGATTCCACGGCGTCTGTTCAACTGGGGGATCTTCACCGTCTGGATGTTCGTTGTGATGCTCCTGAGCCGGACCGAGAAGGAGCGCGAGGTGATCTTCGTCTCCAACCCTCCCTTCCTCCCTGTTGCGATGTGGCTCGTCTGTCGGATTCGTGGGTGGGACTACACCTATATCGTCTATGACCTCTACCCCGACCAGCCAGTCGAACTCGACTACATTCCCGAAGGGAGTATTCCTCACCGGATCTGGGATTTCTTCAATCGCCGTTCCTTCCTCGCGGCGAACCACATCGTCGCGCTCGGCCCGGTGATGAAGAATCGCATCAGCCGGAACGCCGGCCCGAAGTTCGACGAGAGCAAGGTCGAAATCATCCACAACTGGGAGGACGAGGACTTCATTCGACCCAAAGAGAAAGCGGAGAACTGGTTCAGCGAGGAACATGGCCTCGTCGACCAATTTACGATCCTCTACTCGGGGAACATCGGGGACTTCCACGACCTCGAAACCCTGGTTGAAGCTGCGGCGGAGTTCGAGAACGAGAACGTGGGCGTTCTCATCATCGGGGAGGGAGATAACAAGTCAAACATCGTCTCGCTGGCCGAAGAACTCGGCATCAGAGGAGAGACGGTCGAGTTTCTCCCATACCAGCCGTGGGACGACCTCCCCTACAGCCTCACATCAGCGGACGTCTCCGTCGTTACGGTCAAGGAAGGGTTCGAGGGCATCTGTGTCTCCAGCAAACTCTACACCGCGATGGCCGCAGGCGACCCCGTGCTTACCATCGCTCAACCGGACGACGACGAGTCTCGAATCGTCGATCAGTTCGACGCCGGGATCCATGTGTCACAGGGGGACGTGGAAGGGATCGTTGAAGCCATCGAGCGTTGGCGATCGAAGCCGGAACTCGTCGAGGAACAAGGCGCCAATGCCCGGGAAGCGTTCGAAGAGAACTTCACCGCCGACGAGTCGATCGACCACTACTATCGGATGCTGGCGGAGTAACCCTCAGAGCGTTCGAGCCCGCCGAATGATCTCCTCGTAGCCCGGTTCGATATCCTCGTCTTGCGTTTCGAAGGCGTTCATCTCCCAGAAGCGTGCAGCACCTGCATCCGATCCCGGCTCTGGGTGGCCGTCCGTCACACTTCGATCAACTCGATAGATAATGACTACTACGTTCTCTCGCTGTCCCGCAGTCACGAACGCGGTATCGAATAATTCGAGATCCTCAGCGGAAGCACTCACTCCCGTTTCCTCTTCGAGTTCACGGACAGCTCCGGTTGCGGGAGGTTCATCGTATTCGAGAAATCCCGCCGGAACGCTCCACGTTCCAATACCTGGGGGCTGGGTTCGCTTCACGAGCAATACGCTTCCGTCGTCCACAACTAGGACGCCAGCGCAGGGCTTAGGATTCCGGTAGACTGGTTTCTCACACGAGGTGCAGTACGCTCGGGGACGGTCCTCGATCACTCGTGAAGTCAACGTATCGCCACAGTCGGGGCAGTACTGCGGCGCCTGTTCGTCCATATGCTCACCAGCGGATACTCCGATAAGCAAGTTGCTGTCGGTCGGAATTCGATACTACTTGTGCGCGTGTTCTTCGCAGTAGAACACGATACGCCCCCGAACGTCGATATCGTGGTATTCGGCGGGGTCATCACAGACGACACACTCACGCTCACCCCCGTGCTTGGGCTTTTGTTCCAAGAGCTGAGACACAGGGTGGAGTCCGGTGGCAGACTCTTTGGTATAGACCGACAACCATCGAACAATCGGGACCTATATGAGCAGAAGTTATATCATTGAATCGCTCTCGACTTCGGATTCCTATCGATCAGAGTCACCTCACTCTTCCCGGGGATCGGTGACGAACCGGTACAGTCCCCGATTCACCTTCTCAACCCATCCCGCATCAACGAGTCCCCGCAACGATCGGTTGATGTATTGTCGGCGAATGTCTAATTGCTCCTCCATCCGTTTCGGGTTCGCATAGCCCCATGGACGTCCCTCTTCTCGTCCGTCTTTGAGAATATCGAGAATCGCCTCCTGGCGGTTATCGGGCTTGAACCCCTCGTTGACCATAGTACCACGAGAAGAATCCCGGAGCCATTTACAGATTCGGGGATAGCACTCGGCTAGTTCTTTTAGAAGTTACAAAGTAACAGTTAAGCGAAGGTGAGGTTAACTGCAGTACGAGAAGCGCGGGATCCCGACTCAGAAGTGGGGTCGGTGCTGGAGACACCGGATCCCCGCGCTTCGCCACCACGACGAAGCATGACGAACACGGAGAGAACGCGGCAAGAACCCATCGAACAGATTTCCGACTACCACCAGCGACAGGGGAGGGTGACATGATGCGCTACGAGTGGCTCGATGAAAGCATAGACGAGCTCGCCGAGCGCTACGATGCTGGCCAGTCACTCCGAGAGATCGCAGACGAGTTCGGCGTCTCGACACCGACGATCCACAACCGGTTGAAGGACCACGACGTGTCGATGCGAAACGGCGGTCCGGAGTACGTCCGCTTGGAACACAGAACCGACGAACTCGTCGCCCAATACGTCGACCACGACCGCTCCGCCCAAGCGATCGCCGACGACTACAACACCTCTCGTGCGGCGATCCGGTATCACCTCGAACAGGCGGGTGTCGACTACACGCCACCCGCTTCGAAGACGGCGGACCTCGATTTCAACCCGTATCAGGTCTCGCTCATTCAGGGCGAACTCCTCGGTGATGGGTGCCTCCACCGTCGAACGGACGAGGGGTGCTTCTTCCAGCTCTCGACGACAACGGAGTCACATGCGGTGCGACTTATCGAGAACCTTCCCGAGAGCCTCTTTCCGGACGGCCAGCCAAACAAGTTCACCCGGGAGAATCACTTCAACGGGGAGGACTACACGATGTGGACGGTCACGTCACGTCCTCAGTCGCGCTTCGAGCAGCTGTACGAGGATTGGTACGAAGTTCGGGAGGAGAACAACCGGAAGGTCGTCCCGGAGGCGTTCACTCTCGACAGGACCGCGCTCCTCCATTGGTATTGGGGCGACGGGAGTTGTTCGATTCGTGACCGCGGAGCACCCCGAGTCAGTTTCGCAACACACGGGTTCCCGGAGGCCTCCGTCGAACACCTCCGATCCGAACTGGATCGCCTGGGCTACGACAACTACGCCGTGGAACAGACGCACGTCGAGGACGGCTCCGGCCTGTTCATTCGCCTCCGAGACTACGACGCGCGCTCATTTCTGGAGGACTTCCGCCGGTTCAGTTCGCTCCCCGAGTACGACCACAAGTTCCCGGTTCCGATACGGGAGGACGAGTCCGTGTAGGGTTCTCAGTCACTGTCTGCGACTGTAACCACCGCCCCTAATCACCTACGCCCACCAGCGCGACCAGAACGGGCTCGCACACGCCCTCCTCACCGTCGAGGAGCACATCGACGACGACTTCATGCTCATCCTCGGCGACAACGTCTTCGAGGCGAACCTCCAGGACGTGGTTCGCCGACAGGCCGAGGACCGAGCGGACGCCGCGTTCCTCGTCGAGGAGGTCCCGATCGAAGACGCCTCACGCTACGGCGTCTGTGACACCAACAAGTACGGCGAGATCGTCGACGTGGTCGAGAAGCCCGATGACCCGCCTTCCAACCTCGTGATGACCGGCTTCTACACCTTCACCCCCGCCATCTTCCACGCCTGCCACCTGGTGCAGCCCAGCGACCGCGGGGAGTACGAGATCAGCGACGCGGTCGGATTGCTCCTAGAGAGCGGCCGGACGATCGACGCGATCCCGCTGGACGGCTGGCGGCTGGACATCGGGTACCCCGAGGACCGCGACGAGGCAGAGCGTCGCCTGAGCGACGAGGTGGAGCCGGAAGCCGAAGCCTGAGCGGTCACACGGCGGCAACACGGGACGGAGAGATTGCACGAGCGACCACAGGGGGGCGAGGACCCGAACCGACGCGAGCGCGCTCTCGGAGCCCTGACGGCTGGTGAGAGCCCACGCACACCCACACTTGTTTGGACGGGTACCTGTGGGTGCGTCTCGAAGACCGGTAGTCTGTGGATCAACTGGAGACGTGTTCGGTGTACCACCAGGTGTCAGCGGGCGAGCTTCCCCATCACGGAAGTCCAGACTGCGTGTTGAGGACCTGTTCGTCAGTTGCGGTGACAGCGGCCCACCACATCGTCAATACGGCGAGCGTGACCAACTCTGGAGGATGAGTCTCACTGATGCACGACTGCTCGTGTCGCGACAGCTCATCAGGCGGGTGGAAATGGAGAACCGGATGGTCTGTGGCCTGGTTGGACGCTTCCCGCCCGAACCGGAACTCGAGTCCCTTCTCCCGGTAGTGGTTCGTGTAGTCGCCGTTCTCCCACCATTGGATATCGAAGTATCCACCATCCTGGTGGATTCCTGGAGCGACTGTCACTCTCGCCTCTCGAACCCTCCCTCGTTTCTCCGTGAATTCGTCGTGCTGCGTGTGGCGAAACCGAGGCGCACGGAAGCCTTCGTCGAGTTGGTTCGCGATCGTGTTGACGCTGGTGAGGATCGCGTCCGAATCGAGCGGTGATCCGTTTCCCATCACCATTTCTGAACTCGCAGTTCGTCGGAAGCGCCCTCGAACTCATCCGCCGCAGGGGTGCGTCGCTTCGCCTGTTGGATACGGTACGCTGCACGGAGGTACTCGAAGTCCCGCATCGCTGTCCGCCAGTGCGACACGTCCGTCAGCTCTTGTTCGGAGAGTTCCCGGTCGGAAACGAGGAGTTCTTCGGGGGATTCGGTGTCGTACGCGTCCCGGTACTCGGCGATTTCGGCCTTCAGGTCCTGGATCTGTTCGACGACGTCACCGGCGGTCGCAAGCTGGTGAATCTGCTCGATGAGATGCCGGTCGGGGTCTCGTTGGTAGACGGTCCCGGAGTCGGTGTGTCGAGCACTCGCGACGCCTTCCTCCGCGAGCGCCTTGAGGGCAGTTCGGGCCTTGCTCTCGGAGACGGCTGCAATATCGGCGATCTCGTTCGCCGTCTTTGGTGTCACCGTCCGCTTGATCACCGCTCGGAGTCGCTCGTCCGCCGTGGTTGACTCCTTCCACTCCGCTCTCGCGAACTCGTTGATATCGTCGAACGCTGCTCCGTCCCCATCGAACGGCGAGATATCTTCGGGAGAGACCGGTTCCTCAGGGACGTCTTCGGCGCTGGGAAACTCGTCGGCCATGTCATTCTCTTACATCTATCGCCACATATCTTCATAGTTCAGAAATGTGGTCTACAGGCTGAGCAGGCCCAGTGCCTCGGGGCTTGACCCCGAAGCGGTTCACCGAGAGAGAATTAAGTGAGTTAGTGCCAAACGAGTATCTATGGCCGTCGACCTCACAGAACGCGTACAGGAGATCGCGAAGGCACGTGATGTCTCCGAGTCGGAGGTGCTTGAGCAAGCCCTCGAGCGGGGCGTCGAAACCCTGTGGCAAGACCTCGTTCTCTCTCGATATCTGAACGATGAGATCCCGCGCGAAGAAGCGGTCGAACTCGCCGGAGTAGACCGCGTCAAACGCGCAGAGCGCGAGGCCGAAGCCGTCGAAGAGGATGTGCGGTGGGGCTTGAACGCGTGATCGTCGCCGTTGCTGACACCGGCCCACTCATTCACCTTGGCGAAATCGATTCTCTTGACCTCTGTTCGGTCGTCGACAAACTACTCATTCCAGAGACTGTCTATGAAGAACTTCAGGCCGGCGGACCTCCGTCCGAACTCGCCGACATTGAAATTGAGAATAACCGACACATATGACAACTAACATCCGACGGGCTGTATCGAACATCACACAGCTACCAGCTCTCACTGTCCTGCTCGTGGGTGGCGGCATCATCTAAGTCTGTACTCAAACATGTATTACCTGCTCAGCGGCGTCGAACTGTATCTCCGTCGCGCTCGAGAATCTGCTTTGCGACTAGTCGATCAATTGCTTCATCGACGGTGTCTTTCTGGTCGTCCGAAAGTGCTCGCACATTCGCGAGAACTCTATTCCGAAGTACTTCGACGTTGTCGATCCCATCGTCAACAGCACCCAGAACGGTATATTCGACCTCGAACTCCGTCGCGAACTCTGCGATACGAGCGGTGAACTTGTTTGGGAGCCCCGACAGTGAGTTTACCGCTATCTCGATAGTGAACAGGGGATGCGAACGATCACGGATCTGCCGTGCTTCAGTCGTGCCGGTATTGAAGGGTCGCTGTTCGTCGATCTCAGTGAGGATTGATTCGTAGTCCAGCCCACGCTGGGCGTATTTCCGCATATCTTCGATGTCACGTCGACGGCCACTCGCTAGATCACCGCCGGAAACCGCTTTCAGCAGGAACATATCCTCATCCGAGAGGATGAACGCTGTTACCAAACTCCCGGTCCAGAACTCTTCGGCCCGGTCGCGCATCCGGTCGGTGATCCAGACTTTCCCGACGATCTGCTGTTCGAAGATATCGATTCGAAAACCGCGCTTGTCGTGATGCAGTTCGACGGTTTTTCCGACGCCCTCGAACGACTCCGTTGGTTCGTCGACAACCGTGAATCCCTGTGACGTGAGCGTCTGGTAGACGTGTTCGAACTCAGAAAGAACACCCACCGCAAGATCGATATCTTCGGTTTGGTCTTTCAACCCCCGGACCGTCATCGCAGATCCGCCGAGGAGATACACCGTCACGGACTCCGATAGCCAGGTATCGAACTCCTCGAGGAACTCTTTGACCGCCTCGCCACCTTTGAATACCGTCATACTACACCGTACTGCTCTTTGAGCGCCATAAATTCTGATTCACTTGGAAGGACGACAGGGATCTCGTCCGAGTCTTCGACCCCTTCCTGTGGTGCCTGGTACATCGCAGCGACCGTGGTTTCCAGATCGTACCACGTTGCCGTTTCTGTGAGCGTCTCCTGGTCGATATCTAACGCCTCGATCAACAACATTGCATAGCTAACCCGGCGGGAGCCGCTATCGAGGGCAAGCGTGTGACACACCACTTCGCCCGGTGTGAGTTCCTCGTCGGGCGCGTACCAGAACGCGGGCTCACCTGCAAGGAAGAATTGTAGCCCGTAATCCTCGAATCGACCAAGCCCGGTCACCTGCCAATCTGGTGCGTCTAGTAGCGCGTCTGTATCTTCAGTGGTCTGCACGCGGACGAGTGTTCGTTTCGGGTCGCACCACTCGATAGTCGCACTCGGCGCGATATCCCGGGCTCGCGATCGGTGCTCGTGGGTCACGACGGCCTGCGCGAACGCCAGCAGCGGTGCGAGGTCCTCACTTACCGCGTAATCGGGGCCGGACGGGGACAGCATTGCCCGGTTTTTGAGCGGCGACAGCGCCTTGTGAACGCCTTGTCGAGTAATCCCGAGTCGCTTTGCAATCTCGGATACTCGACGGGGTTCGTCGAGAAACCAGCACACTTTGAGGGCGGCGGGCGAGAGGAGGTCAGCCCATTCAACGTGATTGAGCTTCGACTGCAGCGTCCGGTACGCTTCAATGACCGGGTGGTCCGCGACACGGACTTTCCGCTGGTTGTTGGGCCTACGGCGTTCGATCAAGAGCCCCGCGTCCAGCAAGTCATCGAGCACCTCGTAGATGTGTGTCTGTGAATACCCGGTTTCAGTTGCGAGATCCACTGGCGTCGCTTCTCGGCCGGTACTCAGAGCGTCAATCACGGCGATTCCGGCCTTTGAAATCACTGTGTATACCCTAAACCCCATTCGTATATAAAGGCTTCTGGATTTAGGTTGACAATCGAGTTATTCCGGTACGATGTCTGCGAGTGCGTTCTCTAGAGACCCGTGGAATTGCCAACTCGCCCGCTTGAACGCCCCGCGGTCTGGATGTCGAGTTCTTCACCGGATTCGTCCACTTCCCAATTCAGGGTCCCGAAGCAATGTACTTCGCAGAGTTGGCGGACTGCCTGTGCATCGATTACGATTGCGCCGGTCGATGTCGTCCAACGTATACCGTCGTCATTCAAATCCGGTGCGTTGGCACGCTCATCGACGTCGGTCTTCAGTTCATTGCCCGGTTCGTCCATCATCTCCCACAGCAGGCCGACCACAGAACGGGTGCCAAACGACACGCCTCGTACGTGTCGTTCATCCCGTCTCGTCTATTACTCTATCTCGGATATCTGTGACCCATCCAAAGAAATAATAGAAGAAGCCGCGTATCGGTGAGTATGACTGACCGTGGACTCGACTCGTGGACTGACGACCTCACTGCACGAGAGCGTGTACGAGAGATCGCGACGACGATCACCGAACCGCGATCTGTCGACTGGGTCCGTGAAGAAGCGCAGGTGTCGTCGTGGCAAACTGCGAAAGACGAGCTGGAGATGCTGGTCGACTTCGGGCAAGTACAGGCTGTTGAAGGCGACGACGGAAACAGGAAGTACGCGCCGAACTACCAGCGTCGCTACTTCGACGAGGTGGCCGAGTTGATCAACACGCACACGCGAGCAGAACTTCGTGATGAGATCGCCTCCATTCAGGCAGACATCGACGAGTGGAAGAGCCGATTCGATGTCGAATCCTGGGATGAATTAGAAGCGACGCTCACTGATGACGCCCTCGACAGTGAGGGGATTCGAGAGCGCAACCGCATACTACGCCAGTGGGAACGATACGAGGACAACAAGCGTCTCCTCAAACATGCGCTTGAACTCTACGACGACGCCCGGGAGCTTCACCCGGGCCGGAACGATTCATCGAACGCTTCGACCCCAGTCTCGCAGTAAGATCGCTTAATGATCTTTCTCGCAAACCGCGCGAATCTCGACGCCCGAAGACTACTCAATCGAATTCACAACCAACTACAGACACAGGTTTCGAACGATACCTCTCCAGTTGAGCAGGTGTGGTATCATACGTCTACTGGGAACAAAATCGGGGTCCGGGCGACAGTCACACCAGACCGATTTCTCGGCACCTCATACCCTGTGGATGAAGCGGAATTGCAGGTCTCGTTTGACGTTCCGAAGACCCACCCATACGACTTCTACGTGATCCAGTGGATCGAATCGGATCGGGACCTCATGCTCGGATGGCATCAAGACGAGACGCATATGGATCTCGGTGAGTGCCACCTCCAAATCGATCACCAGGGTGAAACCGTACAGCGGGAGACAGCCGAGTTTCTCGATGCACATCCGTTGAACGTGTTTGACCGGCGAATCGATGATCTCGTGGATGTTCTCGATGTGGTGACGTGGGAAGACGGCGTCCCTCACCTCCCGAACGAAGCAGTCCGTTGACATCCTCCCCGCGCTGAAGCGCGAGGATTCCCACGTTGGGATATTGTGGTTTACGACGTGACCTGCTTTCGCGGTGCGAAGCATCCGCTCTCTTGGTCGAACAGGTACGTCGATGGCTGTGCCAACCAGCCGTTACTCCTATCCTCTGACCGAGGACTTGGAGATACTTTCTGCCGGATGTTCTCAGCAGCGTTCACGTCCGCGTTCGCCACCGCGTCGCACTCGTCGCACACGTACAACCCGCGCTCCACACGGTTCGCGTCCCGCTTCTTCCCACAGGACGAACACGACTTCGACGTATCACGCTCGGACACCAGTTCGACCGTGATGCCTTCCATCTCGGCTTTGTACTCAAACATCGAGGTGAAGCGGTCGAACGCCCACGAGTGCAAGTCGAGATTCCCGTGCGTTCCCCAGTCTTTCGACTTGTCGTTCCCCTCGTCTTCGCGGATACCAGAAAGGTCGCCCACCACGACCGTTCCAACACCTTCCTCAACACACCGCTGGACGATATGCCTGGAGAGCGTGTGGAAGTAGTGGGTTCGACGCTCCGACTTCTTCTGGTTCAACCGCGAAGCTTGGCGGGAATCAGGGTCGTCACACTGGGCGAGACGCTTGCTGAAGTAGTAGTCGTCCTGCTTCAGACAGTTCAACGGGTACAGTTCGCCGTGACCGTTTTCGTAGGCGAGCGCGGCAAAGTTGTTGATCCCGAGATCAACACCCATCGTCTTTTCACCGGGAGCTTCAGCGACGTCAATCTCGATCCTGCAGACGAACTGTAGTCCCCACTCGTCACCAGTCCAGACTGCCCGAACCTGTTGGACGCTCTCCACGGCGGAGAGGTCAACGTCCGGGCGGATCTGGTACTCGCAGAGAGTGAAGTCCGACCAATACTCCTTGAGACTCGATCCTTTGGAGAGTCGGACTCTCTCATACTCGGTGTCGAGTTTGAAGCCAGCGGTCTTGAACGTGACCGTGCTTCGCGGGTGGTCGTCGCCGTGTTTGCGGTACTTCGGCGGGTTCGCTCTCGTGTCCCCGTTGCGTCGTTTACCGTACCAGCCGTTGAACGCTTCAGCGAGTTCCTGAAGGACTCGCTGACTTGACTGAGAATGCAGGTCATCATAGCGTTCGTGCGACTTCAGGTACGAGGTGAGTTCGTTGTGACCAGGGATGTGGCCGATTTCAGCCCATACGCGGTCACAAACCCACCGTCCGACATTCCAGAGTTTCGAGGCGGCGACTCCGAGCGAATTGAGGTCGTCGGACACCTGTTCTTGGTTCCGTATGGAAGCAGTGTAGGTGCGGGTGACGACCTGTTTCGCCATACGTAACCTGTGTCGGCAGTATTACTTGAAGATATTGATCACGAAACGAGGAATATCCATCAGTCTATCGGGGGGGTGAAGTCGTAGAATATTGTTGGATTCATCCCCGCCCTGAAGAGCGGGGCTTTCTCCTCATATTTCCGTATTCGTCCCACAAGACAGCCCGCCGATGCTGACACCCAGTAAGTGACGCATGGAACGTCTGCGTCTTGAACCCGTCGGGCTGCCCTCGGCCTGAAATCCTAACGCTCGGGATTCCCACGACTGTAGGCGTGGGAGAAGGTCAAGATGTAAAACCGAGACGAGTCGCCGAAATCATTGTACGCAATGCATACATTGCGAATAGTATGGGAACGATCTCGGCACGCGTGCCCGATGAATTGGAAGCAGAACTCGAGGCATACCTCGAAGACGAAAACCTCGACCGAAGTACGGCTGTTCGAAAGCTTCTCTCGGAGGGGCTTGCTGAGTGGCAGCGCCAACGAGCACTCGACCAACTTGCAGCTGGAACCACCTCGTTCGGTAAAGCGGCCGAGCTGGCGGGGATGTCCGTCTGGGACTTTGCACAGCTCGCCAACGAACACGATATCACCTGGGTGGCCGACGAGCATCTCGACTCGGACCTCGAGGCGCTGTGAATGTGGGTCTTCGACGCAACGCCCCTCAGCTACCTCGCGAAAGTCGATCGACTCACGCTCGTACAGCACCTCGAGGTGTCGTGTGGCATCCCCGAACCAGTCTACGTGGTGTATAGTCTATAGTGGGGGAGAGCAAGCAGCCACGTATCACTCGATTCGTCAGTAACGTTCGCACCAAGTTGTTTCGAAGAAGTTAGTCTATTACTGTACTGAGACACCAGGTGCGGGTACAGGGAGGTGGGCGAACCAGTTCCCACCATTGGGGAGGAGAGCAACACCTTTTGTGTTGGAGCCTGTAACAACGGTTGATGCCGGGGGACGACGATGACGAGGCAACGCAGGTACTCGACGTCCGCGAGCGGTTTCCCGAAAACGCGACGTACGTGCAGATCAGTGCGTACCACGTCCCCCGCTCAGACCGCTACCCCGACGGCGTCAAGTATTCGATGCAGTACGGGCACACGAACGCTCCTGACGGCGAAGATGGCACGATCATCCGGTACGACAACTTTCCGGATCATCCTGGCGCACCGGTCCATCACAAACATACAGAGGACGGAGAGATCGAGTCGATCGCGTTCGACGGCCTGCGCGAACTCTACCGCGAGTTCAAACACGAGGTGAGAGAAAATGACGAACCCTGGGACTGACCCCGAAGAGACGACCGAGAACCGCATCATGCACATCCGGTTCGCCACGGGCAATGCTGACCGCGTCGAGGAGGCGCTGGCGGCACTCGACCGTGGTGATGAGCCGGTTCCCTACCTCGAGCGCGTCTACCGTGACGTCGACAACCTCCACCGGGTGACGCGACCGAAGAATCTGGAGCTCCTCCGCGTCCTCGCGAGCGAACAACCGGAGAGCATCCGGGAGACAGCGCGCCTCGTCGACCGTGATGTCCGGCAGGTTCACCGGAACCTGGAAGAGCTGGAGGAGCTGGACCTGATCAGTTTCGAGAGCGAGGGACCGGGGAAGCCGAAGCGGCCGCACGTGTGGTACGACGAGATCGCCGTCGAACTCCCGCTGACCGCCGGCGACGGAGCGAACGAAGACTCTGTCGAGGCGTAGGCTACGCCGGCGGCCGCCAGTCGTCGAGTTCATCGAGCGTGCAGTCCATGCACAGCCGGTACTCGGTCAACTACCCCACCCTAAACGCCTTCGGCGTTTTGAGGGTGGGGCTTGTCCGTGAACTCGGCGTCGAACCCTTTCGGGTGGGCGGTGAATCCGCCACTCGGCGTCACTGTTCCAGACTTCAGGGCGAGCTGACTGTCGCCCGTCCGCCGAGACGACTGTTGACCTCGACGGACATACCGCATCCCGATGTTCTTTGCCGCGTTGTAATCCGCGTTCGCCTCTGACTCGCACTTCACGCAACGGAAGTCAGTGCGAGTCGGGCGATTCTCGTCTACTGTGAACCCACACTCGGCGCACCGTTTCGACGTGTACGCTGACCCAACTTGCTTCACCGAGATGCCATCTGCCTCGGCTTTGTACTCTACTTGCTCGTACAGCGTTCGGAACGCCCATTTGTGCCCCCACGACGCGCCTGTCCGGTCGCGGATGTCGGTCAAGTCCTCGAACGCGATCACGTCACACTCGTATCGGAGTGCTTCATCCACGATCGCGTTCGACGCTCGGTGGAGTACGTCGCGGACGTATCGAAGCGCACGTCCACTCGACTGTTCGAGTGTTCGGTGGGCGCTCCGAGTGCCGGTCTGTTGAAGTCCTGCACGCACGTTCTCGAACTCGCGGAGGGTATGAGAGAGTTCGCGTCCATTGATGAATCGGGCGGTGCTAGTGACGGCGAGGTTTTCGATACCGAGGTCAACCCCGAGAACCGTTCCGTCCTCGGCGGTGTTTCGCTCGGTGTCGGTCTTGGGTCGGCGAAACCCCATATGCAGGAAGTAGTCGCCGTCGCGAGTTGTGAGCGTGCTTTCTGTTGGCTCCCACTCGTCGGAGTCGAGATACTGCCGTTGGTAGCCGTCGTCGGCATCGGGAAGGGCAAGCCGACACCGGATGCGACTCTCCGTTGTGGAGAGGGACACCGTATCGTCGTCAAATAGTGTCATTGTCCGGGTGTCGTACTTCACCGTAGGCGCTGTGAAGGTCGGCTTGCTCACGTTCTTGCCGTTGGAGCGGCGTTCGAGACAGCCGGTGATGGCTTGGGCGGCTTGGTGGGTGGCAAGAATCGCGTGCTGACTCCCGAGGTCGGTCTGGTCGCGCACGTCGTCGTAGGCGAGAGGCTGTACGTCGCTTTTCGCGTTACACTTGCCCCACGCCATGTCCGTGGCGAGTTGGCAACCACGCTTCCACTCGGAGATGGTTTCCTCAAGCAACGCTCGTTGCCTGCCGTTTACCGAGAGGCGGGTGATTGCCGTCCGACGCACGTAGTCGTCTGCCACAATTCAATGTATGTACGTACCTACTTATAGAATAGTGTCTGTACTCGATACGAACGCGCTCCTCCCCTCCCTACTCACTCGCTCCGCTCGCTCCTTGAGGAAGGGGACTCCGCGCTACCGCTTCAGTTGAAATACGAAACCGACGGAAACGATGAGCCAACCGATGTACAACCGATATACTGACTTCGAAGAACTGCAGCCGACCGGCGAGGCGTCCCACATTCCGGACACGAGGCTGGACGACGGCTGTGACCGCGGCGGGTGCATGTCAGGGCAGTGGTCCGGTCCCACGCCGCGGCCGATCCCACAGACACACCCCCAGGGGATTGTTAGCAGGAAAATACGACCCAACACCCACGGCACCAGTTTTCGCATGCTCGATACACTCACGGTAACACTCTCAACGGCGAGCCGTTCGAAGATCCGGTGACGACAAGCACCGCGGGGAAGACGGTGACCTGGCTGCTACACTGTGGAGTATCGCAAACCGAGAAGGGCAACCAGACCAATACTCAGTAGCCCAGTCAGTGACCCAAATCCAGGGACCGACGTGGAAGTCGATTCTGTAGCCGTCGGGCTTCCAGACGTGCTTTCGGGAGGTGTTTCCGTCCGCTCTTCGGTGGTACTCGTCGACGTAGTCGTATCCGGCGGCCAGCCCTCAACTCGGACCTGTGTATCAAGCTCCCTGTCTTGGGCCGAGGCACCGGTATCTGACGTAGTTGTGTACAGCGTATCGATATCCGAGTCATGGATCCCGTTCTCGTTTCGATCCCACATGGTTAGCACGTACACCTGACCCGAATCATCGACGGCATCTTCATTAACGTAAATTGTCCGTTGGACTGTCTCGTGTTCGGGAACACTGGCAGTCTGCGCTTCCCCGTCGATGTAAAGTAGTACCAGTCCCGGTTCGGGCAGCCGAAGTGTTGATGTAACCGCAATGTCCCCTTCGTGAGGTCCTGAGGTTACCAATCGCGCAGATGTATTGTACATCTTCGGCTGCTGACCGATGAGTACTGTTCGTTCGGTCAGGACGGTTCCGTCCTTGACAACGACAATATCGACGGTATCGTTGGCATCTGCGTCGGGGAGTGACAGCCTCGTGTTGAATTCGCTCTCCCCAAAGCCAGCGGTCGAGTTGTTAGCATTGTACGTTTCGACGTCTCGGGTAACGAGCGTGGAACCGTCCGATATACTGGCTCGAACTGTCAGGCTCGTATTTGGCAAGAACGGCGTGGCACCGACAATTTGCAGATCGGTGACGGCAGACTCAGATACCGTGGGTGTTCTGTACCCATCGATTGTTGTGTCGTTGCTCGGCGTTTCTAGACTGGTTCCGATCCCCTCGAATCTCGAGGAACCGGTCAGTACGCGTGTGTCGTTCTCAGTCGGGATCTCGAGGATGACCTGAATTTCTCGGTGTTCGAGTGTCTGCCTGATCGAGTCGCCGTCTGTCCGGTCGACAACCGAGACGGTAGATGTGTCGATTAGCAATGAGAACGTGTCTGTGTCGTCCTCGTGGAGGACTTTCACGTTACTCCGATTCAGATTAAGCTTCGACGGGAGTTGGCTTGTGCCGTGATTTACACCGTGAATGGTGAAATTGGTATCAGTCGCTTCGAGCAAATTGAAGAATCGGTCCGTTGAATTCGTCCCGTCCGTGGCTGCGTATTCAGTAGCGACACGTTCGGATTCGAACTGGAGCGCAAGGAGATCTCCCGGAGCGAGGAATTGAGGGGAGCGAACGTGACCAGCGTCGCGTGCGTCAGCTAGCCCGTCAGAGTCGTCGATCGATTCGTACAACTGCGCCGGACCACGGAGGACTGTAATATTCCCGTCCGAATTTTCTACCTCTTCATGGGGTAAGGCTTGCTCGGGTGAATCGGGTGAGACCACCGCTGCTCCGGATGCTGACGAAGCTACGACAACGAATAGTAGCGCAAGTTGGAGGGCTCGTGCTCGGACCATGCGTCCAGAATTGATTGTTCCGGCAAGTGTCTTGCGTAGGCTAAAAGAACAACTAATTAATCGCTTCCAGGAATGCCTCCAACGACACTCCCGGAGGGAGAGACACCAACGCTCCCGTCGGAACGTGGATCACGGGCGTCACGGAGGATATGTGCTCGACGCCGACCCGTCGAGCCCACGGTTGGGGCTACACGGTCCGCGCACTTCCGTTGTACTCCTGCGCGCTCACGTCCTCCAAGTCGAACCGTGTCATCCCCGCGCCGGTCGCCGCATCCGCCTGTAGGTCCGTGTGTTCGACTCGCAGTTCCTTCCTATCGGCCAATTCAGAGCCTATCACTGGAGTGAGACAGCACGGCCCAAAACCACTTCTGAGCCGTCTCCGAGAAATTCACGAATGCCACGACGAGTGTCTTGGGACGGACGAGACAGGTCTTCAGGCGCTGGATGAAGACAGATCCGGGCGCGGCATCTCTTCGATGTCGCGGATGCGGTCTGTCTTCTCGACGGACTGGTACTGTCGTTTCCAGGCGTTTTCTGGGAACAGACCGTTCTTGTCGAACAGTTTGCGAGCTGGCTCAGTAAGTCGGTAGAACTTGAAGGGGTAGCCTCTGACACGGTTCCCTACTTCGAGTTCCACTTCCTCAACTACCCCCACATCCATCAGCGTCTTCAGATGCCGACGGATCGCGTCGTCACTTAGTGGAGGATTCATATAATCCAGTTCCTCCACAGTGGGGAGTCCGTTCGGATGGCCGACAATGTCCGCAAGGATGTCGGCCCGCTTCGAATCGGTGGCTTTCTGCAGTGCCCTCCATGTATTGAACTCCTCAGTATCCTCAGTAGGGGGGTCATCAGCCTGGGGCGGGACGTGGCTCATATCCGTAGACATGTTCCCGACCAGCATAAACACTTGCATCAGAATGAGGTCGGTAGCACAAATACTATCACAACTAATTGGACGGAGATACCATAATTGAAGTGGTGAACGGACAGTGGACACCTATGGATAGTGGCGAACGATCGGGGGACGAAGACGATTGGGAGAGAGCACAGATCCCGGATGCAGACGAGATCATGGACGGGATTGAGAGTATCAGCCTGACGCCAACGGAGCACCAACGGATCAAGGACCTCCTCAACGGTGAACGCCTGAATCGAATCAAACGGTTCGACCGCCGATACCTCGTCGTCGGGGCGGGTGGGGATACAGCAGCAGCCGAGCGCCGGATGATCGTCTACGACCTGCTCGACGAGCGTACTGATCCCCCGGCTATTGCTACCCGTTTGGAAGACTTCGGCCTCACCCCGGAAGACATCCGTCTGTGGGGACGCGTCTTCGATATTCTCTGCGGGGAGGCGACGCACATTGTCGGAGTACTCGAGGATTTCGACGGCGGCTACGTCTGGGAACTAGGCCTGCTATTTGCACCGGAGTACCGCCAGAAGGTATGGATTCTCAAACGGGCATATGAGAGCGAACAGGAGGAACGCAGGCGATACGAGAACGGGATGGCAGCCTCACACGTCGAATTGCTTCTGACGGGAGAGCAGAGCGTTGAATGGGTAGATGTTGAAGACCTGAAGGCGGCGACGAACAAGATTCCATGAACTACCCTACCCTGCCGCTCGGCTGACGGCTCGCGCTTGAGAGTGGGGCTTCCTGCTTCGATGGCGCGCTTTGCAGATGAGGAAGTGTCTATAGGGAGTGCAGTCTCCACAGGCGTGTCTCCAGGTTATTCCTTCATCGCAAGCGAGAACCGAGGATACGTCTACCGGCTCTGTTGAACCCTCAGAAGATGACCAGAATGGTGTGCAAGATACAGTCGAAATACCGAACCCAAAGGGTATAGATGGGATGTCCTTACAATGGGTCAAAATGGCTAGAATTGATGCCACTATCGAGACGTTACAGGAGTACACTTTCGTTCTCAAAATCCTCTTGTTGGTTCTTAGTGCGGTTTCAATAATCGGAGGTTCAAACCTTCTTTCGACCAAACCTGTCTTGGGAGGGACTCTGATTTTTTCCGGTATTCTTCTCGACTTTGGTGTGTTGTTAATATATAAATGGGAGATTGAGACGGTTCAGGACGAGATAGAGGACACTCAGACGGAAATTAACCAAACCAAAAGTGAGGTGAACGCCACCAAGAATGAGATTGCCCAAACCAAGGAAGAAGTAAACGCTACAGGAGAGAAAGTAGAGGGAGTTCAGGACTCTATTTATGAGAAGTTCGGAAGATACCGAGGCAGGGACAGTCTGGAGGGTCGAACAAATGAGTTAGAGGAGCAGATCGAGGATGTTGAGGAGGAATTAGAAGAATTGAATGATACTCTGTTTTCCCTCAGTGGAAGATACAGAGGGCGAGATAGCATTGAAGAACGAATTGATGAACTCGAAGAGACGATTGAAAGTCTAAAAAGTGAACTGAACGACTGGGAGAAAGAAATGGGCGGAAAAGGACGCCGTTTCAAGCGCTTGTGATTTCATCACCGAAAGCAACGGTTCCCCCTGTGCGAAGACGTACCAATCCGTACAGTTGTGCAAATTGATTGAAGTTTATACCGCGGTAGAAGCGTGCCTCACCCTCGGCATGTACAAGAGATATATTCAGAAGAGTGGTATCAACATTGACGAGTGAAATAAGAGCCCTATATGAACTCTCGGTTGAACAAGTGACCTGAGGTTCAAGTTTAAACGGTGGATTTCACGAGCATGAATAAAACAATATTAATAATCGATTTGATCTTGGCTCTGCTCATTTCCTCGATCATTACGTCTGCTCTAGGTCCTGTATTTGAGTTGGGGTACACACAATGGATGGGTGCTGATGGGAGCGATTGGCCGTTACTAACCCGAATTGTATGGACACTGGTGGGACTCTTCTTGTATAACCTACCAAATCTGATGGCGGTGTTTTCAATCATTGAAATAATACGGGCAAAATATTGATCATTTGAACAAGTACTACCCAGATTCGCAGTTCCTTCCTATCGGCCAATTCAGATGCATATCACTGGAATGAAGGGGAGGAATGGCCTTCTGAATTCACCCTCTGCATCCTGCAACTCGTCGGTGTCTGATTTCGACTGGAAGTGACTCTATATCCCAATTCAGCGGTCGGCGCCCCCTCGGTAGCTCCCCTCACGAGTGGGTCACGTAGGCTTATTACGTACTATTGCAGTCTATTACACATGCCCATCAGCATCGACCACTTCGAGGACGATCCCCCGGACGTCCTCGATATCCAGGAGGGGACGCAACCGTATCGCATTCTTCAGTTCCTTGCCGAGAACAGCGAGCAGGCGTTCACGCAGACGGAGATTCACGAAGCGACAGACATCAATCGCGGGAGCGTTGGAGCTGCGCTGTCGCGCTTGGAGGACCGCGGCCTCGTCCGCCACCGCGGGCGGTACTGGGCCATCGCAGAGGATGACCGCCTCGCCTCGTACGCGGCGCAAATGAACGCCAGCTCTGTCTCGACGACTGACGATTCCTACGGGGATAAGGCCTGATCTCGGCGTCCTCCCAAAACTGGTCGGCTACGGTGACCAGTGAACTCGCGCTGTTCCCTTCGATGTGGCTCTGGTGAACTACCCCACCCTACCGCTCACCCGACGCCTCGCGCTTGAGAGTGGGGCTTCCTGCTTCCACGACGCGCTTTGCAGGTACGGACGTATCCACAGGGAACGCAGTCTCCACAGGTGTCTGATTGATGGAGTCGAACCTAAGTATGTGTAGACTCCACACATGCAAGAATGGCAGAAGAGAGAACCCGCGTCGATTTCAACGCTCCGACGTCCCTCGTCGAACGCGCAGACAGCGTCGTTGAGATCCTCGACATCTCTCGAACACGGCTCCTCATCGATGCCCTCGAGGACGAACTCGAAGAACTCGCAACCAACGAGGAGTTTCGGCGGCGGCTCAGCGACGCCTACTACGACGGCCGTATCGACTACGACACCGTCGAATCCGTCCTGGGCCGTGAGGAAGCGCTCCGAATGAAACTCCTGCGAGAATCGATCGACCGGGCGCCCCCTGAGCCCCAACTTGAAGATGGCCTGCCGAGCGACGATGCGTTCTACGATGACGATCTCCCAGAGTGGACGGACTCGCAGTCATCTGAATCGTCGGACGATGAGTCGCACGCCTGAGGATGTCGGAGAAAGCCGTTGCGGTTGTTGATACCAACTATTGGTGAACTACCCCACCCTACTCGCTCACCGCTGACGCGGTTCGCTCCTTGAGGGTAGGGCTTCCTGCTTCCACGACGCGCTTTGCAGATACGGACGTATCCACAGGGAGCGCAGTCTCCACAGGCATTGATTCGGAGTGAACCACCCCTACTTCTTCGAGACCGCGAGACAGAATATTCCATGCCGCATTCGCGTCCCTATCCGCCTCAAACCCACACGAAGGACACGAGTGTTCACGAACCCACAGCGGTTTGTCTGTCTTGACGCCGCAGGACGCACACTCTTTCGTCGTATCTTTCGGGTCAACTGCGGCGAAGTGCGTTCCTTCGCGTTCACACTTGTATTTGAGCATCCGAAGGAATGTCCCCCACGCCGCGCCTGCCCGGTTCCGCGAGTTGCCCGGCAGTTCGACCAGCCCCTTCGCGTCCAAGTCCTCGACCGCCACGAAGTCGTACTCGGTGGCGTAGTAGTTCGAGAGTTTGTGTAAGAAGTCTCGCCGCTTGTGCTTCAGGTCGGCGTGACGTTCGGCAACGACCTTCCGTTGTTTCTCCCAATTCGCAGAGCCGTGTTCCTTCCGCGAGAGGTTGCGTTGAGCGCGTTCCAACCGGTCGCGCTCGTCGCTGAAATCGGGACTTTCGATGGCGTATCCGTCGGTGTCGTGGGCGTACTTCAGGATACCAACGTCGATTCCAACGACTCGTTCGGGAGTCTCCGGTTTCCTGGGCGTTGCTTCGTCTACGTCGATACCGAACGTGGCATACCACTCCCCTGTCGGTTCCTGCTTGACCGTGACCTGTTTGATGGTCGCGTTCTCGGGGATGTCGCGGTGAAGGTGAATCGAAATCTCACCGATTTTACTCAACCACAACGTAGGCCGACCACTCGTATTCTTGAGTTTGAAGCCGGACTGGTTGTAGGTGAGCGACCGATACTCCCGAGGCGGTTTCCACTTGAGCATTCCCACGGCGCGTCCGTTCTCCTTCTGCGCTGTGAGCGTGGAGAGGTTGTCGTAAACGCGCTTGACGACCATCTGGAGGACTTTCGAGTGAACATCTCCGAGGTCGTCCCACCACGATTTGAGGTCGGGAAGCCGTCCCTGAACCTCGTAGCGAGCAGGAATGTCGTCTGCCTCGTTGAGCAGGTAGAGGATGTGGTTGTACAGTTGTCTACAAGTATCGACTTGGTGTAGAAGTGTCTCGGTGAGGGTGTCTGACGGGTCGAGTCGATACTTGTAGTTGTAGTGCATGGACTATTCGTTTGAGTCGGGTTCGGAGACTCGCACGACTTTCACGTCGGCTCCGCGCCAGCGTTTGGGGACAATGACGTGGGCACTGTTCCCCGACGGTTTTGCGGTTCCGTCGAGGACTTCTTGGCCTTCGATTTCAAACCTATCCATCACCGATGTATATACTATGGATAGACATAAAGGTAGCGGTGGGCCTGTGAGTCGAGCGGTGGACGTGTTTGAGAATCGTGCGGCGCTGTATCCCCTCCCTACTGCGCTACTCGGTCGCTTCGCTCCCTGCGTTGCTGCTTGAGGAAGGGGACTTAGCACCTAATTCCATTAAATCGTCATTGAGTTCCGTTCTACCCGTCCATCCGTTATCGTGACTGTGTCTTTCTCTTTCAGTCGCCTCACAACCTCCTGTACGTCCGCTGCAGGCCAGTGAAGTTCTTGTTGCAGGTCACCCACTGATTTCGGTTCGTCAAGCGCGTGCAGCATTTCGAGTTCCTCATAGACGCGCTCGGTGATCTCCGCAACGGGCTCGTGCAATGGCGTCGTTACATTGTGTTGCTCGGAAAGATCAGTCAGCGCCTCGTTCACGTACGTCACGAAGAGCTCTTGATTTAATAGATCAACCTGCGTTTTGAGTTCTGCTTCGACGACGTCGAACTCGAGCCCGGTCTGCATCAACGAAAACATATCCTCGATGTCGTTCACCCGACCGGCGACTGCTTTGAACAAGAAGATGTCTTCTGGACCTACGAGCTGGACCACCAGGTTACCTGGGTTGAGATACCGTTCGCTCCGCTCACGAATACCTTGAGAAAGAATCAGTTTGCCAATCACCTGCTGGTTGAATACGTCGATACGACACCCATCATCGTTCTCGAGGATTCGTTGGGCACCGAGTTCTTCATACTCTTCGTTCGGTTCCCTGACGATATCGTATCCCAGTTCGAGGAGCACCGCTTGGAGCTGACTCAGATCATTGCCAGAGGAGACGATGAGGTCGATGTCTTTTGTGGTTTCTTTGAGTTCACGAAACGCCATCGACCCTCCGCCAATCATGAAGACGGTGAGTGGGTTGTCCAGCTGCGTGCCGATACGCTCGAGTTCTGAGCGAATGTATGAGCGATCGAACCTCGCTCTCATACGGTCACCTCGTATTCGTCTGCCAGTTCCTGGAAGTCCTCCCACTCAGGTAGCCGGGACGTCCGCTGGTCACCGCTGGTGTCGAGATATGTGCATAGTTCCTCGACGGCGTCGTCGACGCCGTACGTGGCGGCTTGGGCCCGGAGTTTGTCGCGGTCGATGTCGACCTGACTGAGCAAGAGCAGGCAGTACGACTGCGCCCGTGTACCCGAATCGATCACGAGCATGTGACAGCACAATGTCTCCGGCGAGAGCTCATTCGTCGACTCCGAGTAGAAGTAGTATCGACGTTCACGTGCCAACAGCGGGAGGCCATATCGCTGGAATTGGTCTGGACCTGTCGGAAGGAACTGTTCCTGGGCGATCTCAGTCGTCGTCTGGACAAGGAATTCATCGAGAGACTCCCACAGAATGGTGTACGTGTGGGTCTGTTCTTCGACAGTGTTGCGGTGAGTGTGATGGGCCAACTCACGAGCGAGTACGCTCAGCTGTTCGAAGCCGTCATTCAGTACATACGCTCCGTCGTCAGTTTGGTAGACGATTCCGCGATGTTGAAGCGGGGCTAGTGCACGGTGGACGGTGCTTCTGTGGACGTCGGCATGGCATGCGAGGTCGGTCACGGTCCGTGGGATGTCGAGATAGTAGCACACACGGAGGGTTGCACCAGACAACAGTTCCGGCCAGTCAATGTGTGAATACTGCTGCGTGAGGTCCGTGAGTACCTCGAGTGCCTTTGCGTCCGACAGCCGGAGTTGCTTTGTTTTCCCCTTTCGGCGTGTCTCGACGAGACCAGCCCGTTCGAGCCGTTGAAGCAGTTCAGAGGTGTAGCTGAGACTTCGATCGAGATTCGTTGCGAGTTCAGAGAGCGTTTGCTCACCATGGAGAGCACTGAGGGCGCGAACTTCACCTGCTGTGAGCATGCTATTGCATACTAGCGAATCGATATATAAATCATTTCGGTATTTTGCAACACCGATGGACGCACTCGAGGGCGAAAAGATACCACTGAAAGTCCTCCGTTCAGAAAGCCCTGGTGAACTGCCTCGGGGTCAAGCCCCGAGGCACTCGGCCTGTTCCGTCTGTAGATGGGTTCCTGATGGTGACCGACAGCCCCTGCTATGCGTTCGTCTCAGTAGTCAGCAGGTCAGACAATTCGAAAAGCCGGACGTCAGCTCGTCTGTCAGCGGTGTGTTGGAGGTCGTCAGTGTACCCGGAGCGGCTGAACAAGACGTACAGCGTCTCCCCGTCTGCCGGCTCTTCTGACCATCGGACTTCCGACACTGTTCGCTCGAGGTCGGCGAGGACGCCTTCGCTTACGGGTTGGGATGTGAATTTACACTCGCCAGCGACGAGGCCATCGCTGGTGAGGCCGAGGACATCCAGTTCGTGTTCCTTGAACCACCACTGTCCGAGGTCACGGAATTGCCGATCGATGAGGTCTGGGAGCGCTCGCTGGCAAAGCCGTTCGAACAGCGGGCTCACGTAATCCGCTAGGTCAGGTTCGACGAGTTCGTCGTACGCATCGTCCTCGAGCATCCGAAGCTGGTCCTGGTTCCCGTAGACGAATCGGAACCAAAATCGAAACAGCGGCGCAGCGATACGATACCGGCCGCGTTTCGACGCCGTCGGTGATTCCGTTACGGGGATGTGGCGTTCGACGAGACGGAGGCGGCGGAGTTTCTGGAGGTACGTGCTGAGCGACCCTGACTCCACGCCGGCCATACCGGCGATTTCGTTCGGGGTGCGTCGCCCGTGGGCGAGCGCTCGGAGGATGCTGAAGTACGTATTCGGCTGTCGGAGTTCGGTTCGGAGCAGGAACTCGGGTTCGGAGTATAGGAGCCCGCGCTCCGAGAGGATCCCCTGCTGGACGTTCGTTCCAAGCGACTGATCAGGATCGATGGTCTGGAGGTAGTAGGGAGTGCCGCCGTAGATCGACCATGCCGTGATGGCTGTCTCCGGATCGTACTCTGGGAAGAACTGGCGCGCGTCGGGTACATCGAGGGGCTTGAGATCGATCGTCGCGGTCCGCCGGCCGTACAGCGGTGCGCTTCCCGAGAGCACCTTATCCTCCATGACACTGATCGATGAGCCGACGAGCACGAGCGTCATCCCAGTCTCCTGTAGCTCCAAGTCCCAGACTCGCTGGATCCGTGACGGGAGCGATTCGTCCTCCCCGATAAGGAACGGAAACTCGTCGATAACGACGACGGCGTCTTGGTCGCCGAGTGTGTCGAGAAGTACCTCCCAGTCGCGGCGGACGTTCTGCAACGATGGGAACTGTGCAGTGGCGGTGTCGACAAACTGTTCGAGTTGGTTCTGTGCCGTGGACTCGACGGCCTGGTAGTAGACAGCGTCATCCCGATCAATGATAGACTGGCGAACGAGCTCGCTTTTGCCGAGGCGACGACGACCATAGATGACGACGAAGTCTGCAGTCTCGGACTCGTAGCAGTCCGTGAGTTGATCGAGTTCGACATCTCGATCAATGAATTGCTCCATACCTCCGATACTATCCCCATTCAAATAGAACTCCCGATTTTGGAAATCATAGTTTCAGAAATCTCGATTTCTATCTGCTGTTTGCCTCAGGGCTCTCAGGTGCTCACTCCAACGTTGGTCACCTGCAACGCACAGCCCTTCGACCAGATACGCGTCGCCGTGGTCCAGCGACAGTGCGAGTCGGTCACGGGAGAGTAGCCGTATTTGAGCCGATCGAACCGGACAGTACAGCCGTTTCAGTCATCGAATCGGCGCTGTTCGGGCGTGTTACGTAGAATCAAGAACGTCTCCATTCTCCGCACATCCCACAAAAAATACTCTCCCCGGACTGACGCTACGCCAGACTTGGTTCACCAAGCGCATCCCGCAGATGCTTCATGGTGAACACCTCGGTCAGCCCGGCGCAGTCGATCGCATCGTTCACGTCACGCATCGGCGTTCGTTGACTATACGAACTCTCGATCCGTGGCTCCCCATCAGCGGGGTCAGAGAGCGGCCCGATAATTGCGTGGTGGGCAGCCTTCCGGGTGACGGCCGCCCACAACACCTCCGAGGCTCCCAACTCGGCCATCTTATCGAAGTCTCGCGGAGCGGCCTCCGCAGCGTCGTTGTTCTTGCGTTCGCCTTCGCCAGCGACGACGACGGTTCCATCACCATCAACGCCGGCGACATCGACACGAAACGCCACCTCTGGCGGTTCATGATACGGGATCACCCGCTCGACTGGTGACTCCTCACTGTGCTTGTACTCCGTCACAATATAGCGACGCAGCGCCTCGACTAACGCCCGGTGGGTGGCAGTCTCCTCGAGGTCGCCGTAGCCGTCGCCATGATCGATCCCCTCGCGATTGTGCTCGTTCAACAGCGCGCGACCCTCGCGAGTCACGGTGTACAGCGTCGCACGCAGGCCGTCGTCTCGCTTCACCAGGCCCGCATCCAGCAACTCATCGAGCTCGTCACGAGAGAGCCCACAGTACTTGCGCAACTCGACCATCGAGTCGTGCACGAGGTCGTACTCCGCCGGCGAGTAGACACCCCGGGTCGCATTGAGGACGACCTGGAGGAACACCATCCCACGGACGGAGACATGCGCCGCTGCGACCTCCTCGGGCGACAGCTTCAGCCGTGCCTCGATCGTCGGGATCGACTCCGGCGCAATGTCACCCAGCGAGTGGTGACACCGCACGGCTTCCAACAGCCCCGTATACGACGGGTCGTACAGCCGCGAACACGAGGGATGCTCACAGGCGATCGCGTGGTGGGAGTCGGCATACGAAACACAGTCGGGCAACACCGATGTCACCGGCAGTGTCGTCCCTGTCTGGATAACCGACGGCGCGTCCGACGGCTCGGAGGCGTCCGCGACAGTGACGTGTTCGTATGCGTTCGGGTGGATCCCGCACTCCTGGCGCGTCCGCTCGATGAGTTCCTCCAATGTTGCATCAAGTTCCCGACGCTCGTCAGCCGACAAGGGCCGCGCACTGTCGGGATACCCCGCAGGCAACTCCGGCGACCGGATCGGCACCGTCGTCGCCGAGCGCCCGTCGAACGTCTCGGGCGGTGGCCGAAACAGCCACCGCCCCTGTGGCAGCGCACTCAACACCTGCTGTGTCTCTGCGGGCGACATGCTTCGGACCGACAACTGACTCGCCAACACGGGATCGTCGGGAATCTGCCCGGCGATGAACGCGTGTGACTCCGTCACCAGTTCGCGATACAGCCGGTCAGGTGCATGCGAGTCATGTTTGGCCTGGCCGGGGAACTGCATCGAGGCAATAAGCGACAGCCCGTAGCCGCGGCCCTCCGAGAGCATCTCCGACAACAAGGGTGTCAACGCGATGTTGGCCACCTCCTCGATGTGCACGAGCACGTGTCCCGGCGTCACGTCGAAGGCGAGTCGCGAGCTCCGGCGTTGCAACGCGAACCACAGCGACGCCAACACGACGATCGCGATTGCCCGTTGGGCAGCGCCCGCGATCCCGCCCAGATCGAACAGGACGGTCACATCTTCATCCAGCACCTCCTCGAAGGTGAACTGGGGCGTGGACTCGTCAGTCGCGACGTGATTGAAGATCGCCGCGAGATCAGCCTGCCCGGAGACACGCTCCAGGCTCGTCACGACACCAGCCATAGTCGCACTCCGGAGGTCTTCACGCTCTTGGGCGAGCCCCTCCAACACACGTGCAGCCCGGTCGCTGGAGACGGCCGGCACCGAATCGCCGTGTTGGATGGCACGCGCTTCCTCGAGCAAGGCGCTGTGGCGAAACGTCTCACTCCCGTGTGCCGGGTCGAAGGCCGCACGGATCAACGCGCGAATGGTCGTTTCCGTTCGCTTGCCGAACTCGCCGTCACCGACGAGATAGCGGATCACCTCCAGATACCGATCAGCCCGGTTCTCGATGGCTCGCGACCGCTCGATCCCCGCGTCGAGATCTGCGCGAATGTCGAAGAACGACAGCGCGGGCAACACCTCAGCGACGGGGATGTACACAACGGAGTCGAGATCCTCCCCGCGGGCAACCAGCGACCGAATGATCCGTTCGCTCATTCCGTCGCCTTTGCCATCGATGAGGATCCGTGGCCCCGCCAGTTCTTGGTGTGCCGAGGCGAACAGCGCCTCACCGAGGACTGACTTGCCGGTGTTGGTCTTGCCACACACCAGCGTGTGAAACGGCAGACACTCCACGGGGATCTCGACGGGCCGCAGTCCGTCACCGCGTCGCTGCTCGATCTGGCCGATCGTGAACCCCACTAATCGTCACCCTTGAACATATCATCAAGGTCGTCATCGTCGTTGTCGTGGTCCAAGCCGCTCTGATCGAGCGCCCCCGTATTTGCGTCCGTCTCCGAGGCAACGATGTCGATCACACCCGCCGGGAGGACGATCGGCGTCCGCTTCTCGCGAAGCGGGTTCCCGAACGGGCCCGGCAGCGAGATATCCTGCTTGACGATCGATCTGGACCCGTCCCAGACACAGTTCGGACTGAGCACCGCCGGCGGTGACCGGCGAGCCGACCGCACAGACTGGCTGTTGATGTGGATCGTCGCCTTCAGTCCCGGCGTTCGGTCGATGTAGGCCTTGATGTCGCCCAAGGCAGAGTTGAGTGCGCTGATCCCATCGGATTTGCGACCGACAGCGAAGCCGACAGCCGTCGCCTGAAACTGGCCGGTCGTAGTTTCAGCACGCTCCACGATGTCCGCTGTTTCTGGATGGGCACTGTCTCGCTTCCCCAACTGTCTGAGGCGGAGCGGTGGGATGTCGATAGGCACGAGGCGGACCTCAACGCCGGCATACGGGACGTCCGCGTCCCGAAGTGTCCGTACCACTCGTTCGCCGGGGATCTGGTTCAGGTCATCCTGCGAGTTTGCCTCAGGGACGATGATCGCCCCCGGGCTCTCCGCTGAGACCGTAATATATCCAGTACACAGCGTCCGGGTGTCCGAGGCCTTCCCGCAGGCGTCAGTCGCGGCCGCATGCAGCGTTGCATGTGTCGAAGGGCCACTGTCTACATCCCGACCCAGACTTTTGTTCACGACCGCATCGACATCGATGTCGCCGTCAGCGCCAATGGTCGCTTCGACCCCGGAGTCCGTTTTGACTACTGTGCTCCGGGCGGTTGACTCGGACGTCATCCCGCGAGTCATCGACGGGATGAGCACCATGATGCACCCTATCACGAACAGCACTGTCACAACCGCCAAGACGCCGATCACCCGCCCCCCGGAGAGCGGGAATGTCCAGAGTGCGGTTCTGATGAGCGGGTGGAGTGTTCCAGGCAGATACTGTATTGGGCTTGTGGGGTCGACGAACGCCCACACCGCGCCCACAACCGCGACGACGATGCTAATTGCAATCGGGAGGGTGATCACCCCGACCCACCGGTTTTTCGTCCGCAGTTCGTCTCGAACCGGTTCTGCGACAATCCCACAGACTGCTGTGAGCCGCTCGAGCGCCCGGGTGAACAGTGACCGGCCCGGAACGCCGTGGTGTAGCTCCTCGCCGAATTTGCTCGCGATCACCTCATCCGACAGCCTGTCGATCAGTGAATGCGCTCGCGCCGATACGTCAGATCTAGAGTTGCGATCTTTCTTCATTTCTTCTCGCAATTTCGGTGTTGAGAATCATGGCATATAAAAACTAGTCTGTTTATTTGATAGGTGCAAGTGAATTTCTCGCAAGAATGTGCCGGAGTCGCACGGTTTTCTTGTCGATATTGAATATCTGTAAAACTGATAAGTCGGGCATTCATCGCGTGCAGATCACTGTCGTCGAAGTGGTCCAGGTCGCTCCGGCAGACACTCGAAGGATAGTTCACCGATCCCCACCCCTTCGTTTCTACTCCACAGCTACGTCAGGGGACGATCGCCGATTGTGAGAGGCTCTATGCCCAGGATCGCTCGTCCACAGGCTGCATGACGCTCCGCAATAGGGAAGAGGAAATCCAAAAAGAGAGCAATACAGTACAGACAGCCACAGACGCGACACGGGGGCCAGGGCCCCGCACATCGCTGCCGCCGGAGCATCGACGGAACCGGAGGACAGCGATGTGACGCGTCTTGGCAGTGATCACGTCCCACGTCCGGATGGGACATCGGTCTACATGGTCGGCCCGATTCGGTGGGGACCACTGTCGCCACAGAGAGCCACAGCCGTGTATTTGGGACAGAGAGTCTGTGGAACGGTAGATCTGCTATTTACCGCTGGTGGATGGCGACAGTCGGTGCAGTCCGTGGACCTCGCATCGACCGTGGGTGAACCGGTGTTCGGTGCGGCAATTGCAGTTTGTCGTGGCTACAGTGTGGGCGGCGGTACAGTCGGGCGCACACCTCCCTCGCTGATGTTCCTCAGTAGCCTTGCTGTGACGGACAGGGAGCGCTCCTAGATCGTTCCTAGTCAACTGAGTGTTCGGTGCATCACCAACCGATGTCGTGTGTCGATACGGACGTTGTCGTCTCCAGCGGTTCCAGCCCGTTGTGGTTCCGACGCTCGAACTGAAGCCGAGGCAATAGCTCCCACCGCTCGGCGTGACACAACGTCCAACCCCACTCTATAGGGAAGCATGCAGTCGGATGCGTCGCCGTCGAAACAAGCCACGCCACCGCAACGGGGTACAACAGGTTCTCCAAGTCCAAGCAGGGTGCTCACGCCCACGAGTAGGGATCACTGTTGCACCAGATACAGCCAGCCAAGGCGGTTCCACAGAGTCACACACCGGCTCACTCGTGCAATCGCCGGCGGTGTGAGTTCTTCGCTGTCTGCTCGCCGCCTCCGACAGCCGTCATCTCAAAACTGGCAGGGCACCATCCTCTGCTCTGGTGGTATCTCCGGTCACTGCGATGGCTTGTCACCCTCTCGGAACACAGCGAACAGGTGTATCTTCTTCACCGATGCCACGTCAACCGGGACTGTGTGTGAATCGGTCGGTCTCGCGACCGTGGCGTCGTCGCGTGTGGCCCACCGCGCGTCGCTTCCGTTGGGGGTGGGCTCGTTTACTAGTGTTTGTTGTTGTTGGTACTCTCTCCTCTTGCGGACCCCGTGTCAAAACGTGAACCGTCCGACTAGATTCAACATCCACTTACTGAGCCTTTGATTGGTTCACCGTCCTGTGGAAGGACTTCAGAACCAGACTGGAACTATTTGGCTGACGGTGCGTTGAGACAGTAAACCGGTGGTAGAGACCTTCCACAGGCCATATTCGACTGTGGAATTCTACCGATGAGTCTGTGGAATCTGGTATTGTGGGACCCGTAGGTGTCGCTGCATCATAGTTGGACGATCTCACACGGAACGAGGTCACCGTCTCGCTACCGGACTCGATTCGTCCCGGGCTGCCAGGTATGGCGAACTGCCGAACTCGTGTCTCAGTGGTAGTTTTCTAACACGTCGGGGACACTCCGGAGGAGCGTCCCTACGTGGTCGGCATCATCGAGCACTCGAAGCTGCGCGGTCGGAATTCGAGACTGGAGCCGCCGAACGCTTTCGATCGGAACGTTGGTGTCAGTGTCGCCGTGCCAGAACCGAGTTTCCGTATCGAGATCCGACAGTGGAACTTCCCAGTCCGTCGCTGCAGCCCGGAATTCGGTTATTGCGCCGGAGCGACAGCGGGCAAAGGCTTCGAGGAAGTCTGCCCTGACAAGCCGGGCGACGTCCTCGGGGACGGCATCCGTGTTTCCCGACGCCGTGTACTGGTCGACGACGACCGACGGATCGGACCGCTCGGCGAGCCATGCCTGACCGCGAAGGAGTCCATCGAGGACGACGGGTGCCTTCGTCGCCAGTCCCGAGAGGAGTCGTTGGGTGACAGGCGGGTCCTCGGTGACGCTCGGCGGGGTGGCACCGGCGACGATGTCGATCTCACGAACACGGGACCCGTGTGTGGCGGCGGCTGCAAGCGCGTGAGGACTCCCACCCGAGAAGGCGATGATCCCGGCGGTCTCCACGTTCGCGTCGTCGAGGACGGCACTGACGATCGTTCCAGCGTCGCGTATCGAGCGGTCCGACCACGGCTCCGACCGGCCGAACCCCGGCCGGTCGGGGGCGATCACTCGGATACCTCGCTCACGCGCGGCCGGCGCTAGGAGCGCCCCGAGCCGGCGCGACCCGGGCGTCCCGTGGAGAAAGAGGACCGGCGTCCCGTCGGCATCGCCGTACTGGGCGTAGGCGAGTTGGTTGTCGTCTTCGAGCGTAACTGTCCGATACTGGTCACCGGGGTTGTTCCCTGAGGAACGCGGGGAATCGGGGACTGAGTGTTGCATTGGGTTCGGGAGGGGCGCGTTTCGAGGTAGCGTGCTGTCGGGTCAAGCGATCGGCGTGGCGACACGAGACGGCGGCACCGCACTGGACTCGCCAATGGACCGGAGGGGTATTATTATCCAACGGAACGAGCTGTCTGCCGGGACTCGGTTCCATGGCAATACGGACGAACTGTCGGTGAAGCCGTCGTTGAAGCTCGGTTTCGAACCGTGAGTTCGACCCGAGTGGTCGCGGTCGGAATCCCGTCGGGGTCGGTGGCGATCAGTCTCCGGGCTGGGCCTCGGTGGATGCTGCGACTCCCGGAAGGCTAGGGACAGACAGATCGACGCGCCGGAGCAGCTGCGCGTTGATCGCGACGATCACCGTGCTCAGCGACATCAAGAGCGCACCCACGGCGGGCGACAGCAGGATCCCGATCGGAGCCAACACGCCCGCCGCAAGCGGGATCGCGAGGACGTTGTACCCGGCCGCCCAGACGATGTTCTCCTGCATCTTCCGGTAGCTCGCTTTGCTGAGTTTCACGAGCCGGACCACGTCCATCGGGTTGTTCTGGACGAGGATGACGTCCGCCGACTGGACCGCGATGTCGGTGCCGCTCCCGATGGCGATGCCCACGTCGGCCCGCGTCAGCGCCGGCGCGTCGTTCACGCCGTCTCCGACCATCCCGACGAGCTTCCCCTGGTCCTGGAGTTCCTGCACCGTCTCGTCTTTGTCCTCGGGGAGGACCTCCGCGAACACCGTCTCGATGCCCAACTCGTCGGCGACGGCGTCGGCGACATCCCGAGAATCGCCGGTCAGCATCGCCACCTCGATGCCCAGGTCGTGGAGGGCCTCGACCACGCGGAAACTCTCCTCGCGGATCACGTCGGCCATCGCGAACGCGGCGATCAGCTCCCCGTCACGAACGAGATACACCACGGTCCGTGCGTTCTCGCCGGCCTCGTCGGCGAACTGCCGGAGGTGGTCCGGGACCTCGCTATCGAGTTGAGTCAACAGGTTCGGCCCGCCGACGTACACCTCGTTCCCTTCGACGGTCGCGCGGACGCCCCTGCCCTTGATCGCCTCGAAGTCGGTCGCATCAGGTGCGCTGAGATCGCGCTCCTCGGCTGCCTCGCGGATGGCTCGCGCGATCATGTGCTCCGAATCGCGCTCGACGGCCGCCGCCAGCGCGAGTGCGTCGGCCTCGGTTACGCCGTCGACGGTCGCCATGTCGACGACGCCGTGTTCGCCTCGGGTGAGCGTCCCCGTCTTGTCGAAGACGATGGCGTCCAGATTCCGTGCCTCCTCCATCGCGATCCGGTCGCGGACGAGCATCCCGTTGCGAGCCGCGAGCGACGTGTTGATCGCGACCACGAGGGGGATAGCGAGCCCGAGCGCGTGCGGGCAGGCGATGACGAGCACCGTGACGACGCGCTCGATGACGGTCGCGTCGAACGAGACCGCGAGCGTCCACGCGATCGCCGTCACGACGGCCGCCCCGAGCGCGACGTAGAACAGCCACCCGGCCGCGCGGTCGGCCAGCACCTGCGTCTCGGATTCGCTCTGCTGGGCTTCCTCGACGAGGCGCATGATGCCCGCGAGCGTCGCCTCCTCGCCCGTCGCACCGACACGGACGCGGAGACTGCCGTCGCCGTTGATCGTCCCGCCGATGACCTCGTCGCCGGGCTCCTTCGAGACCGGGTTCGACTCGCCGGTGATCATCGACTCCTCGACGTCGGAATCGCCCTCCTCGACGGTCCCGTCGGCAGGGACGCTCGCGCCCGGCCGGACGAGCACGAGGTCGCCCTCGGAGAGGTCGCTGACGGGGACCTCCTCGGTCTCACCGTCGTCGGTGATCCGCTCGGCGGTATCGGGCATCAGCTTCGCGAGCTCGTCGACCGCGCTCGAAGCCCGGCGTACCGATCGCATCTCGATCCAGTGCCCCAGTAGCATGATGTCGATCAGCGTGACGAGCTCCCAGAAGAACGCCGACTGCGTCGGGAAGGCCACGCTGGCGAGGCTGTAGACGAACGCGACGCTGATCGCCATCGAGATGAGCGTCATCATCCCCGGCGACCGGTCCTTTAGCTCCGGCACCGCCATCCGGAGGAACGGGATCCCGCCGTACGCGAACACGATCACGGCGAAGACGGGGTTGATCCACTCGCTGCCCGGGAACGCGGGGACGGAGAACCCGAGCCACTCCTGCAGCATGTCGCTGTACAGGAGGACGGGGATCGACAGGAGCGTCGAGACGAAGAAACGCCGACGGAACATCCGTTCGTGCCCTTCGTGCATCCCGCCGTGGCCCTCACCGTGCCCCTCGTGGGAACCGTGACCGTGCCCTCCCTCGTGTCCGTCGTGCTCGTGCCCCTCGTGGAGCGCCGTCTCATCCGCTGCGGCTGGCTGCGTCTCCTCCTCTAGTAGCCCCCGTTCGACCCGGTGCTCATCAGCCCCGTCGACCGCCTCATCGTGGTGACCGGCCCCCTGTTGGTGGTGACTGCCGTTGTCCTGCTGGGTTCCGTCTCCCGTCGGGTTTTCATCTGTATCGTGGTGGTCGTCCATGGGTCATGTTCTCTATTGAGGTAGTTCCGCCGGCATCCTGAACGTTCGGCCCCCGCAACCGTGCAGCAGGGTCAGTGTGGGTGTACTCCGAAGAGAATGGTGAGTCGTTCACTTCGGAGCGTTCTGTGCCATCAACAGATCGTTATACTCGGGCGTGAGCGGTATACCCCGCGTCTTCGACGGCCTCCACGAGCGCCGAGACATCTGCCTCACCATTGACGCTCGCCTGTTCGCTCTCCCTATCAACGGTCACGTCAGTCACGCCGGAGACCTCTCGGAGCGCGTCCTCGACCGTTTGCTCACAGTGACCGCACGACATTCCCTCTACGTTGATGGTTGTCGTCATACAGGAGTACATACGGCCCCCTCTCTTTAGCGGGTTTCCCCTTCGATCATACTGGTATCGCGGGGGTCAAACTTTAGATTCGAAGCGGTACCTGCGGACGTAACGGACCGATCTCGGGTTCTCCAGCCGTCGGCGGCGAAAGGATTCATGATTCGGCGTGCCGCTCTCTGTAGGTCTTCGCCGCTACGAAGACAGATACTGCGTCGATAGCCAGAATGCCCGAGCGGAATCGTTCGTTCCATTCTATCGAGACCGGGGCAGTCCGGACAGTAGCCGCTTCGAACCTGACCCGACACACGGAAGCCGCGTTTCGAACGGGCGTCCCGAATACTCAGGGGTTCGGGGCATACAGGGCATAGAGGATAGACAGCATCCCCGCCGCAGTGACGAGTGCTGCGACGGTTCCCGCTTCGAAGATCGACACCCGGAGGAGTTCGAAGAGGACGCCTTCGAGGAGGCCGCCGAGCCCGATCAGTGCGAAGCCGGCGGCGACGTACAGGAGTAACTGCGTGTGATGCCGTCGGTACCCGCGATAGGCCTGGTAGGCGATGACCAGCGCCAGCGCGGTCGTGAACAGTTTGCCGATGACGAATAGCGTGTGTTCCATGAGTCAGTCTCCCCGCATCTCCTCGAAGATGGTCGCGATCCGGTCGGCGGGGTCCGGCCGGACGTCGATGGTGACGTCGAACCCCTCCGCCCGCAGGAGAACCTCGATGCGTTCGAGGCGCGCCTCGTACTCGCTGTAGTGGCGCCCTCCCGGGTCGACGTGCGTGTATTCCTCGAGGAGGCCCTGCTCGACGAGGCGCGAGACACGCCGCGAGACGGTCGGACGCGACATGTCGCATACCTCGCTGAGTTCCTTCGCGGACAGCCGGTCGGTCTTCGTCGCCACGAGGATGTCGCGGGCGTACTCGTCGTCGAGTGTCGCGAAGACCGCCGGCGGATCGGGCTCCTCGGTCACACGCACCAACTCGCGACAGGAGGGTAATATAACTCGCCGGTTTTCCGACTCGGAACGCCGGCTCGCTGCTATATCGTCTCTCCCGGCCTACTGATAGTTGTAGGTGAAGTAAGTATGTCCACACTCGACTCCGGCATGAACCAACTCGAGAGCAGAGTCGGCGGCCTGACCGTCGGCGGGAAAGTCCACAGCCTGAGCGCGTGGTTCGTGCTCGCGCTCCGTCTCATGATGGGCTACGCGTTCGCGTACTCCGGATTCACGAAGATCACCGGCGAGTTCGCCGCCGGCGGCTACCTGGCGAACGTCGCGGCGACGAACGGCAACCCCCTCGCGGGCCTGTTCGCGTGGATGGGGTCGACGCCGTGGTTCGTCGAGTTCGCGAACGTCGCCGTCCCGTGGGGCGAGCTGTTCATCGGCCTCGGCCTGCTCGTCGGCGCGTTCGTCCGCCTCGCGGCGTTCTTCGGCGCGCTCATGATGCTCATGTTCTACTTCGGGAACTGGGACATGGCTCACGGGTTCATCAACGGGGACTTCGCGTACATGCTCGTGTTCCTCGCGGTCGCCGCGTTCGCCGCGGGCCGCATCCTGGGCCTCGACCAGTACATCGAACAGTACGAGATCGGCGGAGAGGCGCTCGTCGAGCGCTACCCCGCTCTCGAATACGTTCTCGGCTAACCACGCCGAGCACTGTAGGAGTACAACGATGCGAAATCCGATTCGAGCACGCGGGATTCGTTCTCTGGGGCTCATCGTCATTGGAGCACTGTCGCTGGCCGTCATCGCCGGAACGGCGCTGACGCAGGCGGCCGTCCCGAGTACAATGATGTGGGACTGGCACGACGGCATGTGGACCGGCGGCCACATGGAGGGATGGAGTGGCTGGGGGATGGTCCTGTTCGGTCTCCTGTGGATGGGACTCCTCGTCGCCCTCCCGACCGCTCTCGTCTACTGGCTGGCAACGCGGTCGCGATCGGACGGCCAAGCCGAGGATAGCGCACTCGCTGTCCTCGAAAGGCGGTACGCTCGCGGCGAGATCGACGACGAGGAATTCGACCGCCGCCGCGCCCGGCTCGTGTCCGGTGGCGGCCGGTACTGACTCCGGTGCCGGTGAACCACGAGGAGCTGCCTACGGGCGTCGTCGAGGGTGCCGCCGTGTTCACGTATCCGTCAGCCGTTCGGCAAGCACCGAGTTGTTCACCGGCTGGTCACTCAGATCGTTCGAGCTTGTCCCGGCGGGCTTCGAACTCCTCGTCGGTGAGATGTCCGCGGGCGGACGCCAGACGCAATTCCGCCATCGCGGGATCTGGGACGTTCCTGCGCCGCTCACCCACCTGAGGAGGAAGACGAGCGGGACAGCCATTCCGACGACGGGCCACCAGCCGCCGGCTCTTCCGTAGTGACCCATGAACGCCCCGAGGATCAGGAGGAGTATCGTCGTGGTGTCCAGTTGATCCGATGAAGCCGTCGACGATCAGGCCTCCCGCGCGGGGTCGAACTCGTCCGAAACGGCTGCCAGTACGCGATGGAATCGTTCGGCGACCTCGGTCGCGATGGAATCGAGCGCGTCGTTATCAGCGATCCCGACGAGCTGCTCCGGATCGACCGCGCGTACCGCGATGTCGCCGTCATCGGTCTCATAGACGATGACGTTACAGGGCAACAGCGCGCCGAGCTCGATCTCCTCGGTTAACCCTTCGTACGCCAGCGGCGGATTGCACGCACCGAGAATGCGATACTGGCGGAACTCCTCGCCGAGCTTCTCCTTGAGCGTCGCCCGAATGTCGATGTCACAGAGGACGCCGAATCCCTCGTCCTTCAGTGCAGCGTTCGTTGCCTCGACGACGTCGTCGAAGTCACCAGTGACTACGGTCTGTATTGTGTATTCCATGGGATACCATATCCTGTCCGCCGGGTTAACTGTTGGGTTCTCAACAGCGACCGTTGGGGGAGTCCAATGGTTCGGGGGCAACAGCAACGATTGCGCCCTTTCAGTGGATTCAATCGGGTTCGCTGACGATTCGTTCTGCCCCATATTGATCCGCAGAGACACCTGTTCGTCTCCGAGCGTTCGTGAACAATCGGTGCCTCGGTCTTGAATAAAAACTACAATCTCAGTGGCGGAATCCGGACAAGATTCGATATCGTGAGTCGGCGTTCACTGGTGGTCGTGACCCTGTGACGCTCCCGCCTCCGGGTGTTGATGGGTGAATGCAGCGGGGCGATCCTCGAACGATCGCTTGCAGGTCTTCGAACAGAAGTAGTACGTCTCGCCATCGTGGGTCAGACTCGGCCCACTGTCGTCGGTTCGCATCCCGCAGACGGGGTCACGGTACTGGCCGGGTGCACCGAGGCCACGGCGATACACGTACAGGAGGAAGCCGGAGAGCGCGAACGCGACGAGGTTGAGGTAGAACGTGTAGTCGAGTTCGAAGTACGTCCGCTCGGTCGCCGTCTCTCCGCCGGCCAGATCCGGAACGATACCGAGCGCGTCGAACAGCGACTCCATGAGGAAGCCGGTGAATGCCATCGTCACGAAGAAGACGCCGAGGATGTACAGCATGACGTTCCAGCCGTAGTACTTCCGATAGACGTTCAATACGGGGATCGTGATGAGGTCGGCGTAGACGAACGCGATGATGCCGGCGAAGCTGACACCGCCGCCCCAGAGCGCGACCGCGAACGGAACGTTGCCCATACTGCCGACGAAACTGAGGACGGCGATCGCGACGCCCATGATCGCGTTCTCAGCCGTCACGAGCAGGCCATCGCCCTGGATGAACAGCGTGTTCCACACCCGCTGCGGGACGAAGACGATGACGAACCCCGAGATGAGAAAGCCGGCGACGATGTCCTTCCAGATCATCGACCACTCCTTGCGGTACTGGTTCCCGACCTTGTACCAGCCGCCCCACGACAGTAGTTCCTCGCGCCACCCGCCACGACTCGACGTCTCTTGCTGGTAGGTCTCCATACACCCCTCGGAGCAGAACGTGAGCGTCTCACCGCCGTCGGTCGTGAGGGAATATTCGTCTTTGCCTTCCATCCCGCAGGTCGGGTCTTCGGTGACACCAGCCTCACGGTCGCGCTCGTTGAGCGTCTCTCGGACCTCGTCGAACAGGTTCTCGGGGAGCGTGAGGTGGACGATCATCGCCATCACGGCGATGAGAACGAGGCCACCGAGCAGCTCCGCGAGGAGGAACTCCCAGCCCAACAGGATCAGGATCATCAACCCGAGTTCGACGATGAGGTTCGTCGACGCGAACATGAACGCGAGGAAGTTCACCGCGTGTGCCCCCTTCTTGAACAACCCTTTCCCGATCGCGACGGCGCCGAAACTGCAGCCGCTACTCGCCGCGCCGAACGCGGTCGCCTTGGCGAGCCCGCTCAGGTCACCGTCACCGAGCACCTGTGCCATTCGCTCCTTGGAGACGTAGACCTGGACGAGGCTCGTGACTGTGAGGCCCATAATGATCGCCCACGCCGCCGTCCACAGGAAGCCGACCCCGATGCGAAGCGCTTCCAGGACGCCCTCGATCATCGTCGCTACCATAGGGACAGTATCGGGAGGATTCTCTTTTGCAGTTTTCCTTCAGACTATTCGGTTAACCGACGCATTGAGCATGGATTCAAAATGAAAACGGCCTCCAGAACACGCAAAAGAAAGCCACAACCGCATTGAATAGTCAGTGCGTAGTAGTATTCGAGACCCATACTCACGGAGGGACCTCAATATGCCCACAAAAACAGACGATACGAGTCTTGTCACGCTCCTCCTCGGAATCATCGCCGCCCTCATCATCTTCCCGTTGTTCTTCATGGGCTTCGGGATGATGGGATTCGGACCGATGATGGGCGGGATGTGGGGCGGTGGAATGTGGGGCGACGGCACGATGCCCGGCTGGCTGTTCGTCGTCGGGATCGTGATGCAGCTCCTGTTCCTGGTCGCCCTCGTCGGTGGCGGGTACCTCATCTACCGCGCGATCACGGGGGATGCGAGTGACGCTGACCACGCACTCGAAGAACTCCGGCTCGCGTACGCCCGGGGAGAGCTGACCGACGAGGAATACGAACAGCGACGCGAGGCACTCGAACGAGACACCTCCTCACGTTCCGACTGAACTGAGAATGGCCGGATCCTCCGACCACCGTCAACGCACGGCGCATCCACCACTCCCCTCGTGGCTCGCCCGATACACGACGCTGGGGTTGTACGGACTCCTCATCGGGACGGGACTCAGTCTGCTCGCGTTCGTCACCAACCCGGTTCCCGATCCCTCGTTCCCGTGGGCGACGCTTCCCGAGCGGGTACGGGTTCCGGTTGCACAGCCCCGAATCGAGCACTGGCCGGTAACTTACACGCTCGGCATCTGGCTGTGGGTCTTCTGCTTCCCCGCCCTCTTCCTGGCTGGATACCGGCGATACGGCGACATGGAGCGTGGGGCGGCGGTGTGGCTCGTCGGGTTGCCGACCGTCGCGATGCTAGGTTGGACCACGTACTGCCGGCTCTTCTGGCCGAAGCTCCATCCGCCGACCTGGAACGCCCCGGCCTACACGTTCGTTTGCTGGCTGTACTGTTCGACCTACGACGTGCTCTGGAGCAACACGGCATACATCATTGCGCTGTTCGGCGTCGTCACGACGGTCCTCGTCGTGCGACAGCGGGATACGGGCCGGTATGCCCTGCTCGGGTTTGGGCTCCTCGCACTTCCGCTCGGAGTACCGGCTCTGTACGAAGGATATCGGCGGGTGACGCGAACCGGGACCTGAGGAGCCGTGAACAGGTGCCGGTTTCGGCGGCGGTAGCAACAGCGGGGGAACTACTGCCGATACGAGGGAGGTCTTCACAGCCAGAGGAACCGCTTTCAGTGAGAGCCTCGTCAATGCAAGGACGTCGACGACCGTCTCAACACCCGAAACGGACGAGACAGGTGCGTACTGTGGATCCCTGGTCTTCGATCACGACCCGAACTGCGTCCGCAATCGCGATGACGACTGTGGCTCACCCACGTATTTCCGTACATCCCAACGCTCGGGAATCCTCGCCCTTCAGGGCGAGGAGGATGTCAACGAACTGTATACAACGTCCCGTCGTTGCCCGGAACGTACAACGTCTCATCGACCAAGATCGGATATTGGCCGCCCCGGATCGCCGTCGCCTTCCACCGCTCGGCACCCGTCTCCCGGTCGAACCCGCGAAGCACACCCGCTCCGAGATAGAGCATCTCGTCGGTTACGATCGGGCGTGCATCGCCGGACCGCGGAACCGAAACCGACCACTGCTCGACCCCGTCGGCCGCACTCACGGAGTACACCTCGTCACCGGCGGTTGCGAAGTAGACAGCTCCGTCGGCGACTGCCGGGGAGGACGTGATCGACGGAGCCCCGGAGGTCGTGTTGACCGCCGTGGGCCGGAACCGCCACTCGACTGCCCCGGTCGTCGCATCGAGTGCATACAACAGCCCGTCCCCGGATCCGACGTATGCGGTTCCGTTCTCGACGGCGATCGCGTTCCGCGTTCCGCCGCCGGGTGGCGCGTCGAACAGGTCGTGATCGTCGGTTTCGAACCACCAGCGTCGGGTGCCATCGTCCGCATCGATCGCATAAATGTACTCCCCGCCGCCTACGTACACCGTGCCGTCGACTACTGCGGGTGGCGAGAAGATGTCGCCGAGCGTCTCGTACGTCCACTCGATCTCGCCGGACGCCACACTGAGCGCGTACAGTGTTTGATCGGTACAGCCGACATACACGGTGCCATCGACAACGGTCGGGGCCGCGAGAACACAGTCGTCCGTCTCCGTTCGCCATCTCACAGCACCAGTATGGCGATTGAGTGCAGTGATCGCGCCGGCGGTCTCGCCGTCGAATGGAGTCCGACTCTCGACGACGATCAGCGTGTCTCCAGTGATCGCGAGCGATTGTGCATCGACTGAATCCACAGCCGCGTTCCACCGGACGCTCCCGTCCGCCGTGTCGATCGCATACACGTGGGTGTCGTCATCGGGATACCCGTTCTCGCCGATATACAGCGTGTCATCGATGTGGACGGGGCCCCCTGTAAGCGACTGTTCCGTCTCAACGAGCGGTGAGACGACGACGGTTTCAGTCGGCCCCGTTCCGTTGACCGCGGATGTCTGTGCGGCGTCCGGCCCGTGCATCAGCCATTCCGACGACTCACTCATCGCGGAACACCGCCCGAACTACTCCGTGGGATTCGCGGTCGCTTCCATGTCGGCGAGGAGACATTGACATACACACGACATGATTCTCGAATAAACGTTTTGGCTACGGTGGAGCCCGATAGCTCAGGAGTCAGTGCCGTCCATCCGACCGCCGTACCAGTCGGTGAGCGCAGGTACCGTCAGCCCCCCCGAGTCAGTCGGTAGTGGCCGTCCCCTCAGTTCGTGTCGCCCCGCAGCCAGCATCGACAGTGGGGAGTACGACTACGTCCCGAAAGACCTTGCCGAGGTCAATCGTCCGCCGTCGGCACGTCCGGTGACGAGCCCGCGGACTTCGGGTCGAGACCGCGACGCCGGGCGTCGAACTCCGAGAGGCCGTAGACGAGCCCGATCAGCGCCAGCACGCCGACCGGGAGCAGCACGAACGGGGAGATCCGGGTGAATCCCCACACGAGCATCAGCCCGGCCACCACGACCACGACGGTGACCGCGTAGTAGATCTGCGTCCGGACGTGGTCGATGAGGTCCGCGCCGGTGAACGTCGAGGACAGCACCGTCGTGTCCGAGATCGGCGAGGAGTGGTCGCCGAAGATGGCCCCGGAGAAGACCATCCCGACCATGACCGCGACCATGGTGTGGGTGCCGGCGATGTTCCACGCGACGGGCACGGCGATCGGGGTCACGATGCCCATCGTTCCCCAGGAGCTCCCCGTCGAGAAGGCGATGAACGCGGCGGTGAACAGCACGACGACCGGGAGCAGTTCCGCCGAGAGGCCGGCCGACTCGGCCCAGGCGGCGACCACGTCGCCCGTGCCGAGCGTCTCGACGACGTTGCCGATCCCCCACGCGAGCACGAGGATCGTCACCGCCGTCAGCATGATGCCGAAGCCGTCGATGGTGGTGTCGACGCTCTCGCCCAGCGAGAGCAGCCCGTATGCGTACCCGAGCGCGTACGTCGTCACCACCATCGCGAACGACCCGAAGATCAGCGCGACCGCGTAGTCGGCGCCGGTGACCATGTCGTACAGCGTCGCCCCGGGCCCGTAGCCCGTCCATAGCGCCGAGCCGACGGTGACCCCGATCAGCACCAGGATGGGCAGAAAGAACGACAGCAGCTTCGGGTCGTCGACGTTCGGTTCGCCGAGCTCCGACTCGACGTCCTGCATGGGCCGGGCGTCGTCGCGGGTCACCTTGCCGGTCTCGGCGGCACGGTGTTCGGCCGTGAGCATCTCCCCGTAATCGCGCTGGCTGATCACGACGATCCCGACCATCACGATCGCCAGGATCGCGTACATGTTGTACGGGATCGACTGCAGGTACACCTCGAAGGTGTCCGGGATCTCGTCGGCGGCCAACCCCGTCGCCTCGTAGCCCGACTCGATCATCGACAGCTGGAACGCGACCCACGAGGAGATCGCGAGCGTCGCGACCGGCGCCGCCGTGGAGTCGACGAGATAGGACAGCTTCTCCCGGGAGACCTTCAGGTGGTCGGAGACGTCCTTCATCGTGCTCCCGACGACGGCCGTGTTGGCGTAGTCGTCGAAGAACAAGACGATGCCCAGGAGCCACGCCGCGACGCCCGCCTTTCGTTTCGTGTCGATGCGGTCGATCGCCCAGTTCCGGACGGCGTGTGAGCCGCCCAGCCGCCAGATCATCGCCACCGCCGACCCCAGCAGCAGGGTGAAGATGACGATCTGGGCGTGGAACACGCTGTCGCCGATCGCGGCGGCGATCCAGTCGAAGGTCTGTCCGAGCCCGAGCCCGCCCGTGACGATGACGCCGCCGGACCAGATGCCCAGGAACAGCGACAGCACCGCCTTCCGGGTCGCGATCGCGAGCACGATGGCCAGCAGCGGCGGGACGAGCGAGAGCGCGCCGAATTCTGGCATATGTGAACATACACCAAGATATTATGTAAATTCCTCCGGAGATCCCACCGTCGCGAGATCGTACTGTGTCGGTCGCCGAAGATGCTGGATGACTGAGGGATCGGTTCCGTTCGACTGGGTTGCGCTGTCGCGGCGGGAACCGGTCCCTACCCACTGATCCCGCTTCGGAACCCCTTACGGACCGTCATCGCGTGCGCGTAGTCCGATTCGGTCAGGATACCGACGAGCTCGCCCGCCTCCTCGACGATGGCGGTCGACCCGCCTGCCTGGTTCAACGTGGCGAGCGTGTCGAAGGCGTCCGCGCTCGCGCCGACCCGCGGAACTTCCTGCATCACCGCCTCGACCCGAGTCGACCCGCGGTCGTCCCCCCGAACCGAGCGGAGCCCGGACAGCGAGACGAGCCCGACGACCGCCCCGGCGTCGTCCGTGACGAGGTGGACGGTCTGCCGGTCGCGAAGCATCCGGGAGCCCAGCTCCTCGATCGTGGTGTCCACCGAGACGGTCGGGGGATCGCGAGTCATGATGTCGCCGACGGTGATCCCCTCGAGGAGTTCGTCCAGCAGGACCGTCCGCGACTCCGTCGTCGCGGCGCCGTAGATGAAGAACGCCAGCAGGAGCATGACGATGTTGAACGAGACGACGCCGACGATGGCGAACAGGAAGGCGAAGACGACGCCGACCCGTGCGGCGATCCGCGTCGCCGTGCCGTACGGTCGAGTGCGGGCCAGGAGCGCCCGGAAGATGCGGCCGCCGTCCATCGGGAACGCGGGCAGCAGGTTGAATCCGGCCAACAGGAGGTTCGTGAACGCGAGATACCCGAGGACGAACCGCGTGACCGGGATCGAGCCCGGGGCGACGAGCGCGCCCGCGTAACACACGCCGGCGACGAGCACGCTCACGACCGGGCCGGCGATGGCGATCCAGAACTCGCGGTTCCACTCCCTGGGCACCGACTCTAAGGCGGCGAGCCCGCCGAGGATCCACAGCGTGATCGACTCGATCCCGATGCCGTAGCGTAACGCGACCCACGAGTGTCCGAGTTCGTGGAGGGTGACGCTCACGAACAGGCCGACCGCGGCCGCGATGCCGATGACCCACGGCGTCGCGCCGGCGCCGAGGACGGCCAGGTCGAACCCGACCCCGGTGAACCCCTCGATGATCCCGGCGTAGAACGCGATCTGCTGGCCGCTTCCGATGAGCCACGCGAGCACGGGTAGGAAGATCAACAGCGAGGTGTTGACGCGGATCGGGATGTCCCAGACCCTGGTGACGGTGTAGCTTCGCACGGTTGGCGTTCTCGTTCTGGAGGGGTAAGTGACGTGTACGGACACGGACAGTCGAGCGGTCCGACCGCAACGGAGTTCGCCGTCGACGTGTGTGAGCGAGACGGTCGGCCCGATCCTGGTGAGAGTACACTACCCGGTCTGCGGACCGAGGTATTCAGCAGGTACGCTCGGGCTACCCGAATCCGCGGGATCGAACTGTTCGGCGGTCGCGTTCGGCCTGCCGGGACCCGATCCCACCGGGCGCCTGTTCCGGAGAGGCGAGGGGAACGCCCCGCCGTCTAGAGCGGGTCACGTGAAGCCATCACACTCATCCGCCGAGGGGGACCATGCTACTCGCCGGGTCCGGCCACCCGTTACCCCGTGGCTCCCCGCACGAACGCCGCGACGCGCCGGGCGAGTGCGCTCCGGAGGTCCTCGATATCGAACGGCGTCTCGCTGTGAGTGAGGCGCCGGAACTCCGCCCGCAGCGTTCGATCGAGTACGGCATCGGTCACGACCGACACGCTCGCGGGGGAGTCGCGCTCCCCGATCAACGACGTGAGCACCTCCGCCGACGCGACGGTCGCGGCGTATTCGTCGACAGCCGATCTGATCGGCTCCGCCTCCGGTGGGTCTCCCGCATACTCGCTCGCGACCGTCCGCGCGAGGCCGCCGCCCTTCTTGCGATACAGGACCCCGTAGGCAGTCCCCTCGCCCCACCGTGTCTCGGGTGGTGTGTCCCCACGCGAGTCGATATCCCGCACGTGGACTTCCGTGTCGAGTGTCGGCAGGGTTGGAACCCCGAACTCCGCGAACACGCGTTCGAGTTCGTGGGGGAGCAACTCCGACCCGGGAGCCGTGACGTCGACGCCCACGACCGGCGGCGCCCGCGACCAGTCGTATCCACGGTGGCGGCGATGGACCGCGAGACAGCGGAGGGTGACCGTCGTCGGGTCATCGACCGCACGGCGGACGGCGCCCCGATCGAGTCGCGAAACGAGTGCTCGTACTGCAAACCCGAACACCGGAGGGACCTCGTCGGCATCGACCCACCGATGCGGCTGTCCCGAGTGTTCGCCGACCGCGAACGCGACCTGCAGTCGGTTGTTGGCGTCGAGACGTGCCTCGAACGGCGTCCCGTCGGGGTACTCATACAGCCAGAGGTGGCCCGCTTCGAGGAACTCCGAACCGACGGATCTCAGTCGGGGTGGGACCGGTTCGTCAACGGGCGGGTCTGACACGAGAGCACAGTCTCCCGTTCGCGACGTGAAGCTTCGGTCTGCCCCAACGGGGAGCGAGACTGTGAACAGCGGCGACTACTCGACGGCCGCCGATTCGGGTCCCGGCGGGAGGCCGGCGTCTCGGACCGCGGTTGATCTCGGCTCTCGAGGCGGTCCCGGGCTCGACCTCCTCCCCGCATTGAAGACAGGGCTGTCTCCGTGTCTCTCAATGATGTCGATGTCCGCTGTCGATCTCGATCGTCCAGTGAGGATCGCGACGTACCCACGGACGAGAACGTAGTCGACCACGGAGGCGTGGCTCACCCGCGCAGGTCGGTCCGGATCGTCCGCGCCGTGCTTATCACCTGCCCGGCGATGTCCTCCTCGAGTTGTCGTCCACGCAGTCGTTCCCCCGGGCCGCAGATGCCGACCGCCGCCGCTGGCGCGCGCTCGAGGGGGGAGATCGGCGCGGCGACGCCGATCGTGTCCGCCGACTGTTCGCCTCTGCAAAACACCACCCCGTTCTCACGGATGCTCCCGAGCTGTGCGGCGAGGTCCGCCCGCTCCGTGACGGTCTTGTCCGTCATCCGGTCGAGTCCGCGGTCGTCGACGATCTCGTCGACCCTCGCCTCGTCGAACGTCGAGAGTATCGCCTTCCCCGGGGCGGTAACGTGAAGGGGGATCCGACTCCCGCTCGTGTACTCCGGCGTCCACGCGTCGCTGCCCGGAGCGACGTAGACACAGACGCCCACGCCGTCCTCCCCGACGAACAGAGTCGCGACCTCCCCCGTGACGCGAGCGAGATTGTCGACGCGACGTCGCACCCGATCGAACTGCGGGAGCTGTCGTCGGGCACCGTCCCCGAGGCTGACGAGACCGAAGGAGGGGAGATACGACTGTTCCTCCTTCCGGACGTACCCGAGGTCGACGAGCGTGTTGAGGTGGGTGTGGACGACGCCCTTCGAGAGGTCGACCGTGTCGGCGAGTTCGGTCACCCCGAGCGGGCGTCCGGCCTCGACCAGCCGCTCCAGTATTCGGACGGAGTGCACCGTCGCCTGGACCCGTTGTGAACCACGGCCGGTCATCCCTATCCCGTGCGAACGACTACCACCCATTTAGAACTTGTTCTCCACAGCAAAATCGAGCGGTCCCGATCCCGGCTCGATATCCCGAGTGAGACAAAGTCACACGGAGCGGATCTCTCGGTTAACAAACAATTATGACGGTTCGAGAACGCGTGTTTTGCTATGAAAAACACCTCCACACCCCAGTTTTTGGCGACTAGAGTGCCTCTATCCCCAATATCCGTCTCTCGCCGATGGCTTTATCATGATCTTTGGGTGGGGCCCTGACGCGGTGAGCCAATGAAAACCGCCACCCTAACCGACGCCCGCACGATCGAGGCGAACGACCGGCAGCGACCGGACCCCGATCCGCACGAGGTACTCGTCGCGATCGGTGCGTGTGGGGTCTGTACCACGGACCTGCACATGTACAGCGGATCGTTCACGGTCGAGTACCCGCTGGTGCCGGGACACGAGAGCGCCGGCGAGGTCGTCGCGACCGGCGACGCCGTCGCCGACATCGACGAGGGGGACCGTGTCGCGATCAACCCCTCGGTTCCGTGTCACGACTGTCGGGCGTGTACGGCCGGTCGCGAGAACCTCTGTCGGGATCTCACGTCGATCGGTGGCGCGGCCGAGCACGTCATCGACGGGGCGTTCGCCGAGTACGTGGCCGTCCCGGCCGGGAACGTCGAACGGATCGGGGACCTCGAGTACCGAACGGCGGCGCTCGCGGAGCCGCTCGGATGCTGTATCCAGGGCGTCGACCAGGTCGACCTGACGACCGGCGAAACGGTCGCCGTGGTCGGCGGGGGGTTCATCGGCCTGTTGCTCGTCCAGCTGCTTCGGACGAGCGGTGCCGGGACCGTCGTCGTCTCCGAACCGATCGAGGAACGCCGTGCGGCGGCGCTCGACCTCGGGGCCGACCACGTGGTCGACCCGACGGACGAGGACCCGACGAGCGCCGTCCCCGACCTCGTCGGCGACGTCGACGTCGCCATCGAGGCCGTCGGGGTCCCGACGGTGACCGAACAGGCCCACGCGCTCACGGGACCGGGAGGCCGAACGCTCGTGTTCGGTGTTCCCCCCGAGGACGCGACGATCGAACTCTCGCCGTTCGACCTGTTCTACGAGGAACGGGAGGTCATCGGGACCTACTCGCTCACGCCCGACACGTTCGCGCGGGCGGTGACGCTGCTCGAGAACGGCCGGATCGACGTCGAACGGCTCATCACCGACGAGTTCGGGCTCGACGGTCTCGAGGAGGCGTTCGCCCAGATGGAGAACCGACAGGGACTGAAGAAGATGGTGTACCCCGATCGGTGACTCGGATAGCTCGCTAACCAGCCAACGCAACCCACAGAACACGACCATGACGGACACATACGATCGACGGACGCTACTGAAAACGGCCGCGGGAACCACGCTCGGAACGGCACTCGCCGGGTGTACTCGCGGCGGAGACCAATCCGGAGGCAGTACCGACGGCGGCGGCGACGGTTCCGACGGCGGATCCGGCGGCGGCTCCGACGGCGGGTCGGACGACCTCGTCATTCCGCTGAGCGAGTACGACGCCGACATCGACTGGGAGCAGTTCGAGGGCACGCAGATCAACATCGGCGCGGTCCAGCATCCGTGGGTGGACGCGATCGAGCCCGCGATTCCGGTGTTCGAGGAACTGACCGGGATCGAGGTCGTCTGGAACGTCCTCCCGGAGCAGCAGTTCCGGACCAAACGCCAGACGGACGTGAGTACCGGCGCGGGCCAGTTCGACGTCTTCTTCATGGACCAGGTGGTGAACCAGTTCCGCAGCGAAGGGTGGATCCAGCCCCTCGACCCGTACTTCGAGGACGACAGCATGTACGACGAGGACTGGTACAAGCCGGACGACCTCTTCGAGTCGTCCCGGTGGCAGGCCCACGGGGGCGGCTACAGCGACACGTGGACCGGCCTCCCGATCACCGTCGAGGTGCAGACCCAGTTCTACCGGACGGACCTCTACGAGGAACACGACCTCGAGGTCGCCGAGACGCTCGAGGAGTTCGTCGCGAACGCGCGGACGATCCACGAGAACGAGGAGGACGTCGTCGGCACGGCCGGCCGCGGGGAGAAGGGCTACGGGATGAACATCTACATCCTGAACACGTTCATCCGCGAGCACGGCGCACAACTCTGGAGCGACTTCCCCGACGACTCCGGCCTCGACACGGAGGGCGTCATCGAGGCGGCAGAGTGGTACACGGGCCTGCTCCAGGACTACGGCCCGGACGGCGCCTCGACGCAGACGTGGTCGGACGCCCTCTCGACGATGCAGGAGGGTCGAGCCGGCCACATCGTGTCCGACGCCAACCTGTTCTGGCCCGGCCTGACCGGGTCGGACTCCTCGGTCGCCGACAGTGTCGGCATCGCGAAGGTGCCGCGACCGTCCGACGGCGAGTTCGCTCCCAACGCGTACAACTGGCAGATATCCACCTCGAAGAACGCGGAGAACTCCGAACAGGGCTTCCTGTTCATGCTGTGGGCGACCTCACAGCCGACCAACGACTGGATGCACCTGGAGAACGAGGCGGCGTTCTCCGTGCGCCAGTCCGTCTGGGAGAACGACGAGTTCCGCTCGCGCGTCGGCGACAACTTCGCCCAGGTGACGCTCGAATCGCTGCAGGAGGCCGCCCCGGACCCGTTCGACCGGAAGTACCCCGAGTGGGGCCAGCGCTACTCGGAGGAGCTTCAGCGGGCGATCGCCGGCCAGAAATCCGCGGAGGCCGCGATGACCGACGCCGCGGCGATCGCCGAGGACATCTACGACGAATAACGTCGCCACACCGCCAGCCTTGGATCCGCAACACGACCCACCCGAACCCACATGAGCACCCCAACACAGACGGAGGCGCCGACGAAGAACGAGCCGCGGTTCGCCCGCGTGCGGGACCTGTGGAACGACTACCTCCCGTACTGGTTCATGGCGCCGATGGTGATCGTCATGGCGATGATCACCTTCTTCCCCGGCGCCTACGACCTGTATCTCAGCCTGATCGCCGAGCCGACGCTGAACGTCCTGAACGCCGAGTTCGTCGGCCTGAGTAACTACGAGACGGCGTTCACGCGCGGCGGCGCGATACACTCGTTCGTCATCACGATCGCCGTCGTCGCCAGCGCGTTGCTCCTCGAGAGCGTCCTGGGGTTCGTCCTGGCCGCGCTCGTCGCGGGCGTGGACTCGTCGGGCGCCAAGTCGTTCTATCGGGTCCTGTTCATCGTGCCGATGGCCGTCGCCCCCGTGTCGCTGGCGACGATCGGCCGGATCATGTTGAACAGCGAGATCGGGGTCGTCCCGTATCTCATCGACACGGCGACCCCGTTCGCTGCGCCGGCGTTCCTCTCCGATGTGCCGCTGTTGACCGTCATCCTGCTCGACACGTGGAACTGGACGCCGTTCATGTTCATCATCTTCTACGCCGGCCTCTCGTCGGTGCCCGAGACCCTGATCGAGGCGTCACGGGTCGACGGCGCGCCGCTGTGGCGACGGTACCTCCACGTCATCATCCCGTACATGAAGCCCGTGGTGTTCGTCGCCATGCTCATTCGGATGATCGACCTGTTCCGGACGTTCGGCGTCGTCTACGGGCTGACCGGGGGCGGCCCCGGGACGGCCACACAGCTGGTGAGCATCAACATCTACGAACAGATGTTCATCAACAACCAACCGGGCGTGGCGGCCGCCATGGCGGTCGTCTACCTCGTCCTCGTGGTGGCGCTCGCGAACGTCGTCATCGCGAAGGTCGGCTTCGAGGGGGTGTGGGACTGATGGCGACCCAGGACGGGACCGCCGAGTCGGCGACCGGCTCCCAACGCCTCGAGAAGGGGACCCGCGAGACCCTCGTCCGGGTCGCCCGCCACGGGGTCCTCCTCACGTGGTCGTTCGTCGTGTTGTTCCCCCTCTACTGGGTGGTGTCCATGTCGCTAAAGCCGCCGGGACAGGCCAACTCGCTCCCGCCGGACTGGGTGTTCCTGCCGACGGTGTACAACTACATCCAGTTGGCCCAGCGCGGCGAGTTCGTCGCGGCGTTCGCGAACAGCGTGATCATGGTCGCCGCGTCGGTGGTGCTCGTGTTGTTGATCGGCGTGCCCGCCGCCTACGTGCTCTCGCGGTGGGACATCCCGAGAGAACGGGACGTGCTCGTGTGGATCCTCTCCTCGCGCATGCTCCCGCCCATCGCCGTCGTCATTCCGTTCTTCGTCATCTTCCGGGCGCTGAACCTGTTCGATACGCGGATCGGGATGGTGCTCATGTACATCAGCATCAACCTCTCGCTGGTGGTGTGGGTGATGAAGGCGTTCTTCGACGGTATCCCGGAGACGCTCGAGGAGGCCGCTCGCGTCGACGGCGCCACCCGGTTCCAGAGCTTCCGGAAGGTGATCCTCCCGGCGGCCAAGCCCGGGATCTTCTCGGTCGCGATTATCAGCTTCATCTTCGCGTGGATCGAACTGCTGTTCGGGCTGGTGTTGACGAGCTTCGAGGCCGTTCCGGTGACGCTGTACGTCTACTCGTTCATCGGCTCGCGCTCGATCGAGTGGGGCATGCTCGCGGCCGCCTCCACGGCGATGATCGTCCCCGTGGTGATCTTCCTCATCGCGGTGAACAAGTACCTCGCCGCGGGGCTCAGCTTCGGCGTGGTGATCAAGGAATGACTGGCGATCGACGACCGACTCACGACACGGGCAGGCGGGGCGAATCGACCGTGAATCACCCCACAGCGGCGGGGGCGGACAGCCGCACTACGGAGGGCAACTAATGGCAAGCATCACACTCGACAGCGTAACGAAGCGGTTCGGGGACGACGAGTCGATCGTCGCGGTCGACGACGTCTCCCTCGACATCGAGGACGGCGAGTTCGTCGTCTTCGTCGGCCCGTCCGGGAGCGGGAAGTCGACGCTCATGCGGATCGTGGCCGGCCTGGAGACGCAGACGGAGGGCGACGTGCACATCGGCGACTCGCTCGTCAACGAACTCGGTCCGCGGGCGCGGGACATCGCGATGGTGTTCCAGAACTACGCGCTGTACCCGAACATGACCGTCGAGGAGAACATGTCCTTCGGGCTGAAGATGTCTACCTCGATGTCCGAGGCCGAGATCGAAGAACAGGTCACGTCCACCGCGGAGATGATGGACATCGGCGAGCTGCTCGACAACACGCCGGGCGAACTCTCCGGCGGGCAACAGCAGCGCGTCGCGCTGGGGCGGGCGATCGTTCGCGACCCCAACGTGTTCCTGATGGACGAGCCGCTGTCGAACCTGGACGCCAAGCTCCGGACGACGATGCGGACGGAGATCAACCGGCTCCAGAACGACCTGGGCGTGACCACCCTCTACGTCACTCACGACCAGACCGAGGCGATGACGATGGGCGACCGGCTCGTCGTGCTCGACCAGGGCGAACTCCAGCAGATCGGCACGCCGCTGGAGTGCTTCTATCGGCCGGCGAACCGCTTCGTCGCGGGGTTCATCGGGTCGCCCTCGATGAACTTCTTCGACGCCACCGTCGAGAGCGACACGCTCTCGTGTGACGGCTTCACCTACGAACTCTCCGACCGGATGGGATCGAGCGTGGGCGATCGGGAGGCGGTGACGCTGGGTGCACGGCCCGAGGACATCGACCTCACGGACGACCCCGTCGAGGCGAACAGTTTCGAGGTGGAAGTCGACGTGGTCGAGCCGATGGGGAGCATCTCGTACGTGTACGCCAAGCCGGTCGACCAGTCGCACGACGACACGTTCGTCGTCGAGATCGACGGCCAGCGGCCGATCACGGAGGGTCGCCGGCTGTACGCGCACGCGCCGGCGACGGACGTCCACCTGTTCGACGCGCGAACCAGCGAGACGATCCACCAGCGGAAACTGAACGAGAAGGCCCGGGAGGCGCTCTCCCAGCGACTCCAGCAGGACGCGACCGTCGGCGACGACTGACCGCCGCGCGCCTCCCGCACGCGGGTCCGTCGGTCGCCGCTCGTCACCAGTCCGTACAGCACCAGTCGGCACACAGCACCGATCTGCACCCATCACGACCTACCACTCATCACGATCCATGGATTCACAGGACACCTCACAGTACGAAGCACGGCAATCCATCTGCGAGTTCGGTCGCAGTTTGCTCGACGACGACCTGACCACCGGAACCGGCGGGAACCTCAGCGTCCGCCTCGACGACGACCACATCGCGATCAGTCCCTCGGGCGTCCCCTACGGGGATATCGAGCCCTCGGACGTTCCCGTCGTCCGGACCGACGGGACGGTCGTCGCGGGCGACGTGGACCCGTCGACGGAGCTCCCGATGCACCGCGCGGTCTACGACCGACGCCCGGACGTGGGCGGCGTCGTCCACACCCACTCGCCGTACGCGACCACGTTCGCGTCGCTCGGGCAACCGATCCCGGCCTCGCACTACCTGCTCGCGTTCGCCGGCACGGAGGTCCCGGTGACGGAGTACGAGACGCACGCCACCGAGGAACTCGGTGAGGAGGCGGTCGAGGCGCTCGGCGACTCGACCAACGCGACGCTGCTGCGGAACCACGGCGTGTTGACGACCGAGTCGTCGCTGGCCGACGCGTACTCGGTCGCGCAGATGGTGGAGTACTGCGCCCGCATCCACTACCAGGCGAGCGTCATCGGCGACCCGGAGATACTGCCCGACGAGGAACTCCACCGGATCCAGGGGAAACTGGACAGCTACGGCAACTAGACCGATGCAGCACGTCGCTATCGACATCGGCGCCAGCGGGGGAACGGTGTACCTCGGGACGATCACGCCCACGGAGTTCGCGGTCGAGGAGGTGCACCGGTTCGACAACCGTCCCGTCGAACGGGACGGCCGCTACGTCTGGGATCTCGACGCCCTTCGCGAGCGCATGATCGACGGACTACGGGCGGCCGCCGAGCGGGTCGATACCGTCGACGTGGTCGGGATCGACACGTGGGGGCTCGACTTCGGGCTCGTGGCCGACGGGGAGGTGCTGCGCGACCCCACCTCCTACCGCGACCCGAACGCGACGGCGACCCGCGACGCCCTCTTCGAGACGGTGGGGCGGCGCCGGATCTTCGAGGCGACCGGCATCACGAACTGGCGCACGCCGAACACGCTGTGGCAACTCCACACGCTCGCCCGCGACGACCCGGCGTTGCTCGACCGCGCCGACGGGCTCCTCATGATGCCCCAACTACTGACATCGCTGCTGGGTGGACGCGAGTGCGGCGAGGTGACGATCGCGTCCACGACACAGATGGTCGATCCCGAGGAGCGCACTTGGGCGAGGGACCTCCTCGAGGAGCTGTCGCTCCCGACGGACCTGCTCCCGCCGCTCGATGAGCCGGGGCAGCACCTCGGCCCCGTCGGCGACGACGTCGCCGCGGCGCTCGGGTCGACCCCCGAACTTGTCACCCCCGCGAGCCACGACACGGCGGCGGCCGTCGCCGGCCTTCCGGTTGCCGACGACGCCGCCTTCCTCAGTACTGGGTCATGGTTTATTCTCGGCGTCGAGCGAGCGGGCCCTGTCCGGAGCGACGCCGCCTTCGAGCACGCCGTCTCGAACGAACTCGGCGTCGACGGGACCGTCCGGCTCCTGAAGAACGTGAACGGCTTCTTCCTCCTCGAGGAGTGCCGCGAGGCCTGGCAGGAGGAGGGGCGGCCGGTCGACTACGACAGCCTCCTGTCGGCCGCAGAGGAGGCCCCGGCACGTGCCGCGCTCGTCGACCCCGACGCGGAGACGTTCGGCATCGACGCGCCGATGCCCGAGCAGATCCGGTCGTACTGCCGGGAGACCGACCAGCCCGTGCCCGACGGTCGCGGGGAGGTCGTCCGGTGTCTCCTCGACAGTCTCGTGACGAAGACCGCGATCGCCCTCGACGGCATCGAGGCGGTCATCGACGACCGTCCGAAGAGCATCAGCCTCGGGGGCGGCGGGGTCCGAAACGAGCTGTTCTGCCGACTCCTCGCCGACGCGACCGACCGGCCCGTCGTCGCCGGGCCGGTCGAGGCGACCGCGGTGGGGAACCTCCTGACGCAGGCGCTTGCCACGGGGACGGTCGAAGACCTGGAGAGCGGCCGCCGGTTGATCGAGTCGGCGTTCTCCCCCACGCGGTACGAGCCGGCCGGGACCGCCGAGTGGGCGGCGGCGAAACGGCGGCTGAAGGCGCTGTCCGCGGAGTGACGACCCGACGAGCGTCGGCCGTTCGCGTAACAGCCACGACGGCCGTCCCGTGCCAACCCACCGCCACCGGAGATCGCGTCAGCGGGAGGTGTACCCGCCGTCGATGACGACCGTCGACCCCGTCATGTACGATGAGGCGTCGGAGGCGAGATAGACGACGAGTTCCTCGAGCTCCTCCGGGCGACCGAGCCGACCCATCGGCGTGTTCTCCAGCCACTCCTCCGCCATCTCGGGGTTCTCCTCCAACACCTCGTCGACGAGGTCCGTCCGCATGTACCCCGGAGCGATGGCGTTGACCCGGACGCCGCGGTCGCCCCACTCGACGGCCAGCGACTGGGTCAACATCCGGACCCCGGCCTTCGTCGTGTTGTAACTGGCCTGCTTCTGGGGGACGTTGACGTCGAAGCCGGACATCGAGGAGATGTTGACGATGCGTCCCTCGCCGCGCTCCAGCATCTGCTGGCCGACCTGTTTCGCACAGAGGAAGACGCCGTCGAGGTTGACGGCGACGACGCGCCGCCACGACTCGATGTCCGTCTCCTCGGCCGGGGCGTTCTCGACGATACCGGCGTTGTTCACGAGGACGTCGATCGGGCCGAGCCGGTCGGTGACGGTTTCGACCATCGACGTGACCGACGCCTCGTCTGTCACGTCGACGTCGACGGCGACCACCTCCGACTCGGCGCCCTCCCCGAGGGCCGTCGCCGTTCGCTCGGCCTTCTCGGCGTTCACGTCCGCGATGGCGACATCCGCCCCCACGTCGACGAGCGCGCTCGCCATCTGTCTGCCGAGCCCCTGCGCCGCACCGGTGACGACCGCCGTCTCCCCGTCGAGCGAGAAACTGTCGAGTACGCTCATTGTCCGTGCCAACCCCCGCTCCACACCACCATATCAGTACTCCCTCACGACGCAGTTCGACCCCCGCCCGTCCGGCGCGACGACTGTCGCCGATGAGGCCCGCATTGCAGCCGCTTGGACTGCTCCGATCGGCATCTTTTCGTCGGGTCAGTGTGTCAGCAGTTATCAATGCGGACCGTTGTTTTGCACGAGCCCGGCCAGTTCGAGATGCGGGAACGGGAGCGACCGGAGCCGGCCGCCGACGAGGTCCTCGTCGCCGTCAGGGACGTGGGCATCTGCGGCTCCGACGTTCACTACTACGAGCACGGTCGGATCGGCGACTACGTCGTCGAGGACCCGCTTATTCTGGGCCACGAGAGCGCGGGAGAGGTTGTCGCCGTCGGCGAGAACGTCGAAACGCTGGCGCCGGGCGCCCGCGTGACGCTCGAACCGGGGGTCCCGTGTCGGCAGTGCCGCCACTGCAAGCGCGGGGAGTACCACCTCTGCACGGACGTCGAGTTCATGGCGACGCCGCCCCACGACGGGGCCTTCGCCGAGTACGTCTCCTGGCCGGCGGACTTCGTCTACGAACTCCCGGAGGCCGTCTCGATGCGGGAGGGCGCGTTATGTGAGCCCCTGAGCGTCGGCATCCACGCCTGTCGCCGCGGCGATGTCGGCGTCGGCGACACGGTGCTCGTCACGGGCGCCGGCCCGATCGGGATGCTCGCGATGGAGGCCGCACGCGCGGCCGGGGCGACCGATATCCTCGTCTCCGACGTCGTCGGGTCGAAACTGGACCGTGCGCTCGACCGGGGAGCCGACCGCGTCATCCATGTCACGGAGACCGACCTCGACGCGGCCGTCGACGAGTACACCGACGGCGTCGGCGCGGACGTCGTCGTCGAGGCGTCCGGCGCCGAGCCGTCCATCGAGTCGACGCTCGACGCCGTGCGACGCGGCGGGACAATCGTCCTCGTCGGGCTCGCCGACGAGGCGGAGGTTCCCCTCGACGTCCTCGAGATCATCGACAACGAACTCGACGTCCACGGGTCGTTCCGCTACGCGAACACCTACGACGCCGCCGTCGACCTCCTCGCCGACGGAACCGTCGACGTGGAGGGGATCGTCGACTTCACGGATCCCCTCGAGGAGATCGACGCCGCGTTCCGACGCTCGATGGAGCGAGACACCGTCAAGGGGATGATCTCGATCCGCTGAGGCGACCCGATCGCCGGTCGAACGACCGATTCCGGACGTAGCGGGTGTCGCGCCGAACCCCCCTCACCACTCGGCGACCCGGCCGTCGTCGTGGTACCAGAGGGGGTTGTACCAGTTGACGTCCAACCGTGACTGTTCGCGCACGTACTCCTCGTCGACATCGATCCCCAGCCCGGGCCCCGTCGGTCGCTCGACGTACCCGTCCTCGAAGGTGAAGGTGTCGGGGTCTTCGAGGTACGCCAGTCCGGTGCTCTCGCTCGGGTCGTGGAGGCTCAGATCCTGTTCCTGCATGACCGCGTTGTGCGAGGTGAACACCGCCTGGAGGTTCGCCGCGAACGCGATCGGACTCAGGGGACAGTGGGGGATCACGGCCACGTCGAACGCCTCGGCCATCGTCATCAGCTTCCGGAGTTCGGTGATCCCGCCCACGTGAGAGACATCGGGCTGCAGCACCGAGACCGCGTCATCGACGAGGAGCGGCTTGAAATCGTAGCGTGAGTAGAACCGCTCGCCCGTGGCGATCGGAACGGTCGTCCGGTCGGCGATCGATCCGAGCTTCTCGGTGTGTTCCGGCAGGACCGGCTGGTCGACGAACATCGGCTCGTACGGCTCGAGCGCCTCCACGAGTCGCATCGCCATCGGCTTCGAGACCCGGCCGTGGAAGTCGATGCCGAGGTGGAGGTCGTCCCCGACGGCCTCACGGACCGTCGCGACGCGTTTGCGCGCCGTCTCCACCCCGGCCGGCGGCTCCAACGGCGCGAACTCCGCCGTCGCGTTCAGCTTGAGCGCCCGATACCCCTGATTGCGACGCTTGATCGCCTCTTCGGCGATCTCCGCGGGGTCCTCGCCGCCGATCCACTGGTGGACCATGACCCGGTCGCGGACGTGTCCGCCGAGGAGTTCGTGCACCGGCGCGCCGTAGTGGCGCCCCTTGATGTCCCACAGCGCCTGATCGATGCCCGCGAGAGCGCTCATGAGGATCGGGCCGCCCCTGAAGTATCCCCCCTGATACATGGTTCGCCAGTGCTCCTCGGTCCGCAACGGGTCCTCGCCGAGGAGGTAGACGTCGACGAGTTCTTCGACGGCCGCTCGGACCGTCTCCAGCCGTCCCTGAACGATGGGTTCACCCCAGCCCACCAGTCCGTCACTCGTCTCCAGCCGGAGGAGCAGCCACCGCGGCGGGACGGCGAACAGTTCGTAATCCGAGACGTGCATACCGCCGTATCTCCGAGGGGCGACTTGAATGATGGGCTGCAAACGGGGACGGGAGCAGGCTCGGACTCTCGACCGCCGTCCCACGCGGACGTACCGGCGGACTCACACGGAGGTGAGAAGGACCGTTCGCCGTTCGCCGTCGCGGTCTCCCTTCGGTCGACCGCGCTCTCGCCGCGCTTATTCGCGTCCACCACCCATTCGGAGGTATGAGCGCCCCCCACCGCAACGACATCGCACCCGCGAGCGTCTCGGTCTCCCTCCGCGAGGAGGGTGTCGAGGTCGAGTACCTCGACGGCCGCGTCACCTTCTACCACGGCGTCCCGAAGGTCGTCGAGGACACCCTCACCACCCCGCCGGGCAAGGAGACCCACGTGCTCGTCACCGACCCCTCCGAAACCGAGGGCGTGTTGCTGTACGTGAACGACCTGAAGACGCACGACGACATCCTCGAGCAGACCGGCGTCGGCCGCGTCATCCTCGGCGAGGGCGACGAGGAGGAGCTGTTCCCGGGCGTCACCGCTCGGCGTCCGGGCGGCCAGCGCACCGAGATCGAGGCCGACCCCGAGGTCGCCGGCGGGCGCGTGTTCGCCTTCGTCGAGGACGACTGGGGCGAACAGAGCTACGAGTTCGCCGCGGGCGACGACGGCGCCGACGCGCGCGACGCGGACGGCGAGTCGAGGACGGACGCGGACCGCGCCGGCGACGCCGGAAGCGACGGGGACGAGTGAGATGAGCCTCCGGAAACCGTGGCGGGATCTGGACCGATCGGCGGCCGCGGCCGCGCCGGACCGCTTCGGCGTCTACGAGCTGGGCGACGACGACGGGGAGCCGGTCGGGTACGGGGTCGGCGTCCTCCGCGACGAAGTGAAGGAGGCGCTGGGCTATGGCGACGCCGCGAAGGTGCGCTGGCTCGTCGCGGAGTCGCGCGAGCACGCCGAGCGGCTCGCTGACGACCGGTTCTGATCCCCCCTCTTCGCCGTCGGAACCGCGACGATGCGGCGGTGACGGACGTTACTGGAGGTACGAGGGGTCCTCCGCGTCGCAGTGTTCCTCGTGCTGTTCGGCGTCGTCGGGGTCGTCGAACAGCAGGCCGCAGGCGTCACACTGGTACCAGGTCATGTCGTCACGCTCCGTTGCCGTGACCATAGGTAGCATTCGACTCGCCGAGGGTAAATCGCTACCGGCGGCGCGCCGTCATCTCCGTCGGCGCCGGCGCCGGCGCCGTCCGGGGGTCAGAAGTCGGGGAGGTCGTCGGGCGCTTCGAACTCGCTCTCCCAGTCGACGTACTCCTCCTTCAGCACCTCGCAGACGACCTGTCCGAACTCGGTGAGGGCGGCGTTGATCGCCGACACCTGCCCCCAGCTTTCGAGGTCCGGGTGGAGGTCGCGCTCCTTCCAGTCCTCGGGGATGCCCGGCGCGTGGTAGCCGACGCGGTCGGCGAAGTCGTCCCAGAAGAAGTCGAACCGCTCGAACAGCCCCAGGTCGCCGGCGATCCGCCACGTGTCGGCGTCGATGTCGGCGTCCGCTGCCCACCGGTCGAACGCCTCCTCCCACGCGCCCTCCTCCAGAAACGTCTCCAGCTCCTCGCGGTGGTACTCGTCGCCGGCGACCTCCGTGTCGTCGTACTGGCTCGGGTCGACCGTCGACAGGGTCGGCGTCGGCGGGGTGTCGGCGTCGAGGCTCATGCCCGTGCGTACCCCCGCGCGGGGCAAATGCCTGCCGGAGCGATCGGCCGCGATCGGGTCGGTTCCCCTCGGACAGCCTCGGACCGCCTCGGACCGCGACCCCCCAACGGGACACGGTGGCCGAGAGCGCCGGAGTTATTCGGATCAGGGCCATAGCGTGGTTCATGCCAACACGACGCGACGTTTTGGCGGGGCTCGCGAGCGCGGGCGCCGTCGGCGCCGCCGGCTGCGTGCAGGTGGGCTCCTCCGACGCCGCGCCGCGGGCGACCGACACGAACGGGACGGCGGGCGCCGACGCCGACGGAAACGGCGCCGCGTCGGCGGGGACAGAGACCGACGTGTACCGGTCGACCATCGAGTCGGTCGTCGGGATCCTCAACTACGGCCCGAGCGGCCCCCAGGGGAGCGGCTCCGGCTTCGTCGCGGGCGACGGCTACGTCGTCACGAACCAGCACGTCGTCGCCGGCGCGAGCGAGGTGAAGCTCCGGTTCCAGGGGAACACGTGGCGCGACGCCGAGATCGTCGGCACCGACGCCTACTCGGATCTCGCGGTGTTGCGCGCCGAGGACCGCCCCGAGTCGGCGACGCCGCTGTCGTGGGTCGACACCGACCCCGAGCCGCCGGTCGGAACGCCCGTCATGGCGATCGGCTCGCCGTACGGCTTCAGCGGCTCCGCCTCCACAGGGATCATCTCCGGCGTCGACCGAGTGCTGTCGGCGCCGAACAACTTCACCGTCGCCGACTCGGTGCAGACCGACGCGGCGCTCAATCCCGGCAACTCCGGCGGGCCGCTGGTCACCGACGACGGGGACGTCGCGGCGGTCGCCGCCCGCGGCGGCGGCGACAACATCGGCTTCGGCGTCTCCGCGGAGCTGTCGAAGCGCGTCGTCCCCGAACTCGCCGAGAGCGGGGAGTACGACCACCCCTACATGGGGGTGCGCCTGATCGAGGTGAGTCCGGTCATCGCCGAAGCGTACGATATCGACGACGTGGGCGGCGTGCTCATCGTCGAGGTCGTCGAGGACGGGCCCGCCGCCGGCACCCTCCGGGGGACGGAGGGATCGACCTCCGTCGACGGCGTCAGCGTGCCCACCGGCGGCGACGTGGTCGTCGGGATCGGCGGCACCGACGTGGAGGTGCAAGCGGACCTCTCGAACTACCTCGCGTTGGAAGCCTCCCCCGGCGAGTCGGTGGAGTTCACCGTGCTTCGCGACGGGTCCGAAACGACCGTCTCGTTCGAACTCGGGGAGCGTCCCGACCCCGGCGTCTGAACTCCGGTCGACTCCCCTGAATTTCGGCCGACTCGCTATCGTCCGTCGGGGTCCGTCCCGTTCGCGTCGCCGCTCGTCCCGTTCGCGTCGCCGCTCGTTCCGTTCGTCTCGCCGCTCGTTCCGTTCGTCTCGCCGCTCGTCCCGTTCGCGTCGCGCTCCTTCCCGTTCGTCTCGCCACCGTCCGCGACCGCCGATCCCTCGTCGAACTCGACGCCGTCGGGGTCGTCGACCGCGTCCTCGGCCGTAGGGGGCGCCGCGCCGCCCTCGGCCGTGTCCTCGGCGGCGGTCTCGAAGCTCCCGGCCAGCTCCCGCAGGTCGGCCGCCCGCTCGGCAAGGCGCTCGACCTCGCCGCTCACCTGGTTCAGCGACGCGGACTGCTCGGCGGCCGCCGCCGACACGCTCTCGGCCTCCGCGGCCGCCTCCTCGCTCACGCTCGCGACCTCGTCGGCCATGGCGACGACCTCCTCGGCGCTGGCGGCCTGGTCGTCGGCGGCCGTGGAGATCGACTGGACGCCGTCGTTGGCCTCCTCGACGGCCTCGACCACGTCGCCCAGCGCGCCAAGGCCGGCCTCGATCGTCTCGGCGCCCTCCTCGACGCGCTCGGTGGTCTCCTCGATGTCGTCCACGGCGTCCGCGGTCGACGACTGTACCGCCTCGATCCGGTCGGCGATCCGGCCGGTTGCCTCTCGCGTCTCGGTGGCGAGCGTCTTGACCTCCTCGGCGACGACGGCGAAGCCGTCGCCCTCCGCGCCGGCACGGGCGGCCTCGATGGAGGCGTTCAGCGCCAGCGTGTTCGTCTGCTCGGCGATGTCGTCGATCAGGTCCACGATGTCGCCGATCGCGGTCACCTCGGATTCGAGGCCGCGGACGACCTCGGCGGTCGTCTCGGTCTGATCCTCGATGGCTTCCATCTCCGCGACGGCGTCGTCCGCGAGCGCGGCGCCGCGCTCGCCGCGTTCGGCGGCCTCCTCGCTCACGTCCGCGACCTGGTCGGCGGTGGCTGCGACCTCCTCGACGGCCGCCGAGAGGTCGGACATCTCGCCGGTCACCTCCTGGAGGTGGCTCACCTGCTCGTCGACGCCCGCGGCGATCTCGTCGGTCGAGTCGGCGACCTCGCCGGCCGCGCGCTCGGCCTCGGCGACGCCGGCGTCGGCCTCCGCGCTCGCGCTCGCGACCGCGGCGGCGACGCGGTCGACCTCGCCGACGGTCGCCGACAGCTCGTCCATCATCTCGTTGAACTCCGTCGCGATCCGGGCCATCGACTCGTCGTCGACATCGGCGTCCATCCGGGCGGTGAGGTCGCCCTCGGCGGCCCGCTCCATGGTCTCGCCGTACGACTCGGCGGCGTCGGCGAGCGCCTCGTTCGTCGCCCGCATCTCCGCGATCAGCGACCGGAGGTCCTCGCGCATCTCCGCGAGCGCGTCGCCGAGGTCGCCCGGCACGTCACGGTCGAGCACCGGGGCGTCGAACTCGCCGTCGGCGACGACGGTCGCCTGCGCGGTCGCGGTCGCGAGGTAGCGGCGGACCTCCTCGAAGGATCCCTGGACCGCGCCGACCTCGTCGATCCGGTCATCCGCGTCGCCGCCGGCCGCGTCGGTGTCGCCGGCAGCCAGCGCCTCCGCCCGGGCCGCGAGATCGCGCAGCGTCCGCGAGGTCGACCGGCCCATCGTCACGCCGATGAGCAGGAAGCCGAGCGCGGCGAGGCCGATGACGGATCCCAGCGCCGTCTGCACCTGCGTCACGAGCCCGTAGGCGACCGACTGCGGCACCGACCTGACGACGACCCAGTCGGTCCCCTCGACGGGCGCGTACGCCATCACGGTGCCCGACTCGGCCATGTCGTGGGCGCCGGCGGTCTCGGCCCCCTCGGTGATCGCGTGGGAGTCGACGCCGCCGGCGAACGTCCCGGTCAACGCCGCGGGATCGGAGGCGAGGTGGATCGCGGCGTCCTCGCTGTCGACGACGCGGAGGCTCCCGTCCGACTCGACCGTCGTCCCGCCGGCGACCGCGCTCGCGTCGACGGTCATCACGACCGCGTTCGCGGTGCCGGGAACCCAGCTCGCGAACGCGATCCGGTGGGCCCCTTCGTGCTCGTAGGTCTTCGAGAGCACGGAGCCCGTCGGCGGGATCGCGGCGAGGTCGCTCGCGCCGGACTCCCACCGGATGTGGTCCAGCGAGGACCCGACGGCGTCGTCGCTCGTGCTCCGCTCGACGCGCATCGAGTCCTTGTTCACGTAGTGGAGGGCGGCGACCGAGTCCGGGAGCTTCCGGTGTTCGAGCTCGATCGTCGTCTTGACCGCGTCGGCGTCGCCGGCGTCGGCCTTCAGCTGCTGGGAGACGAGCCGGACGGTCCGCTCGTTGTTGTCGATCCAGATCGACACCTCGCTGGCGGTCGTCTCGGCGTTCGCGGTCAGGTCGTCGTGGGTTCGATCCGTCAACTGTGCGGCGACCTGTCCCTGGAGAACGACCCCGGCGCCCGTGACGATCAACAGCGTCGCCAGCGTGAGCGCCGTGAACTTCCGGAGGTACGTCCGTCTGAGGACGTCTGGAATACGGCTCATATCCCTCGTTTTCGCGAGGGGTATTTACGCCTCAGCCCTCGGCTATCAGTTCGGAAAACTGCCGTATCGGCGCGTGTTAGCGCCGGGCATGGGTCGAACGCCCGGCGTGGACGCCCGGCGTGTTCGGCCGGGATCGGCGTCAGCCGAGCCGTTCGCTCACGTCGGCCAACTGTGCCCGCCGTTCCTCGGTCGCCTCCGCGCGCAGCGCCGCCTCCTCGGGCGTCGGGCAGTCGAGGTCCGGGACGGGCGTCGGCGAGCCCTCCTCGTCGAGCGCGACGAAGGTCAGAAACGAGGTGGTCGTCCGCCGCTCCTCGCCCGTTCGGGGGTTCTCGGCGCGCACGTCGACCTTCACGTCGACGCTGGTGCGGCCGGTGTTGAACACGTACGCCTCCAGCACCGCCACCTCGCCGAGATCGATGGGCGCGATGAAGTCGACATGGTCCATCGAGGCCGTCACGCACTGGCGCCGCGAGAAGCGCATCGCCGCGATGGCGCCGCAGATGTCCATCCAGTGCAGCACCGCGCCCCCGAGCGCCCGCCCGAGGTTGTTGGTGTCGTTGGGGAGCAGCAGCTCCGTCATCTCGGTGTAGGAGGCCGCGAGCGTTCCCTCGCCGTCCTCGTGGTCGTCATCGTCGCCGGGTCGGTCGACGGTTCCGTCGACGGTCTCGTCGGCGTCACTCATACCGCGTCCTTCCGACGGCGCCGGTATCAAGCCCTGCGGTCCGCCCGAACCGTTATGCGGCGCTCCATCGAAGAATGACCCGTGATAACGAACCGCGAGATATCGTCGCGGGCGGTGTTCGAGGAGGCCCTCGACGAGCTGGTCGAGTCGGCGCGCGCGAACGACGTTCCCGACGAGGCGCTGGCGGAGGCGCTGCGCACGCGGGCGGTCGGAGTCGACGAGGGCGGAGCCGAGGAGAGCAGCGAAACCGACCGGAGCGCCGCCGCCGGCGACGCTCAGCGGTAGCGGAAGTCGTCGTCCGCGTCCGACTCCGAGCGCCCCGCATCGCGGTCGTCGGGGTCGGTACCGTGCGGTCGGTGGTCGTCGTCGTCGGGGTCGCCGTCGTCGTCGACATCGACCGACTCCGGCGGCTGTCCGGCGGCGTCGACCACCTCGTCGCTGACGCGGATCGGGCACTCGAGGCGCGCGGCGATGGCGATGGCGTCGCTCGGACGCGCGTCGAACACGAACCGGTCGGGCTCGCCGTCGACGTAGCGTTCGGCTGTGAGCTTGCCGTAGAAGGTTCCCTCGACGATGTCGTCGATCCGGACGGAGTCGACGGCGCCGCCGAACTCCGTCACCATCTCGACGAGCAGGTCGTGGGTGAGCGGGCGGTCGAACTGGTCGCCCGCGAGCGCGCCGCGGATGGAGCGCGCCTGGTCCGGTGTCACGAAGATCGGGAGGTACTCCCCGCGCGCCCGGAGCACGACCGCGGGCACCTCCTCGCCGCCCGGCCCCGCCCCCACGCCGATGCCGGCGACCTCGGCCTCGTGGTCCATACGCACACCACGCGGCCCGGGCTTGAATACCTACCGCGGCGTCCCGAACCGGGGCAATCGGTCAGCCCGACGACCACCCGCGACCCGGGAGATGAGACTCCGACAGGCGTATACGGACCGGACGGAAAGACGCCGCCAATGACCACCGGAACCGGACCGTACGCGGGGTGGCGGCCGTGAGCCGCGACCCCGACGCCGCGGACATCCCCGCCTCCGACGCGGCCGGCGACCGCACGTCCGACGCGGGCGGTGCCCCCGCGTCCGCCCCGCAGGCCGCCGACGCCCCCGCCCGCGCCGGCGGGCCGAACCCCTCCAACGAGCGCGGCGAGGGGAGCGTCCGCGTCGTCGGCACGGCCCACGTCTCGGAGGCGTCCGTCCGCGAGGTCGAGGAGACCGTCGCCGAGGAGCGCCCGGACATCGTCGCCGTCGAGCTGGACGAGGGGCGGTACCGCCAGATGAAGGGGGAGACGCCCGACGACCTCGACCCGGGCGACCTCCTCAAGGGGAACACCGTCTTCCAGTTCCTCGCGTACTGGATGCTCTCGTACGTCCAGACGCGGCTGGGCGACCGCTTCGACATCGAACCCGGAGCCGAACTGCTGGCGGCCGTCGAGACCGCCGAGGACTTGGGGATCTCCGTCGCGCTCGTCGACCGCGACATCCAGACGACGATCCAGCGTTTCTGGGCCCGGCTCTCGCCCATCGAGAAGCTGCGGATGGTCGGCGCGCTCGCGTTCGGCGTCACCGACCCCCGCGTCGCCGGGATCACCTTCGGCCTGCTCGTCGGCGTCCTGCTCGGCCCGGCGATCGGGCTGTTCGGCGGCGCCGTCGGGATCACCGACGCCGTCCTCACGCGCGTCGGCGTCGGCGCGCTCGCGGGGCTCGTCGCCGGCTACCTCGGCTACCGCGCCGCGTCGCTGTCGCTGGGCGGCGGCGCCGACGCGGATTCCCCGGCCGATGGTGACGCCCCGGGCGGCGTCACGACGCTCGGGTTCGCCGCGGTCGTCGCCGTCGCGGTTGCCGGCGCGGTGACCGTCACCGGCGCCGGCGTCGACGCGGTCGCCGGGCTGCTCTCGGGCACCATCGTGCGTGCGGTCGGGAGCCTCGGACTGGGCCTCCTCGCGGGCGTGGGCGTCGGCGCCGTGGTCGCCGTCGCGATCGGCGCGCTCGGACTCGCGCCCGCCGGCGACGCGGACGAGCTCGACGACTTCGACCCCCACGAGCTGACCGACACCGACGTCGTGACGGCGATGATGGAGGAGTTCCGGGAGTTCTCCCCGGGCGGCGCGGAGGCGCTCATCGACGAGCGCGACGCCTACATCGCCCACCAGCTCGTCGGGCTCCGCAACGAGGGGTACGACGTGGTCGCGGTCGTCGGCGCGGGCCACCGCGAGGGCATCGAGTCGTACCTCGCGGAGCCCGAGTCGCTCCCGCCGATGGAGGGGCTCGTCGGGGCGGCGAAGTCGGGCGGGATCCCGTGGGGCAAGATCGCCGCGTTCGCCATCTCCGCGGCGTTCATCGGCTTCTTCGTGCTGCTGGCGATGGCGGGCGTGCGCAACGAACAGCTGCTCACGCTGTTTGCCGCGTGGTTCCTGATCAACGGCGTCTTCGCGGCCGGGCTGGCGAAGCTCGCGGGCGCGCGCTGGCGGTCGGCGGGCGTCGGCGGCGCCGTCGCGTGGATGACCTCGGTGAACCCGCTGCTGGCGCCGGGGTGGTTCACGGGCTACATGGAGCTTCGCCACCTCACGGTGAACGTCGCGGACATCGGCACGCTGAACGAACTGCTGTCGGACGAGTCGCGGCCGATCCGCGCCGTCTTCTCCGACATGCTCGACGTGCCGCTGTTCCGGCTGATCGTCGTCGTCGCGGCGACGAACGTCGGGAGCGTCATCGCGTCGCTGCTGTTCGCCGCGTACGTCGTCCCCGTGTTCGCCGGGTCGCTCGACGCGAGCATCACCGACCTCATGATCCGGGGCGCACGCGAGTCCGCGCGGATCCTCTGGGGGGCCGTCGCGTGAGCCGCGCGGGCGGCCCCGGCGGCGCTTCGGGCCGGCGCGGATCCGGAGGCGGACGCGACGGCGACGCCGCCGCGGTGGTCGCGGGACTGTCCTTCTCCGGTCGCGAGCTTCGCGACCTCCTGCTCGCGTGGATCGCGCTGTCGGTCGCGTTCGCGGTGTTCTTCGCCGGCGGCGGCACCGTCGTGATCAACACGCTCGCTTCGGGCGCGCTCGGCTCGCTGGGCGGTCTGTTCGTCGTGAGCCTCGTCACCGCCGGCGTCGCGTTCCTGCTGCACGAACTGGGACACAAGGTCACGGCGGTGCGGTACGGACAGCAGGCGGCCTTCCGCGCGGACTACGGGATGCTGTTCCTCGCGGTCGTCGCCGCGACCGCGGGCTTCCTGTTCGCCGCGCCGGGCGCGGTCCACCACGTCGGCCGGATCACCAAGCGCCAGAACGGGCTCATCGCGCTGGCCGGCCCGGTCGTCAACCTCGTGCTCGCGGTCGTGTTCGCGCCGCTGCTGGTGATCGGGGTCGCGGGATTCTCCGGGCTCGCGTTGACTGTCGGAACCTACGGCGTCGCCGTGAACCTCCTGCTCGCGGCGTTCAACCTCATCCCGTTCGGCCCGCTCGACGGCGCGACCGTCCGGGCGTGGTCGACGCCCGTGTGGCTCGCGACGTTCGTTTCCAGCGCCGCCCTCGCCGTCGGGTTCGCGCTGTTCGTGCTGTTCTGACTCGCCGTCCCCGCGGGCGATTCTCGGCCGGCGGGTCCGGGCCACACGCCTTTGGCGACGGCCCGTGTGACACCACCCATGGAGAGTGTCAACCCCGCGACGGGAGACGTGATCGCGACGTACGACGGCCACGACAGGGCGGCGGTCGAGTCGGCGCTCTCGGACGCCGCCGAACGGTTCGAGTCGTGGGCCGCGCGGCCGATCCAGGAACGGTGTCGGCTGCTCGAACGCACGGCCGACCTCCTGCGCGAGCGGGTCGACGAGTACGCCGAGCTGATGACCCGCGAGATGGGCAAGCCGGTCGACCAGGCCCGCGCGGAGGTCGAGAAGTGCGCGTGGGTGTGCGACTACTACGCCGAGCGCGCGCCCGAACAGCTCGCGGACGAGGTGATCGGCACCGAGGCCGACGCCCGGACGCTGGTGAGCTACGAGCCCCTCGGGCCGGTGCTGGCGGTGATGCCGTGGAACTTCCCGTTGTGGCAGGTGTTCCGCTTCGCCGCGCCGAACCTCGTGGCCGGCAACGTCGGCCTGCTGAAACACGCGTCGAACGTCCCCGGCTGCGCGCTCGCGATCGAGGAGGTGTTGCACGACGCCGGCGTCCCCGAGGGCGCGTTCACCACGCTGCTGATCGGCTCGGACCGCGTCGACGACGTGATCGCCGACGGCCGCGTCCGCGCCGTCACGCTCACCGGGAGCGAGCCCGCGGGCCGGGCGGTCGCCGAGACGGCGGGCCGGGAGCTGAAGAAGACGGTGCTGGAGCTCGGGGGGTCGGACCCGTTCGTCGTCCTCGACGACGCGCCGATAGCCGAAACCGCCGAGAAGGCGGCGTACGCGCGCACCCAGAACAACGGCCAGTCGTGCATCGCCGCCAAGCGGTTCGTCGTCCACACGGACGCCTACGACGAGTTCGTCGGCGCGTTCGCGTCGGAGCTGGACGCGCTGACCGTCGGCGACCCGACGGACGAGGACACCGACGTGGGGCCGCAGGCGCGCGAGGACCTCATGCGCGAGCTTCACGACCAGGTCGAGCGGACCGTCGAGGCGGGAGCGACGCTGTCGCTCGGGGGCGAACCGCTCGACCGCGAGGGGCCGTACTACCCGCCGACGCTGCTCACCGACGTGCCCGTGGACAGCCCGGCCGCCACCGAGGAGACGTTCGGCCCGGTCGCGGCCGTGTTCGAGGTCGCCGACGAGGCCGAGGCGCTCGCGCTCGCGAACGACACGAGCTTCGGGCTCGGCGCGAGCGTCTGGACGGACGACCTCGACCGGGGCGAGCGGTTCGCCCGCCGATTCGACGCCGGCTGCTGTTTCGTCAACGAGTACGTGAAGTCCGACCCCCGGGTGCCCTTCGGCGGCGTGAAGAACTCGGGGTACGGGCGCGAGCTGTCGCGTCACGGCATCCGCGAGTTCGTGAACCGCAATACGATCTGGGTCCAACACGGGCTCGCCGCCGACGGCGACGATGACGGGCCGGCGACCGACCGCGGGGACGGGTCGTGAGCCGTCGCGTCTCCGACCTCGTCGTCGACAGCCTCGCCGCCGAGGGCGTCGAGTACGTGTTCGGCCTGCCGGGCGAGGAACTGGAGGACCTCCTCTTCTCGCTGCGCGACAGCGACGTGCGGTTCGTCCCCGTGCGCCACGAGCAGGGGGCGGCGTTCATGGCCGACGTTCACGGCCGGCTCACCGGCGACGCGGGCGTCTGTCTCGCGACGCTCGGGCCGGGCGCGACGAACCTGATCACCGGCGTCGCCGACGCCCACCTCGACAAGGCCCCGCTGGTCGCGATCACGGGACAGGGGAGTCGCGAGCGCCTCAACAAGGAGAGCCACCAGAAGCTCGACGTCGTCCACGCGTTCGAGCCGGTGGTGAAGTGGAACGCCCAGCTGTCGGACCCGGAGGGCGTCGCCGAGTCGGTACGCAAGGCGTTCAAGATCGCCGAGTACGAGAAGCCCGGCGCGACCCACCTCGAACTCCCCGAGGACGTCGCGAGCGAGCCGACCGACGACGAGCCGCTGCCGGTGCGTCCGCGGGTCGCCCGCCCCGCCCCGAACGACGACGCGCTCGCGGCCGCCGCCGGAGCGATCGCGGACGCCGACCGGCCGCTCGTGCTCGCGGGCAACGGCGCGGTGCGGGCCGACGCCGCGAGCGCGCTCGCCGCGTTCGTCGAGGCGACCGGGATCCCCGTCGTCTCGACGTACATGGGGAAGGGCGCGCTGTCGGACCGCGACGAGCGGTCGCTGATGACCCTCGACTCCGGACCCGCGGGGGAGGCCGGCGGGGCGGTCGCGGCCGCCGACTGCGTGCTCGCGGTCGGCTACGACATCGCCGAGCACGACCCCGCGGGCTGGAACCCGGACCGCGACAAGACGGTCGTCCACCTCGACAGCGAGCCGGCGGAGGTGTACGCTCACTACAACCCGACGGTGGAGGTGGTCGCCGATCCCTCGATCGGGCTCGACCGCCTCGCGGCGGCCGTCGACCGGCGGTGGGACGCGTGGTGCGTCGACGCCCACGAGCGGGTGTACGACCACGCGACCGCCCGCCCCGACCCCGGCGACCCCGTGACGGTCGGGGGCGTGCTCCCCCTGCTGCGTGAGGCCATGGCCGACGCCGACGTGCTCATCTCCGATGTCGGGAGCCACAAGATGGCGATCGCCCGGCGGTTCCCCGTGTACGAGCCGGGCCGGTGTGTGATCTCGAACGGCCTCGCGAGCATGGGGATCGCGGTTCCGGGGGGCGTCGCGGCCGACCTCGCGGTCGACGCGAACGTCGTCGTCGCGACCGGCGACGGCGGGTTCCTGATGAACGCCGCCGAGCTGGAGACCGCGAAGCGGCTCGACTGCTCGTTCACGACCGTCGTGTTCCGCGACGACGACTACGGCCTCATCTCCGAGAAGCAGGCCGAGCACCGCGGGGAGTCGTTCGGCACCGAGTTGGGGAACCCCGACCTCGTCGCGTTCGCCGAGAGCTTCGGCGTCGACGCCCGCCGGGCCGCGTCCGTCGAGGAGGTGGAGGCGGCGTTCGCCGAGACCGTCGACGGCGACGACCTCTCGCTGATCGACGTGCCGATCGCCCGGTGAACCGGGTACGGGCGCCCGAACACCCCGCTCGACCCTCGCTGTTTTTAGGCCGAGACTTCCCTTTGATCGGTCTCGCCGGTTCTGTCTGCGGAGCGACTCAGGACCGCTCCGCCGTCCTTCCGAGGCCTCGCTTCGCTCGGCCTCGCTGTCGGAGCGCTTTTGCTCCCGCCGGAACCCCGCTCACACATGACCGACGACGCCGCGGGGGACGACGCAGACGCCGAGGAAGAGACGGAGGAACTCACCTACGCCGACGCCGGCGTCGACATCGACGCCAGCGAGGCCGCGACCGCGGCGCTCGTGTCGGCTGTCGGCGACGCCGGCGCGGAGGGCAGCGACTACGCCGGGTTACTCGACATCGGCGACCGCTACCTCGCGCTCGCCACCGACGGCGTCGGCACGAAGCTCATCGTCGCCGAGGCGCTCGGCGACTACTCGACGGTCGGCATCGACTGCATCGCGATGAACGCCAACGACCTCGTCGCCGCCGGCGTCGACCCGGTCGCGTTCGTCGACTACCTCGCGGTCGACGAGCCCGACGAGACGTTCTCCGAACAGGTCGGCGCCGGCCTCCGCGAGGGCGCCGAGCGCGCGGGTATCGCCCTCGTCGGCGGCGAGACCGCGGTGATGCCCGAGGTGATCAAGGGGCTGGACCTGGCGGGCACCTGCGCGGGCCTCGTCGCGAAGGACGCCGTCTTCGACGGGCACGCCGAGCCGGGCGACGCCCTCGTCGGCTGGGCGTCGTCGGGCATCCACTCGAACGGGCTCACGCTCGCACGCGAGGCCGCCACCCGCGACCACGAGTACACCGACCCGTATCCCTTCGAGGGGTACGACACCGTCGGCGAGGCGCTGCTGGAGCCGACGCGCATCTACGCCGACCTGCTGGAGCCGATGCGCGAGCACGGCGTCCGCGGCGCCGCCCACGTCACAGGCGGCGGATGGACCAACCTGGAACGACTGGGCGACAATCGCTACGAGGTCACCGACCCGTGGCCGGTCCAGCCCGTCTTCGAGTTCGTGGCCGAGGAGGGGAACGTCGCGGACGAGGAGATGCACCGCACGTTCAACATGGGAACCGGGTTCGTCGCCGCCGTCGACCCCGCCGAGGCCGAGTCGCTGGCGGCCGACACCGACGGCCGCGTGATCGGCGAGGTCGTCAAGGGCGACGGCGTCGCGATCCGCGGCCTGGAGCTGTAGCGTCGTCCGGCTCCGACCGCCGGGATCGCACGACTGTGCCGGACCCCTCTTGGTCGCCCCGCTCCAACGGCCCCGCATGACCCAGGAGTTCTCGCTCGTCGGCGACCTCGTCGACCGCGAGCGCCGCAGCGAGCGTCCCGCCCTCCACGCGGCCGCGCTCGATCGGACGTACAGCTACTTCGACCTGTGCAACACCGCCGCCAAGGCCGGCAACGTCCTCAGCCACGTGGGCGTTCGCGAGGGCGACCGACTCGTCGTCGACGCCGACCCCCACCCGCAGGCGGTGTTCACCTTCCTCGGGGCCGCGCTGCTGGGCGCAGTTACGGAGTTCGCGTCCGACATCGACCCCGAGTGCGACGCCCGCGCGGTCGTCGTCCCGGTCGAACGGGAGGGCGAGTTCGACCTCCCCGGGGGATCGAAGCTCGTCGCGTTCGGCGGCGACCCCGACCGCCCGGGGACGACCCACTGGGAAGGGGAGGTGTGGAGCGAGAACCCCGCGTTCCCGCCGACGTTCCACGACCCGGCCGACCCGGTTCTCCGCGGTCGCGTCGGCGATGCCGCCGGCGACGCGGCCGGAGAGAGGGCCACCGACGACGACCGGGCGTACTCGCACGCCGACCTGCTCGCCGCCGCCGGCGAGGCGGTCGACGCGCTCGACCTCGACGCGGACTCCCGGGTCGCCGTGCGGGCCCCGCTGTCGGACCCGCGGGCGGTCGCGGCGGGCGTGCTCGCGCCGCTGGTCGCGGGCGGGGCGATCGCCCTCCCGAACGGGGACGCCCCGTTCGACGCGACGGCTACGGTCGTCGCGGCCCGCGGGGGCGACGACGAGTCCGCCGTCCTCGACGTGGCGGACGTGCGACTGTGAGCGATCGTCGCGTGCGACCGCGGGTCGGCGTCGGCGACGGTTCTCGGGCGCGCTCGTGTCGGTCTTCCCGTCGGGTCACTCGTAGGTGAGCGTCATCCCGCCGTCGAACGGCAGGTCGCCGCCGTTCAGGTGGCGGGCGTGCGTCGAGAAGCCGAAGACGAACAGGTTGGCGACGTCGACCGGGTCCATCATCTCCTTGACGCGCGACTGGCCGAGCATCACGTCGTCGATCACCTCGTCGACCGTCAGGCCGCGTTGCTCCGCAGTGTCCGGGATCTGGCCGGTGACGAGCGGCGTCTTCACGTAGCCCGTGCTGATCGAGAACGACCGAAGGTCGCCGTCGCCCTCCGCGGCGATCGACTGGGTGAGCCCCCGGAGCCCGAACTTCGAGACGTTGTAGCCGACCTTGTCGGCGGTGACGTAGTGGCCGTGGACGGACGCCATGTTCCCGACCGCGCCGACGCCGTCGTCGGTCGCCCGAACGTGGGGGATCGTCCGCTTCGCGAGGTGCAGCGGGGCGCGCACCATCACGTCGTGCATGCGGTCGTACTGCTCCATCGGGAAGTCCTCGATGGCGTCGATGTGCTGCATGCCGGCGACGTTCGCGAGGTAGCGGAGGTCGCCGTGTCCCGCGGCCGTCTCGACGATCCGCTCGATGTCCCCGTCGTCGGTCAGGTCGCCGGCGACCGTCTCGACGCCCCCCGGCGCGGCGAGGTCGGCCGCCATGTCCACCGTCTCCGCGAGTCCGTCCTCGTCGACGTCGGTCGCCACGGCGGTCAGGCCGTTCGTCGCCATCGCGAGGGCGGTCGCCCGACCGATGCCGGAGGCGCCGCCGGTGACGAGACACACCGAGTCCGACGTGAAGTGGTCGTCGTCGACGGTCAACACCGTCTCGGCGTTCACCGGGCGCGCCTCGAGTCGCTCCGGCGTGTCGGAGTCCGTCATTGGCGATCGGTCGACCGCCGTCCCCGAATAACGGCGGGTTCACATGTATACCGACCGTCCCCCCCGACCATACCGACCGTCCCCCGACGGTCCGCCAGACCCGTCTTCGCCCGTCGACGGTCTCGCCCGCGAGGAGTAGCTTTATGAAACGATACCCGAGACACTCCGGGAGGTGTGCTAAATGATATCACTGCAGATGGACATGGTCCAGTACGACTGTCCGTACATCGACACGACCGTCGACCACGACGTGTCCTTCTCCGCCAAGCAGTGGGACTTCAACACCGCCAGGGAGCTGTTGGAAACCAGGATCATGGTGAGAGGGGCCGACTGGGGGGCGCTCGATAACGCGCTCTCGACGCTCCGGGCACACGACAACATGCGCGGCTACGACCTGATCAAGCGGGAGGGGGAGGTCGCGTTGATCCGTTCGAGAATCGGCCAGACGGACGCGATGCGGGTGATCCGCGACCGGGACGGCTACATCACCGGGCCGTTCGAGATCGCCGACGGCAGCGAGACCTGGCACGTCGGGTTCGATCGACGGTCGACGGCCGACGGCGCGCTCTCGGCGCTGTCGAGGAACAACGACTTCTCCGTCGAGTCGCGCGACTCGATGGACCTGGAGGAGTACTCCGACCTCATGCGGAACGTCGGGGCCGCGACGACCCTGCTGAACGCGTGTCGTGACCTGTCGACCGTCGAACGGGAGACGCTGCGGACGGCCGTCTCGGACGGGTATTTTACGACCCCGAGGGACGCGACGCTGTCGACGCTCGCGGACGAGTTCGACGTCTCGAAGATGGCCGTCTCGAAGAACCTCCGTCGCGGCCAACGGAAGCTCCTCGGGCAGGTGACGGAGGCGATGGACGACATCGATGTCGACGACGCCCCAGACTGATTCACGGTCGGCCGGCGCCCGCGGTCGCGGCAGCGATCGGCGGCGCCACTGCCCTTACTCCCGGCCGCTGCCCTGCATCAGCTTCGTCAGCTCCTCGTCCCCGACGATCGGCTCCGGCTCGCCCCGGGCGACGATCTCGCCGCGTTCGATGACCGCGAGCTCGTCGACGATCTCGGGGACGTGCGTCGCGTTCGACTCCGCGATCAGCACCGCGATCCCGCGTTCGTTGATGTCCCGGATGTACCCCTTCAGCTTCTCGACGACGACCGGGGCCAGGCCCTCCAGCGGCTCGTCGAGGATGAGCAGGTCGGGGCGGAGCGCGAGCGCCCGTCCGATCGCGACCATCTTCGCCTGGCCGCCGCTGAGGTTCTCGACCTTCGCCTCGCGCCTGTCGTCGAGTTCGTCGAGCAGGTCGTACACCTCCTCGACGACGGCGTCCTCGTCGTCGATGCCGCGCGCGTCGCCGGCAGACCAGATCGGGAGCCGGAAGTTCTCGTCGACGGACATCCCGGAGAACAGCTTCCGGTCCTCGGGCTGATAGCCGATCCCGCGCTTCGGGACGAGTTCCGGCCGGACGTCCGTCAACTCCTCGCCGCGGAACCGAACGGAACCGGACAGCACCTCGGCCAGTCCCATGATCCCCCGGAAGGTCGTCGTCTTGCCGGCGCCGTTGCGGCCGACGAGCCCGATCGCCTCGCCGCGATCGACCTCGAGAGAGACGCCCTCGGTCACCGGGAACCCCTCGACTGCGGCCTCCAGCCCCTCCACCGAGAGGAGGGGCTCGGCGTCCTCGTGGCTCATTCCTCCACCCCCAACAGTACCCGCCGGAGGCGGTCATCGGTCTCCAGGATCGAGGGGCCACCCTCCCCGAGGACGCCGCCCCGGTGGAGCGCGATCACGCGGTCGGCGTACGCGCTGACGATGTCCATGTCGTGTTCGATCGCGACGGTCGTGACCCCCTGGGCCTCGCCCACCTCGACAATCGTCTCGATGACGTGTTCGGTCTCCTCGGCGGAGACCCCCGCGGTCGGCTCGTCGAGGAGCAGGTACTTCGGATCGAGCCCGAACGACATCGCGACGTCGAGCAGCTTTCGGTCCCCGTGCGGGAGCGTCTCGGCGATCTCGTGTTCCCGGTCCCGGAGCCGGAAGCGGTCGACCAGGTCGTCGACCGCGGACTCGACCTCCTCGTGTTCGTCGCTGAAACTGAACGCGCTCCGGGTCTTCCCCCGCTCGGAGAGCACGGCCGTCCGGAGGTTCTCGCGGACGGTCATCTCCTCGAAGACGTGAACGACCTGGAAGCTCCGGACGAGCCCCTCGTGGACCCGCTCGTCGGGGCGGAGCCCGCCGATGTCGGTTCCGTCGAGGACGACGCTGCCCGAGTCCGGGGAGAGCAGCCCCGTCAGGAGGTTCACCAGCGTCGTCTTCCCCGCGCCGTTCGGGCCGACGATGAACACCATCTCGCCGTCCTCGCGGCCGAACTCCACGGTGACGTCGTCCGTCGCGACCAGCTTTCCGAATCGTTTGGTTAGGTTGCGTGCTTCGAGCATCCGTTCAGTTCACCCCGAACAGGAGGATCCGCAGGTTCTCTCCCGCGCGATACGCGGCGGCGACGGCGGCGTCTCTCGCCCCCCGAAGCCACGTCGCGGCCAGCGACGGGTCCGCCGCGAGCCGCCCGAGGCGCTCGCGGAACGGGCTCCCGCGCTTCAGCGACCCGACGATGCCGCGCGGGAAGCCGAACACGAGCGCGACGAGCACGACGCCGGTCAGGGCGTCGAAGTAGCTCGTCACGTCGCGGCCCACGTCCTGCAGGAACACGAGGACGATGCCGCCGACGAGCGGCCCGACGAGCGTCTGGAACCCGCCGAGGATCGCCATGAACAGGATGTCGCCCGAGCGCAGGAAATACAGCGTCGACTCCGGCCGGACGTGCTGTTGGACGAGCCCGTACATGCCGCCGGCGAGCCCGCCGTACACCCCCGAGAGGACGAACGCGGCGAGCACGTACCGTCGGACCGGGATCCCGATGAACCGCGCGCGGGTCCGGTTCTGCCCGATGGCGTCGAGCGCGTTGCCGAACGGGGAGTTGATCACCCGCCACATCACGAGCAGCCCGACCACCACGACCAGCACGGTCAGGTAGTAGACGATGACGCTGTACGCCTCCGAGCCGAACTCGACGCCGAACAACAGCGCCTGGTTCGCCTCGCCGGGACGCACCGAGAGCCCGTCGCTGGAGCCGAAATACCCCTGCCCGATGACGACCGCGTACAGCAACTGACCGAACGCGAGCGTCAGCAGCGAGAAGTACAGCCCCGTGTGGCGAAGCGAGAGGTAGCCGACGACGCCGGCCATCAGCGTCCCGAACAGCGTCGCCCCCGCAAGCAACAGCAGCATGCTCGTCACGTCGAAGTGGGTCGCCAGTATCGCGGCCGCGTACGCGCCGGTCCCGAAGAAGGCCGCGTGGCCGAACGAGACGAGCCGCGTGTGCCGCAACAGCAGGTTCAGCCCGACCGCCGCCAGCCCGAACAGGACGCCCTGGTGGACGACCTGAAGCTGCAGCAGCGGCGACAGCGTCGCGAGGTCGGGCACCGCGACGAACAGGATCACACCGAGCAGTCCGAGCGCCGCCCGCCGCGGCGGCAGCTCCAGCCCGCGCGTGACGCGGACGTACCGATCCCCGTCGCGGGTGACGATCCCGGGGAGCCGTCCCTCGCGGGACGCTGACCCGGCGTCCGCAGCGGTTCCGTCGTCGCTCACGCCGTCTCACCCCAGGTCCCGAACAGCCCGTCGGGCTTGACGAGCAGGACGAGGATCATGATCGCGAACGGCGCCGCGAGCTCCGCGGGCGGGTACTGCCAGACCGCCCATCGACTGAGCACGCCGACGAGCAACGCGGCGACGAACGCGCCGCGGAGGCTGCCCAGCCCGCCGATGACGATGACGACGAACGACAGCACCAGCGGGTTCGCCCCCATGGCGAGGTTGGCGGTGCTCTGCGGGAGCGCGATGGCGCCGGCGAAGCCGGCGAGGAACGCGCCGAGCGCGAACACCAGCGTGAACGTCCGGTCGGTGCTGACGCCGATGGCGGTCGCCATCTCCCGGTCGATCGCGGTCGCACGGATGAGCCGTCCGGTCTTCGTCCGGTCGAAGAACCAGAACAGCGCCGCGACGACGACAGCGCCGACGGCGATGATGACGAGCTTGTACGTCGGGAAGTTGAGGCCGACCAGCTCGGCCGCCGGGATCCGGTTGATGCCGCTGTAGACGGACTGCACGCGGACGGGCGTCGGCCCCCAGATCAGCTTGTTCAGGTCCTTGATTATCAGCAGCAGCCCGAACGTGAACACGAGCTGATACACCTCGTCGCGGCCGTACAGCCGCCTGAGGAACACCGCCTCGATCGCCGCCCCGAGCGGGACGACCGCGAGCGCCGCGAGCACGGCCGCCCCCAGCGACACCGCGAGAAACAGCGCGAGCCCGCCGGCCCCCGAGGGGGGCGCGATCGCGCCCGTGACGTAGCCGAACACGGAGAAGGCGACGTACGCGCCGAACGCGAACAGCTCCCCGTGCGCGAGGTTCAACACGTCGAGGATCCCCAGGATGACGGTCAGCCCCGAGGCGATGAGGAACAGGATAAATCCGTACTGGACCCCGTTGAGCGTGTGGACGAGCAGGTTCGAGAGGTCTACTGGCATGTGTTGTCGTGTGGTGGTCGCGTGCTGCGGTCGTGGACGCGCGTCCCCGCTGCGACCGTCGTTCGGGTCACCAACTGTTCACCCACTCCTCGGCGGTCGTTCCCTCCGGCGGCGACACCTCCTGGGGGGCGTAGGCGTTCACGTCCGACAGCACCGCGGCGCCGACGTCCTCGGACCACTCCATGCGCCCGGAGAACGCGTTCGATTTCCCCTGGTGGCCCGTCCCCATGACGTGGTAGCCGGCGGGCGTGTAGAACCCGTGCCCCTCCAGTCCGCGCGCGATCTGGTCCTGACTCGGCCAGCCGCCGATGACGTCGACCAGCTTCGCGGTCGCGGTCGCCCACGCGGTGACGGCGCCGTACCCGCTCATGAAATGGGCCGTCGGGACGATGTCCCACTCCTCGCGCGCATCCGAGAAGGTGTCCCCGTTGGGCGCCCAGCGCGAACGGTTCGGGAAGTCCCAGTACCAGTTGCGCGACCCGGAGACGGCCTCGGCGGACTCGATGACGTCCCGCTCGAGCTCGTCGACGGCGCTGTAGAGGACGGTGCCGACCAGCTGCGTGTTGTCGAACATGTCGTTGGCCGCCGCCTGGTTCATCATCGTCGTCACGTCGCCGCCCCACTGGCTGGAGAACGTCACGTCCGGCTCGACGTTGTTGATCTCGGTGATGTGGGTCGACATGTCCGTCGCGCCCAGGTCCGGGAACCCCTCGTACACCGTCTCGACGCCGCCGTCGACCAGCTTGTTCATCGCGAGCTCGAAGAACTTCCACTCGTCCTGTCCGAACGCGTAGTTCGGGTTGATGCCCGCGATGGTGTCGATGTTCTCCGCGCCGAACCGCGAGACGGCCTCGCGGGCGGCCGTGACACACTCCATCACGTCGTAGTTCTGGAAGCGGAACGAGTAGGTCGGGTCGTCGACGGTCTCCTCGTACAGCGTCGTGACGGTCCCGTCGGTGGAGACGTTCACCACGCCCTGCGACTCGACCTCCGGGGCCAACGCCGCGTGCCCGCCGCTGGAGATCGGGCCGAAGGTGACCTCCTTCCCCTCGTCCACGAACTGCGTGTAGTTCTCGATGTGGGCGTCGGCCTCGTGAACGGTCTCCAGCTCCATCTCTCGCCCGGCGATACCGCCGGCGTCGTTGATCCGCTGGACGGCGAGCTCGGCGCCGTACTGCGCCTGCAGCCCGAGAACCGCCGCGGCTCCCTCGGTAAACGTCTGCAGCCCGGCCTGGATCGGCTCGTCCGGGACGTCCGCGTCGTCGGCCTGTGCCTGGGTCCCTGAGTCACCCAGCAACGTGCTGCAGCCAGCCAACGCGGCCGCGACGGCCGTTCCGCCGGTCGCGGCGAGCATCGTTCGTCGGTTCATTCCCCCGTCTTCGTCCGTCGGTGTGTCCTGAGTCATCCTTCGAAGTCCCCGTGACGTGCCCGACGCGGGCGCGCGACCGCACCGCTTCCCGGCGTCGCGACGGCACTTACTGTCACGATCGATGACGACGGTGCCGACGGCCGAATAACCGGAGGTTGACGTGTAAACGGACGCCGTGTCGGACGGTCGCGGCCGGCATGCTCGCGCACCCCGCGGTGGGCGGTGCATTCACGCTTCCGACCGACGAGCGATCGGCCGACGCGACGGCCGCGATCGTCGCCGCCGGCCGCCCCCCACCGGAAGAACAGGTGATCGAACTCGATACCGTCCCGCTCTCCTCCCGCTAGCTCGCCTCCTCCAGCGCCTCCAGCGCCTCGGGGTTCTCCATCGACGAGAGGTCGCCGGGGTCCTCGCCCTCGTACACCGACGCGACCGCGCGGCGGATGATCTTCCCCGACTGCGTCTTGGGGAACTCATCGACGAACAGGATCTCGCGGGGGCGGAACGGCTTGCCGTGCTCCTCGCCGACGAGCGCGCGAAGCTCCTCGCGCAGCTCGTCGTCCGGCTCGACGCCCGGTTCGAGCACGACGTAGGTGACGACGGCGGTGCCGGTCGTCTCGTCGTCGACGCCGACGGCGACCGCCTGGTTGACGGCGTCGTGGTCGATGAGCACGCCCTCGATCTCGGCGGGGCCGACCTTCCGGCCGGCGACGTTGAGCGTGTCGTCGGCGCGGCCGTGGAGGAACCAGAAGCCGTCCTCGTCCTTCTGGGCCCAGTCGCCGTGGTTCCACAGCGGCGGGTCCGTGAACTTGGACCAGTACTCCTCCAGGTACCGTTCGTCGCCCGACCAGAGGCTCTTCGTCATCGAGGGACAGGAGTCGCGCGCGACGAGGTACCCCCGCTCGTGGGTGTCGGCGATCGACTCGCCGGCCTCGTCGACGATGTCGATGTCCATGCCCAGCCCGGGGCCGCCGAGGGTGCACGGCTTGAGCGGCTGATCCGGCATCGGCATGAGGAAACAGCCGCAGATCTCCGTGCCGCCGGAGATGTTGACGATCGGGATCTCGCCGTTCCCGACGTGCTCGTAGAACCACAGCCACGACTCGGGGTCCCAGGGCTCGCCCGTCGACCCGAGGATCCGGAGGCTGGAGAGATCGTGGCCCTCGACGTGGTCGTCGCCGTGCTTGCGCAGCGCGCGGATCGCCGTCGGCGAGATGCCGAACTGCGTCACGTCGTGGCGGTCGATCGTCTCCCAGAAGCGGTCCGGACCGGGGTGGTCGGGCGCGCCCTCGTACATCAGGATCGTCCCGCCGAAGGTGTGGTTCCCGATGAGGGTCCACGGCCCCATCATCCAGCCGATGTCCGACACCCACCAGAACACGTCGTCGGGCTTCTGGTCGAACCCGAAGTGGATCTCCTTGGCGCACTGCAGCTGCACGCCCGCGTGGGTGTGAACGATCCCCTTCGGGGTCCCCGTCGTCCCCGAGGAGTACAGCAGCATCGACTCCTGGTCGCTGGGGAGCGACTTCGTCTCGTACTCGGCGGACCGCTCGGCGACCGCGTCCGCCCACCACTCGTCGCGACCGTCGTCCCACGGGATGTCGAGGTCGGACCCCTCGTCGCTGGCGCCCAATCGGTCGTACACCACCACGTTCTCGACGTGGCCGACCTCGTCGATCGCCTCGTCGGCGGTGTCCTTCAGGAGCACCTCGCTGCCCCGGCGGTAGAAGCCGTCGCCGGTGAACAGCACCGAACACTCGGAGTCGTCGATCCGCGTCGCCGTCGCGTCGACGCCGAAGCCGGAGAAGATCGGCACCGCGATGGCGCCGACCTTGAAGCAGCCGTAGAGGATGCTCATGACCTCCGGCACCATCGCCATGTAGAGGCCGACGGTGTCGCCGGTTTCGACCCCCCGCGACTCCAGGTAGTTGGCGACGCGATTGCTCTGCTCGTGGAGGTCGCCGAAGGTGACCTCGCGAACGTCGCCGGGTTCGCCCTCCCAGACGCACGCCACGTCGTCGCGGGCGTCGCCGGCGGCGTGGCGGTCGAGGACGTTGTGCGCGACGTTGATCTCGCCGCCGGGGTACCAGTCGGAGAACTGCGGCCCGTCCGTGTCGTCGCGCACCTCGTCGTACTCCTCGTAGAAGTCGATGTCGAGGTACTCGACCAGCTCGTCCCAGAACCAGTCGACGCCCGACGCGGGTTCGTCCTCCAGCTCGGTGGTGGTACGCTCGATCAGCTCCTCGTAGTCGTCGATGCCGTACTCGCGCATGAACGCGCGGACGTTCGTCGCCTCGGCGAACGCCTCCTCGGGCTCGTGGACGATCTCGTCCGTGTCGACCTCCGTCGGGGCCATGTCGTCGGACGGTTCTCCCGTGGGGTAAGTATGTTTGCCGGTGGCTCGCGCCGTCCCGTGTCGGCTCGAGTCGGGAGACGCGTCACTCGTTCGTCTGACGGGGGTTTTATCGGACCCGCTCTACCTCTCCCGGGTGTATGTCAACACGTGGCGGTGGCACGGTCGTACAGCGATTCGGACGCAGATTGGCGGGCACCGTGGAGCGGTGGATGCCGAGCCCGTTCCTGTTCGCGATCCTGTTGAGCTACGTCGTCTTCCTCGGGGGCGTCCTGTTGGAGGGCGAGGGGCCCGCGGCGATGGTCGGCCACTGGTACGGCGGCTTCTGGGCGCTGCTCACCTTCGGGATGCAGATGGTGCTCATCCTCGTGACCGGATACGCCATCGCGTATCACCCGCGCGTGCAGAACCTGATCGGGCGGCTCGCCGGGGTGACCGACTCCGGCGCCGGCGCGGTCGTGCTCGTCGGCGTCGTCGCGATGGTCGCCTCGTGGATCCAGTGGGGGATGGGCCTCATCGTCGGCGCCGTCCTCGCCCGCGAGGTCGGCCGCCAGGCGTACCAGCGCGGCGTCAAGGTCCACTACCCGCTGCTGTGCATCGCGGGCTACATGGGCCTCGGGCTGACGTGGCACTGGGGGCTGGCCGGGTCGGCGCCGCTGCTCATCAACACCCCCGACAACGTGTTCATCGAGCAGGGCGTGCTCGACGGGCTCGTGCCCATCTCCCAGACGGTGTTCTCGTCGTACTCGCTCACGCTGACGGTGCTCGCCATCGTCTACGCGTCGCTCGTGCTGTACCTGCTCGCGCCCGACCCCGAGAACGCCGAGGGGATCGACGAGTACGTCGACGAGGCCGAGCTGGAGGACTCGGCGGACGCCTCGGGGCCGGACATCGACACCCCCGCCGACGCCGTCGACCAGAGTCGCCTCGTGGGCGGCCTGATCGCGTTCGCCGGCGTCGCCTTCTCGGTGTGGACGTTCGCGAACGAGGGGCTGAACGCGCTGAACCTCAACGTCGTCAACTTCGCGTTCATGTTCGTCGGCCTGCTGCTGTTCACGCGGCCGCGCGCCTACCAGGAGCAGTTCTACGACGCCGTCACCGCGACCGGCGGCATCATCCTCCAGTTCCCGTTCTACGCGGGGATCATCGGGATGATGAACGGCTCCGGGCTCACCGAGACGCTCGCGAACGCGCTGGTGAGCGTCGCGACGCCGACGACGTTCCCGGCCATCGCGTGGATCACCGCGGGATTCATCAACCTCTTCGTCCCCTCCGGCGGCGGCGAGTGGACGGTCGTGGGGCCGACGGTCGTCGCTGCCGCACAGGAGCTCGGCGTCCCGGTCGGCAAGGCGACGGTCGCGTACGCCGTCGGCGACGCGCACACGAACCTGTTCCAGCCGTTCTGGGCGCTGCCGCTTTTGGGCATCACCGGGATGCGCGCTCGCGACATCTTCGGCTACGGGATGGCGATGCTGCTGTTGCTCATTCCGTTCCTGGCGCTCGCGCTCACGTTCGTTCCGTACTGAGGCGAACCGCCCGCGCTCGACTCCCGTCCGTTTTTCGTCGCCGTCCCCGCGGCAAGAGCGAAGTGACATCGGCGAGACCCGCAGGTATGAGCGACGACACAGCCGCCGCCTTCGATCCCGCCACCGCCTTCGACCTCTCGGACCGCGTCGCCGTCGTCACCGGCGGCACCCGCGGCATCGGCCGGGCGATCGCGCTCGGCCTGGCGAACGCCGGCGCCGACGTGGTGCCGACGAGCCGAACGGCGGAGAACGTGGAGGACGCCGTCTCGGCGGTCGAGTCCCGCGGCGTCGACTCGCTGGCGCACCCGATCGACGTGACCGACCCGGAGGCGGTGACGGACCTGATGGCGGCCGTCGAGGCCGACCTCGGCGGCCCGGACATCGTCGTCAACAACGCCGGCGTCAGCGTCGACGGCGCGCTCGGCCCGCCGGAGGCGACGACCGAGGACGACACCGAGTTCCTGCTCGACGTGAACCTCCGGGGCGTGTTCCGCTGTGCCCGCGCGGCCGCCGAATCCCTGCGCGCGAGCGACGGCGGCGTCATGGTCAACGTCGCCTCCGTCGCCGGGCTGGTCGGCCTCCCGCGCCAACACCCCTACGTCGCCTCGAAACACGGGCTCGTCGGGATCACGAAGTCGATGGCGCTCGACTGGGCGCCCGAGGTCCGCGTCAACGCCGTCGCGCCCGGTTACGTCCTCACCGACATGACCGCGGGGATCGAGGGGGACGAACAGCTGATGGCGTCCATCCGCGACCGAACCCCCCTCTCGCGGTTCGCGGAGGCCGCGGAGATAGCCGGGCCGGTCGTGTTCCTCGCGAGCGACGCCGCAAGCTACGTGACGGGCGCGTGCCTCGCGGTCGACGGCGGGTGGACGGCGCGGTGACGGGACCGAAGCATCCCCCAACACTCCCGTCGCCGCGCCGCACCTGCCGCCGTCGGATCCTCCACAAACGGTAACACACGGGACCGCGTAGCCTCCGGTATGTACGTCCGCGACGCCAAGAACCGGGACGAGGCGTGGCTGCTCGATCACATCGAGGAGATGGGGCTCGACGAGCGGTCGTTCCGGTCGCGCGATTACGTGATCGCGGTCGAGGAGGGGTCGAACACCCGCGCCGGGTTCGGCCGCCTGCGGGTCCACAAGACCGACGACGGCGACTTCGTCGAGTTGACCGGGATCGGCGTCCTCGAGTCCTGGCGCGGGCAGGGTATCGGCGCGCACGTCGTCGAGCGGCTGATCGAGAAGGCCGGCGACCAGGAGTTCGACGAGGTCTACTGCTTCACCCCGTCGGCGAGCTACCTCGAACAGTTCGGCTTCGAGACCCTCGAGGACGACGAGGTCCCCGACGCGCTCGCCGACCGGCTCGAACAGGTCCGCTCCGACGAGGGCGAGGACGCGGCGCCGCTGCGGCTCGACCGCGAGGAGTTCGTGCTGCCCGAGCGGTTCCGCGAGCGGTTCAAGGCCGCCTCCGCCGACGGGGCCGCCGCGGAGCCGGAGGTGACCGAGACCGCCGAGGACTTCGGCATCGACCCCGACGAGGCGACCTACAAGTACGACACCGGAGGATAACGGCGGGCCTCAACGGGGATCGGACCCGCTCCCGGCGATCAGGTCCGGCCTTCGAGGAAGTCCGTCGAGAACACGAGGTACGCGAGCACCGAACAGAACAGGATCGGCGGGAGGATCGCGAAGCCCCACAGCGGGTCGATCCCCCAGATCAACAGGAGCACCACGTCCCCCAGGCCGATCGCGAGGAACGGCAGCACCGCGAGGACCGCCCAGAACCGCCCGCGGCCGTCGTCCTCGTCGGCGTCGGGCTCGTCGGGGCCGAACTCGCTCGACTCGCCGCCGTCGCGGGCGCTCGTCGCCATACTCGGAGTGGGTGCCGCGATCACAAAAGGTCCGCGTTCGGCCGCTCGGCCTACCGCACCGCGTCGTCGTCGAACCGCGAGGCGACCGTCACGAGGCCGAACAGCGCGGCGAGCACGACGACCGACAGCGCCGCGCCGTACACCGCGACGGCCGCCGGGGTTCCCGGGACGGTGACCACGCCGAACATCGCGACCGAACCGACGGCGTTGTTCGCGGCGACGACGTAGCCCGCGGCGGCCGCGAACAGCGTCACGGCCGCGGCCGCCCCGAGCAGGTACGGCCGCCCCGACGCCTCGACGGCGCTCGGTTCCCCCTCGATCAGGCTCTCCCGGTCTCTGGATCGGTCGTCGCCGACTCGGTCGTCGCCGGCTCGGTCGTCGCCGCCGTCCTCGACCCCGTCGGTGGCCGCTCGGTCGCTCACGGCCGCGCTTGGGTCGCCGGCGTCAAGGCGCTGTCGGGTGCGACGCGCGACGACACACGGTTAAGTACGCGGGGTCGCTGGACTCGGGTATGACGGACGATTCCGGCGACCCCGCCGACGATCCGCTGGTCGCGGCCGCCCGCGACGCCTTCGCCGACGCGTACGTTCCCTACTCCGAGTACCCGGTCGGCGCGGCGCTTCGAACCGCGGACGGCACGGTGTACGTGGGCTGCAACATCGAGAACGCCAACTACTCCAACTCCCTGCACGCCGAGGAGGTCGCCATCGCGGAGGCGGTGAAGGGGGGCCACACCGAGTTCGACCGCCTCGCGGTCGCCTCCGACGCCGCCGACGGCGTCACCCCCTGCGGGATGTGCCGCCAGACGCTCGCGGAGTTCTGCGACGCCGACATGGAGGTCGTCTGCGACGAGGGCGACGGCGTCACGACGTACACGCTCGGGGAACTGCTGCCGGACACGATCAGCCTCGAAACGCTCACCGACGCCGCGGAACGCCGCCGGCAACGGTAGCTCTCGGCCGCGAAGTCGACGACTCGAACGGGTCACGAGCACTGGCGAACGACGGAACCGCGGAGACGAGGAGAGATGAGGCCGGACGGCGGCCGCGACGACGGGCCGTGCCCACGGTCGCGTCGTCTCGTGGCCGGATTCGGGTCGTCCCGTCGGGGGTGGGAGTCGTCGCGATCCGACGGCGCCGTGCCGCTCGAACGCGACTTACTCGAAGAGCTGGACGGCCTGTTCGTAGCGGGTCGAGGGTTCGTCCCAGTCGACGACCTCGAAGAACGCGCTGATGAAGTCGCCGCGGGCGGGACCGTAGTCGTAGTAGTAGGAGTGCTCCCACACGTCCAGCGCGAGGATCGGGTGGCCGCCCCAGATCGCGCCCTGGTCGTGCTTGTCCACGACCACGTTGCGCAGCTGGTTCGAGAACGTGTCGTACACGAGCAGGGCCCAGCCGCTGGCGTTGCCGGCGGCGGCCTCGAACTCGCCCTTCCACGCCTCGTAGGAGCCGAAGTCCTCCTCGATCCGGTCGGCGAGCGCGCCCGACGGCTCGTCGCCGCCCTCGGGGCTCATGTTCTGCCAGAACAGGTCGTGCAGAATGTGGCCCGAGGAGTTGTGCGTCACGTTCCGGATCGCGCCCGGCGACGAGCCGAACTCGCCAGCCTCGCGGTTCTCCTCGAGCGTCTCCTCGGCCGAGTTCCAGCCGTTGACGTAGCCCTGGTGATGGGTGTCGTGATGCCACGTCAGTACCTGCTCGGAAATGTGGGGTTCCAGCGCGTCGTAGTCGTACGGCAACGGATCGAGTTCGTAGCTCATGTGCGTTCCACCGTACGGCCCTCCGTCAAAAGAGCGTTCCCTGAATCCGCTTTACGTAGCTATCCCGACATGAGTTCGCGGGCGCTTACAGCACGTAGGGACCGCGCTGGCGGATCGACTCGCCGTGCGGTTCGCCGGCGACGCAGACGACGCGGAACGCCGCGTCGTCGCCGGCAGGGGAGGAGTCCGGATCGTCGGGGAGGAACTCCACGGCTCGGCCGCCCTCGACCGGAAGCACGTCGCCGACGCCGAACGGGTCGCCGTCGGCGGTTCCGTCGCCCGCGACCCCGAAGGCGAAGCCCGTCCAGCCGTCGGGGACCGTCCAGGTCCACGCGTCGTCGACGCGGGCGTCGAGGTACTCCATCGGCGTGTGGAGTTCGATCGGGGAGCCCTCGCCGACGACGGTGGTCACGGTCGCGCCGTCAGCCTCCGCTGTCGGGAGGTCCGCGGCGTCGGCGTCGACGTAGTCCGCATCGATCTCCTTCCTGTCGCTGGGGAGATTCACCCACAGTTGGAGCCCGGTGCAGGCGCTCCCGTCGGCCGGAAACTCGGAGTGACGGATGCCGCCGCCGGCCGTGATCCGCATGGCGTCGCCCTCGCGGGCGGTGTGTGACACGCCCAGGGAGTCCTCGTGTTCCATCCCGCCCTCGAGCATGTACGAGACGATCTCGAACCCGCGGTGCGGGTGCATCGGGAACCCCGCGTCGGGGTCGATGGAGAACCGCTCGAACAGGACGAACGGGTCGCGGTGGGTCGGGTGCGCATCCGTGGGGAACGCGCGCGTCGCGTTCACGCCGGTGCCGTGGCGGACCCGCCCGCCGGGGATCGGCCCGGCCCGGTCGGCTCGCTCGGGATCGGTCATCGACTGGTCGCCTCCATGTCGAGGTCGAGTCGACCGAGGGGGATAACGCCCGCGTCGCCGGAAGGTCGCCGCCCGTCGACGATCGAACGTCGGACGCGTCGGGATTCCCTCAACCTGCCGATATCGGGGGGTTACCTGGGACGTACGTGGACTACGCGCGTCCGAGAGCGAGACCGTTATCACCGGTGACGCGTAGCTCAGCCCACGAGAATGAGTCGCGACGACCCGATCGCCGCCGCGATCCTGTCCGAGTCGGCGTACGAACGGACGCGATACCGGGAGTTCGGGTGGTTCAATCAGTCGCTCACGCGGAAACTCACGGTCCAGAGCTACCTCCTGCACCTGCTCGCAGCGGTGCTCCCGGTGCTGGCGATGCTGCCCGGGGAGATCCGTACGGCGTATCTCGGGGAACCGCTTCCAGACGCCGCGCCGGCGGTCGGCGTCGCCGCCCTCGCGGCCGCCGTCGTCGTCGCCGTCGGCGGCGTCGGGCTGATCGCCGTGGCGCTGTTCCTGCTCGCCCGCGGCGACAGCCTCGACGACGAGACCGCGCGGGCCGTGCGCTCCGTCGAGCGCGTCTGTTCGATGACCGGCCTGGTGACCGGCGGGGTCGCGACCCTCGCGGTGTACTCGCTCGCGCTCATGGGGTTCGGGGGGATCGAGGCGGTGCGGGCGTGGACCGCCGCCGGCGGCGGCAACCCGTACGCGCCGAGCGGGGTCCACCTCCCGCTCGCGACCGTCGCGGTCGCGGTGTTGGGACTCGGCGTCGGGCTGCGCGTCGCGGCGGCGTACCTCCGGTCGCGCGGCGTCGGCGACCCCGCGCGGGCGTCATAAAAGGGGCGACGGCCGGCCGTCAGATCCGCGGTTCGGCGTCGGCGGCGTCCTCCAGCGAGCGGTTGTGCAGCGCGTCGCCGTTCGTCGTGTCGAACAGGTGGACCGCGTCCGACGGGAACCGCGCGACGACCGACTCGCCGGCCTCGATGCGGCGCATGCCGCCGACGGTCGCGACGAACGTGTCGCTCATGTCACCGTCGAAGCCGAGGTAGACGGCGTTCTCGTTGCCCATCGGCTCGACGACGTCGACCACCGTGTCGAACTCGTCGTCGCCCGCGGACCCCGCGGCCGCGACCTCGACGTCCTCCGGGCGGATGCCGAGGGTCACGCCGTCGGCACCCTCGACGGCCTCGCGCATGTCGGCCGTCAGCGGGTACTCGAAGGCGTCGGCGACCAGCCGGTCGCCCTCGACGGTCGCATCGAAGAAGTTCATCGACGGCTCGCCGATGAACCCGGCGACGAAGCGGTTCGCCGGGCGGTGGTAACACTCCAGGGGCGTGCCGGCCTGCTGGAGCTCGCCGCCGTCGAGGATCGCGATCCGGTCGCCCATCGTCATCGCCTCGGTCTGATCGTGGGTGACGTAGACGGTCGTGGTATCCAGGTCCTCCTGGATGCGCTGCAGCTCCGTGCGCATCTGCGAGCGGAGCTTGGCGTCGAGGTTCGACAGCGGCTCGTCCATCAGGAACACCTCGGGCTCGCGGACGATCGCCCGTCCGAGCGCCACGCGCTGCTGTTGGCCGCCGGACAGCTCCGACGGCTTCCGGTCGAGCAGCTCCGGGATGTCGAGCAGGTCCGCGGCGTTCTCGACGCGCTCGTCGATCTCCGCGTCGGCCATGTCGGTGGACTCCTCCAGCCCGAAGGCCATGTTCTCGCGGGTCGTCATGTGCGGGTACAGCGCGTACGACTGGAACACCATCGCGATGTCCCGGTCCTGCGGCTTCTGGTCCACGATGGATCGCCCGCCGAGGCGGATGTCGCCGCTGGTGACCGTTTCCAGCCCGGCGACCATCCGCAGCGTCGTCGACTTCCCGCAGCCCGACGGCCCGACGAGGACGAGGAACTCCCCGTCCTCGATGTCGACCGTCACGTCGTCGACGGCGACGATGTCGGAGCCGTCGTCGTCTGTGAACACCTTCCGTACGTCGTCGAGTTCGAGTTCAGCCATTGTCAGAGTCCCCCGTGTGACCCGCGATCGCGGGTCGGTCGGTCGTGATCCGTCGATCCGACGGCGTCCACCGTCGGTGTTGCGGTCGCGGTGCGCTCCGGCGCCCCGGCCGGCCGGGTGCACGGTCGCGAGGTGACGCGCGGTGTCGCCGCGTTCGGTGCCGCGGTCTCACTGCGTTCGACCGCGCTCGCGGGTCGCTGTGCTCCCCGCTCGCTTCGAGGCACTCGCTCCGCTCGTGCCTCGCACCTCACGTCGCCACCCCCTCGGCGAACTCCTCGCCGAACATGATGTACACGATGAGCGTCGGCAGCGCGGCGATGAACGCCCCGGCCATCCGGAGCGCGAAGTCCTGCCCCTCCATCGACTCCCCGAGTCCGGCGAGGATGAGCACGACCGGGGCGGCCGGGCTCGACTCGGTGGACACGAGGATCAGCGCGAACAGGAGGTCGTTCCAGATCTGCGTGAACTGATAGATGAGCACGACCGCGAACATCGGCGTCGAGATCGGGAAGACGATCCGGCGGTACACCCGACGGAACGTCGCGCCGTCGAGGCGCGCCGCCTCGATCATCTCCTCGCTCACGTTCCGGTAGTACGACCGGAACAACACCATGCAGATCGGGATGCCGTACGCGACGTGGGTGATCGTCAGCTCGACCAGCCCGACGTACGACTGCGGGACCCCGAGCAGCCACAGTGGCGTCAACAGCTCCGCCAGCGGCATCGCGCCCCAGAACTGCGAGAGGGGCACGAGCACCGCCTGATACGGGATGAAGATCCCGGCGACGAGCATCGCCAACACCGGCGCCTTGTAGCGGGCCCGCCAGTCGGCCTGCGTCAGGCCGTATGCGGCGAAGCTGCCGAGCAAGGCGGAGATGATCGTCGCTGGCACGGCGTACAGCGCGCTGTTGACCATGCCGCGGCCCAGCGCCGCCAGCGCGGTCTGCCACTTCTCCAGCGTGAAGAACCGCGGCGGCGGCGGCGCGAACGGCAGCGTCGAGCTGATCCCGCCGGGGTTCGTCTTGAACGCGGTGACGAGCCCGGATTCGATCGGCGTCAGGAAGAACACCGTCATGCCGACGATCGCGGCGTACAGCGCGACGCGGTAGCCGTCGACCCCCGCGAGGTCGTCGCGGATCCGGTCGGCGACGCCGTCGGTCCGGTCGGTCGCGTCCGTCGAGTCCGTCGAGTCCGGTTCGTCGAGATGTGCGTCGCTCATAGGTTCCCCTGTTTGTACTCGTAGTAGAGGTACGGGCCGATGATCGACAGCGCCATCAGGAACAGGATGATCGCGATCGCCGACGCGTACGCCCAGTTGTTCGTGCTGTACGCCTCACGGACCATCTTGGTCGCGAGGATGTCCGCCCCGTTGGGCGGCCGGTAGCCGCTGACCAGCGAGTACAGGAAGTCGAACGCCTTCAGCGCGAACACCATCAGGACGATGGCGGCGCTGATCGTCGACCCCTTCAGCTGCGGGATGATGACCCGCCAGTACATCTTCAGCGTCGACGCCCCGTCGACGCGGGCGGCCTCGTAGTGTTCGGTCGGGATCGCGCGCAGCCCCGCGAGGTACACGACCATCGTGTACCCCGAGAACTGCCACACGAGCGCGAACACCACCGCCCACAGGACGAGCGAGGAGTTCCCGATCCAGTTGATCGGGCCGATCCCGAACGCCCCGAGGGCGATGTTGACGACGCCGTTGTTGTAGTTGTACATCCACAGCCAGAACTGCGCCGTCACGACGAACGAGAGGCTCATCGGCAGCAGGTAGATGGTGCGGAACGTGTTCTCGAACCGGATGTTCCGGTCGATGAGGATCGCGAGCACCATCCCCACGCCGAGGGCGACGGCGGTGAAGGCCACGACCAACAGGAACGTGTTGACCGTCGCGTCGATGACCGCCGAGTCGTTGATCGCCCGGACGTACATCTCGAAGTCGAGATCGGAGTAGTCCGGGCCGACGAACCCCTCGTAGTCGGTCAGCGAGATGACGAAGTTCCACGCGATGGCGCCGTAGACGAACAGCCCGACGAGCAGGAACGGGGGCAGCCAGAACGGCGCGGACTCGGTGAAGTCCTCGCCGAACCGGTCGTTGAGCCGATCGACGACCCCGCCGCCCTCGCTTGCGGCCGTTCCCCCGTCGGTCACGACCGTGTCGTCACTCTCCCCGGTGGCGCCGAACACGGCGCGCCGGAGCCTGGATCGAGTCCTCGAAAGAAAGTCGCGCATGTGCTGCGCTCAGTTGGAGACTGCGTCGACGAAGCCCTGCGTGGCGGCGTCGACGTTGTACGGTCCGGAGAACTCGCTGGAGATCACGTCGTTCAGCGAGGACCGCTGGTCGGCCGTGATACCCAGACCGTGCTGGATGTTCGGCGGGCGCTGATCGGCGTCGGCGAAGTCCTCCGCCGTCTGTTGGAGGTACGGGCCGAACTCGGACATGTCGACGTCCGTCCGCGTCGGGATGGATCCCTTGAACTGGTTGAACGCGACCTGCGCGGCCTCGCCGCCGACGAACTCCAGCCACGTCCGCGTGCTCTCGGGGCTCGGGTTGTTCGACGGGTACAGGAACGAGTCGAAGTGGAGGGTGTACATGCCCTCGGTGCCGGGGAACGTCTTGAAGCCCCAGTCGGACTCGTACTCGAAGTCCTCCGCGTTGCGGTACGCTCCCGCCGCCCAGTTACCCTGGTGGATGAACGCGGCGTTGCCCTCGATGATGTTCTGGTTCGACTCCGTCAGCCCGATCGAGGCTGCGTCCTCGTTGATGTAGTTCTCGAGGATCGTCGCGAGCGACTCGAAGGCGCTCCGGATCGCGTCCTCCGAGGGACTCCCCTCGACGAAGTTCATGTACTCGTCGTAGCCGGCCTGTCCGAGCAGGACGGCCGCGAACAGCTGCGTCGTCGTCCACGTGCCGCTGGCGCCGTGGGTCATCGGGGTCGCGTCCGTCTCGCTGGCGACCGTCTCCAGCGCGTCGACGAGCGCGGAGACGCTGGTGAGCGAGTCGGGGTCGACGCCGGCCTCCTCGACGACCGAGGTGTTGTAGAACAGGCAGTTCAGCCGGTGCGAGCCCAGCGGGACGGCACGGAAGGCGCCGTCGTACTGGTGGAGGTCGACGGCCTCCTGCACGTGGCTGTCGGTGAAGCCGGTCTCCTCCCAGAGGTCGGAGATGTCGCCGAGCACGCCCTCGTAGCGGCCGAGGTTGGGGCCCGGCCAGTTGGCGAAGGAGCTCGGCGGGTTGTCGTTCTGCAGCCGGTTGGCGACGACGGCGTCCAGGTTCTGGTTGCCGCCCCCGCCGATGGGGTTCATGTCGAGTTCCGTGTCCGGATACTCCTCGTTGAACGCCTCCTCCAACGCATCGGCGGCCGTCGCGCCGTCGCCGCCGGTCCAGCCGTGCAGCACCTCGACGGGACCGCCGCCTCCGCCGCCGCCGATACCCGAACAGCCGGCCAGTCCGACCATGCCGGCCGCCCCGAGGGCGCCGGCGCCTTTCACTACGTCTCGTCGGTTGAGTTCCGTGTCCTTCATTATCGTTCCTCCGTGCGTGGAGCCATCTCACGGTATCCGGAGCGGGTACTTAAGGCTTGCCGATATTTACTCCCGTCCGAATGAAAATGTGGTACAACGGGCGTTGTACCTCCCGATCTCGGGAGCCCCGGGGGGAGCGTCGGGCCGACGGTGGCGATGTACCGACGGCGCCGACGGGTCGAACCCGGTCGGCAGTCGCGGTCAGTCGTCCGTCCCGTCCGTCGACGCGTCCGGAACCGGTTCGTCGGTTCCGGCGAGCGCGTTCAGCAGGGTGACTGCTTCGGGCTTCGAGAGCGGCTCGTTCGCGTTGCCGCAGTGGGGCGACTGGACGCAGGCGGGACAGCCGTCCGCGCAGTCACAGGCGGCGATCAGCCGAGCCGTGCGCGCGAGCAGGCGATCGGCGTCGCGGTACGACGCGCGCGTCAGCCCCACGCCGCCGGGGTAGCCGTCGTAGATGAACACGGTCGACTGGCCGGTGTGGGGGTGAAACGGCGTCGAGACGCCGCCGATGTCCGCGCGGTCGCACAGGAGATCCAGCGGCATGAGCGAGATGGAGCCGTGCTCGGCGGCGTGGATCCCCCCGTTGAAGCCCGCGTCGCCCCGCCCGGCCCCGGCCGCTACCTCTCGCATCTCCCCCTCCACGTCCGCGGGGACCGTGTAGTACAGCGCCCGCGTCCGCAACTCCGTCTCCGGGAGGTCCAGCGCCTCCGAGCCGATCGTCTCGCCCGTGGAGCCGTCTTTGCGCTCGAAGCCGGTGATCTGCTCGGTCACGGTCACGTCCGCGAACCGGACCTCGGTGTCCTCGCGCGCCGCGAGCGGGCGCGAGCGCAGGTCCTCGTTCACGACCACGTCCTTGTCGGTCAGTACGCGGGTGTAGTAGTCGGCCCACGTCGGCCGGAGGCGAGCCACGTCCCGATCGAGGTTCAACTCGTCGACCTCGTAGGTCTGTCCCTGGTGGTGGTAGACGGCGCCCGGATGGGCGTCGCGCAGGGCGTCGCCGAACGACAGCGACGCGATCACGTCGTCGGTGCGGGCGTCCATGAGGTCGATCTCGCGGTCGTCGATCGTCCGGAGGCTCATCGAGTGCTGGGCGCTCCCGGGGCCGTCGTACGTCCAGCGCGGGCCCCGGGAAGTGTCCATCCGCTCCAGCGTTCCGTCCGCCTCCAGCGACTCGACGACCGACTCGAACGAGTCGCCGAAGTGCGAGGCGTCCTCGGGGCGGAGCCAGTTCTCGTCGGCCGCGCTGGCGACGTGACTCGGCAGGAGTTCGCCGTTCTCGGGGTCGACCATCGCGCGCTCGGGGTCGCCCTCGAACAGGTCGTCCGGGTTCGTCATGAGGTACTGGTCGAGTTGGTCCTCGCCGCCGACCATGATCACGAGCGCGTCGTCGGTGCCGCGGCCGGCACGGCCCGCCTGCTGGAACGCCGACATCCGGGTTCCGGGGTAGCCGTCGAGGATCACGGCGTCGAGGCCACCCACGTCGACGCCGAGTTCGAGCGCGTTCGTCGACCACACGCCGGCCACCTCGCCCGAGTGGAGCCCCGACTCGATCTCCCGGCGGCGCTCGTTCGTCAGGCTCGCCTGATACGCCTCGACGCGACCGGCGAGGTCGTGTTCGCCGCGCTGGCGCAGCTCCTTCGCCGAGTCGCTCGCGTACCGCTCGGCGGTCTGACGCGCGCGGGTGAACACGAGCGTCTGGAGGCCCTCCTGCACCAGGTCGCAGAAGAGTCGCTTCGTCTCGGTGTGGCTCGACCGCCGCCGGCCGGACTGCTGGTCGGCCTGCCGGCCCTCGTACTCCGGCGGGTTCCACAGCAGCCAGTGGCGCGGCCCGCGGGCGGAGGCGTCCTCGTCGACGAGCGTGAAGCCCGACTCGGGGCGAGCGGTCACCCGCGCGGCGTGCTCGACGGGGTTGCCGATGGTCGCCGAGCAGCAGACGAACTGCGGGTCGGCGCCGTAGCGCTCGCAGATCCGGTTGAGCCGTCGCATGACGAGCGCGACGTGGCTGCCGAACACGCCGCGGTAGCCGTGCACCTCGTCGATGACAACGGTTTCGAGCGAGCCGAAGAACCACTCCCAGTGCTTGTACGCCCACGGGAGCAGCCCGTAGTGGAGCATGTCGGGGTTCGAGAGGAGAACCGTCGGCTGTCGGTCGCGCACGTCGCGCTTTTCAGACTTCGACAGGCGGCCCGTGTACTGGTCGACGGAGACGCGGGAGCCGAACCCGAGCCCGTGGGCCAGCTCCGAGAGCGTCTCCTCCTGGTCGGCGATGAGCGCGTTCTGCGGCGCGAGATACAGCGTCCGGCCGCCGTGGTCCATCGCGCGCTCGAAGGCGGGCACGGTGTACGCGAGCGACTTCCCGCTGGCGGTCCGGGTGGCGAGCACCACGTCGTCGCCGTCGCGGACGGCCTCGACCGCCCGCGCCTGATGGTCGTACAGCGAGTCGATCCCCTCGTCTGCGAGCGCGCTCGCGAGCCGCGGCTCCAAGTCCACGTCGGCGAGGGCGGCCTCACGGCCGGGAAGCGTCCGCCGGTCCGCGATCTGTCCCTCGTAGTAGGGGCGCGATCGGAGCCACTCGACGGTGTCGTCCACGGTGATCGCGGGTAGGGGCTGGCGCGCTTACCGGTTGCGGTCGTCGCCGTCGCCGTCCTCGCCGTCGCCGTCCTCCCCGTCCTCGCCGGCGGCCGCGGACGGGAGCGCGACGTCCGCGTCGCGGGCCAGCGCGACGAGCCCGACGCCGTCGTACACGTCAACCGGCGCGGACCGGGCACGGTCGACCGCGTCCGGCTCGACCTCGTCGACGGTCGCGAGCACGGCGAACGAAAGGCCCCGTTCGGCCGCGAGGGTCGCGAACTCCTCGACGTCGGCCTCGGTCACGGGAGTGCGGCGAAGGGCGACGACCGCCCGCTCGGGCGGAGCGTCCGACCGCTCGCGAACGAGCGACAGCTCGACGGTCCCGTCGGGGGTTACGGGCGCGACCGTCGCCTCGAACGCCGGCCAGATCCCGCCCAGCCGCTCGGCGAAGGCGGCGAACTCTCCGTCCGGGAGCGCGGCGAGTCGATCGGCCGGGTGGCGCACGTTCCGGGGTACGGTCCCCCCGGCGAAAAACCGCATCGGTCCCGGCTCGTCTCCTCCCGTCCCGATCCGTCCCGTCCGGTTCCGTGTCGCCGTCCCGAGCGACGACGAGTTCCCGGCCGCCGTCGTCGTGACTCGGCGCTCGTCGGTCCCCGTGTCGCCGCCGGGTTGATTACCTCACGGTCGTCACCCCTGGTATGGACCCGACGGCGAAGCGGGCGGAATACGACGACCCGGTGACGGTCGCGGTCCCCGGCGGCCGGCTCACGCTCGACGCGTCGTACGTCGACGCCGAGGCGGAGGAGATCAGGGGGCAGGCGCGCGAGTACCGCGAGGGAACCCGGACGGCGTTCGACCTCGACGTCCGGTATCCCGACGGCTTCACCGGCCGGGTGATGGGCGCGATGGCGGCGATCCCGTACGGCGAGACGCGGACCTACGGCGACCTCGCCGACGACCTCGACAACGCGCCCCAGCCGGTCGGCGCCGCCTGCGGGCGCAACCCGGTCCCGCTCGTCGTCCCGTGCCACCGCGTCGTCGCCGCCGACGGGCTCGGCGGCTTCTCCGCGGACGGCGGCCCCGAACTCAAGCGCCACCTGCTCGATCACGAGCGCAGCGACTCCGTGCAGGTCACCCTCGGCGACGCCGACACCGGGGTCGACGCCGACACCGATGTCGACGGCGGTGGCGACGCGGACGCACAGCCGTGAGCGACGCCGGTACCTACACGCTGGTGTTCGCCGTTCCCGAGGCGATCGCCGTCGAGGTCGGCGCGCTCGGCGGCCGGGAGCTTCCCGCTGGGGCGTACGCCTACACGGGGAGCGCGCTCGGCGCCGGCGGCTTCTCGCGCATCGACCGCCACCGCCGGGTCGCCGCCGGCGACCACGACGTGCGCCACTGGCACGTCGACTACCTCGGCGCCCACGACGCCGTCTCGTTGGCGACGGTCGAGCGCCTCGGCGACGGCCGCGACGAGGAGTGCCGCCTCGCGCGGGCGGTCGCGACCGGGGCCGCGGACGGCGACCCGGTCCCCGGCTTCGGCGCCTCCGACTGCGACTGCCCGTCCCACCTCGCGCGGTTCGACGGCGTCGCGGCCGCGGAAGCAGCGGTGGCGACGGCGTACGACGAGCTTCGGGAGGTCGAGGAAGCCGATGAGAACCGTGCATCCGACGCGTCGAACGCGCGCTGACGGAGCGCTTTTGGGTGCGGCCCCGAACCCGGCGGTATGTTCCCGCCGCTCGCGTACCTGCAGTGGATCGAGGGGCGTCCGGCCGCCGCCGAGCACGACCTCGGATCCAGCGACCTCCGACGCCCGCCCGCCGGCGACCCAGACGACCCCGTTCCGTCCCGACTGCGCGGGCGTTCCGCTCCCGAGTACGACCGATCGCTGCGCGAGCGCGTCGCCGCCGAGTACGACCTCGACGAGACGAACGTGCTGCTCACCGCGGGGGCGACCCACGGCGGCTTCCTCGCGTCCGCGACCGCGGCGGCGCTCGCCCGCGAGCGCGACGGCGGAGACGACGGCCCCCGCCCATGGGCGCTCGTAGAGGCGCCGGGCTACGAACCGCTCGTCGAGACGCCGCGCGGGATCGGCAGCCGAGCCGCACGCTTCCGACGCCCCGGACCGACGTACGATCTCGACCCCGACCGCGTCGCGGCGGCGGCCGCCGACCTCGCGGGCCCGCTCGCGCACGTCACGGTCACCAACCGGCACAACCCGACGGGCGCCCTGACCGACCGCGCGACGCTCGCGGCGACCGCCGAGGTCGCCGCCGACCGCGGCGGCCACCTGCTCGTCGACGAGGTGTACGCGCCCTACACCGTCCGCGAGGGTGGCCAGGGAGGCAGTGCAGAGACAGCTACAAGCGACGGCGCCTTCGGCGGCCCGACGGGCGCCGGGCTGCCGGCGACGGTCACCGTCGGCTCGCTCACGAAGTTCCATGGGCTGGGCGGGCTCCGCGTCGGCTGGATCACCGGCCCCCAGGCGTTCGTCGAGCGCGCGCGGCTGGTGGAACACCACGTCCCCGCGCTCGCCGCGCCGAGCGTCGCGCTCGCGCGCCGATTTTTCGCCCACCGGGACGACCTCGTCGCCGACGCCCGCGAGCACTGCCGCCGGAACCACGAACTGCTCGCGGCGTTCCTCGACGGCCGCGACGACCTTGCCGGGTCCGTCGAACCGGGGTCGCCGTTCGCGTACCTCGAACACGAGCGCGCCGACGGCGACGCGGTGAGCGAGGCTGCGTGGGACGCCGGCGTGCTCGTCGTCCCCGGGCGCTTCTTCGGGCTGGACGACGGCGTCCGCGTCTCGCTGGGGCGGGCGCCCGACGACTGTGCGGCGGCGCTCGAGGCGTTCGGCCGGGTTCTTGACGGACTCTGAGGCCCCGTCGCGTCATCGTGCCGTCATGGGTTCGTCTGACGGATGTTTTTGTGACCACAAGTCAACGAACTGTCGCAAGGAGGTCGCCGGAGTGCGAGTCCGCGACGCGGCGGGAGATCCGCCGTGTCAGCGATGTCGCGTCTCACAGGCGGCCCGGACCATGACCTTACGATGACACGGAGATCAACGCTCGAAGAGACTGAAACCGACGAACGCGACGCGGCCGACCCGGCCCGGCACGGATCCCCTGTGTCGGCGGTCGTCCGCTCCTTCGCGGCGGTCGAGGACATCGACCCCGTGGAACTGAACACGACCCTCCAGGAAGTCGTCGACGCCGACGCGCTCGCGTCGCTCGCGCGCCACGAGGGGAGCGACTGGCGCCTCGAGTTCCCCCTCGGCGACCACGAGGTCGTCGTCGAGGGTGGCGGAACCGTCGTCGTCGACGACCGCGCCTTCCCGAACCAGTTTTGAGTCCGGAGCGACGCGCACGACCGGCGTGACGGCCGTCGCGCGCCTTCCGGGGCGTCGGCCCGTCCGTGCTACTCCTCGTCGCCGCCGCGGTAGCCGCGACCGAACGAGTAGCCCGCGACGATCGCGAACACGGCGAACAGCCCGAGGAGGAACCCCACGGCACGGTCCGCGAACGGGACGCCGTCGAGCGATCCAGTGACATACAGCGCGGCGAGGATCGTGAGAAAGCCGAACAGCGGGAGGGCGGTGAGCCGGTTCATACCGACGGCTGGGTACGACCCCTGTTAACAGTATCGCGGCGACGGGGAGTCCCGGCGACGTCGCACGGGACGGTGGTCACCGGAGCGCCTCGGCGACCTTCTCGACCGGATGCGGCGGGTCGCCGTCGGCGCCGTCGCGTTCGGCGAGCTGCGACCGGCAGGAGGCGCCGGGCGCGGTGACCGCCTCGCCGGGGCTGTCGTCGACCTGGTCGAAGAGGATCGACGCGATGGCCGTACTCATCGAGTGATGTTCGGCCTCGTAGCCGAAGCTTCCGGCCATCCCGCAGCACGTGGAGTCCAGCGGGTCCACCTCGTAGCCGGCGCGCCGGAGCACGCCGACCGCGTGGTGGTCCTTCTTCGTCGCCTTCTGGTGGCAGTGCCCGTGGTACGTGAGCGCGCCCTCCCCCGCCAGATCCATCGACTCGTCGAGCCGGAAGGCGTCGAGGTACTCCAGCACGCCGTAGCTGTTGGCGGCGACGTTTGCGGCGGCCGCCGAGTCGTGGAGGTCGAGGAGATCCGACTGGAGCATCACGGCCTCGCTTGGTTCGACGACGACCACGTCGCGGCCGGCGTCGACGCGGGGGGCCAGATCCTCGACCGCGGCGCCGGTGCGCTCGCGGGCGGCGTCGAGAAAGCCCATGCTGTGTGCCGGCCGGCCGGTGTCCTCCACGTCCGCGAGTTCGACGCGGACGCCCGCCGCTTCGAGCACCCGGACCGCAGCCTTCCCGGCGTCTGGGTGGTTGTAATTCGTGTACGTGTCCGGGACGAGCACGGCGACGCGCTCGGCGTCCGCCTCGGCGACTGCCGGGCCGCCCCGGGATTCGAACCAGTCGCGCAGCGTCGTCCGGTGGAACTCCGGGAGGTCGCGCTCGGCGGCGATCCCGAGGAGCTTCTCCCCGAGGAGTCCCGAGCCGGGAAGCCTCATCGCCCAGTTCGACACCGGCGCCAGCGCCGACCCGACCCGCGAGAGGAGGTTGACGTTCGCGAACAGGCGGTCGCGGAGGCTCGGGCCCTCGCGCTCGTGGCGCTCGTGGACGACTTCGGCCTTCAGCTTCGCCATGTCGACGCCGCTGGGGCAGTTGCGCTTACACCCCTTGCAGCCGACACACAGGTCCATCACCTCGCTCGTGAACTCCTCGGAGAACGGGTCCTCGGGCAGATCGCCCGACATCGCCCCGCGTAGGAGGTTCGCGCGGCCGCGGGTGCTCTGGATCTCCTCGTCGGCCGCACGGAAGGTGGGGCACATCACGCCGCCGGTCGTCGACTGCCCGCCGCGACAGCCGCCGCAGCCGTGACACAGCTCCGTCATCCCCTGAAATCCGTTCTCGTTGTGCCAGTTCAGCTCCGGCTCGAACCCCGCGTCGAAGGCGTACTCGGGGTCGAACCGGAGGTGTTCGGTGAGACTGTGATCGCCACAGACGTTCCCGGGGTTCAGGAGCCAATCGGGGTCGAAGGCGGTCTTGAGGTCGCGGAAGGTCGACCAGAGGTCGTCGCCGTACAGCTTCCGGTTCCACTGGGTTCGGGCGCGACCGTCGCCGTGCTCTCCCGAGACGCTGCCGCCGTACTTCACGACCAGGTCGCTGGCGCCGTCGGCGATGCGCTCGAACTGGTCGAGCCCCTCGACCGTCTTGGTGTCGACCAGCGGCCGGATGTGGAGCACGCCGGGGCCCGCGTGGGCGTAGAACGCCGCGAACGTCCCGACCTCCTCCAGCAGCGCCTGGAAGTCGGCGGCGTAGTCCGCGAGGTGCTCCGGCGGCACCGCGCAGTCCTCGATGAACGACATGTGCTTGGCGTCTGACGTGCGGCTGAGCAGGATCGGCATCCCCGCCTTGCGCATCTTCCAGAACGTCGCGCGCCGCTCGGGGTCGTGCGCCTCCAGCGCGTGCGTGGCGAACACCTCGTCGCCGGCGTCGGCGCGGTCCGCGCTCGCCTCGACCTCGGTGTCGACCCCGGGACAGCGGTCGGCGACAAGGTCGGCGACCTTCCGTCGTCCGTCGTCGTCGCTGTCGGCGTAGAACTCCACGAGCAGCGTCGAGTCGGTGCCCTCGGGGAGCAGGCCGACGACATCGCCGAACTCGGCCGTCTCCCGCGCGAGATCGAGGAACGTGTCGTCCATTACCTCGACGGCGGCGGGGTCGTGTTCGAGGATCCGGGCCACGTCCTCCATCGCGTCCAGCAGCGAGTCGTAGGTGAGCAGCGCGACCGCCTTCGTCTCGGGCACCTCCACCAGCGAGACGGTCGCCTCGGTGACGATCCCGAGCGTCCCCTCGCTCCCGCACATGAGCCGCGCGAGGTTCACCGTTCCCGCCTCGCCGGGTTCGTCGGCGCCGACCCCCTGTCCCGGCCCGCTCGCGGCTCCGCCGCTCGCCTCTTCGGAGGCGGTTCCCGCCTCCCACTCCCCGCGCGCCTCCGCCACGAGCACGTCGAGGTTGTAGCCGGAGACGTTGCGCTTCATGTCCGGGTAGCGCGCGGTCACCTCCTCGCTCTCCTCGTCGATGACCCGGACGAGTTCGGCGTAGATCCGTTCGAGCAGTTCCCCGTCGGGGTCGGCCGCCTCGCGCATCGTCGCCACCTCGATCTCGCCGAACGTCTCGACGGAGCCGTCGGCGAGGACGACCTCGCATGACTCGACGTACGCGTCGGTCTTGCCGTACTTCAGCGAGTGTGACCCGGTGGAATTGTTGCCGATCGCGCCGCCGATCGCGGACTTGTCGCGCCACGCCGGATCCGGCGCGAACTTCAGGCCGTGCGGGGCGGCAGCCTCGTTGAGCTCCTCGACGATGCAGCCGGCGTCGACGGTCGCCTCGCGATCGTCGGGGTCGAGATCGCGGATCTCGTCCATGTACTTCGTGAAATCGAGGACGACGGCCTCGTTCACCGCCTGGCCGGCCAGCGACGTGCCGCCGCCGCGGGGGAGCACCGGGATCTCCCGCTCGGCACAGTACGCCATCACCGCGGCCACGTCGTCGGTGGACCGCGGGAGGACGACGCCGATGGGCGTCTGCTGGTACGCGGAGGCGTCCGTCGCGTACAGCTGTCTGGAGTACGTGTCGAAGCGAACGTCGCCCTCCACGAGTTCCTCCAGGTCGTCCACGAGTCCCGGTCGGGCCACGTCCTCGGAGACGTAGTCGTAGTCGGCGTCGGTCAGGTCCGGCCCGCCGTCGGGCGGGGACGGGAGATCGGAAGACATCGAACGGATCGTGGTGGACGTGGGAGTCACATAAGCCCGCGGGGAGCCGGCGAATGCGGCGTCGATGCCAGCCCCGCCGTGTCGGTCACGCGGGCTCGTAGACGAGCCCGAACTCATCGCGGGCGACGACAGGCCAGGACTCGGGCGTGACCGGCTCCGTCGTCTCCTCGCCCCGCTCGAACCGGACGAGTTCGTCGGGCCGAAGCTTCAGATGGCCGTCCGGGGTCGACCGCGACACCACCGGATCGCCGGTGAACGGCGACTCCGGGGCGGCCGTGAGGAACTCGCAGGCGGCCGCGTAGAAGGAGCGTTCGCGGGCGACGGTCCCGAAGCGATAGCGGACGGTCCACTCCTCGTCCCCGGCCCGGCGGTACTCCGTCCGGTAGTCGGCGTCCGGGCGCTCGCTCTCGCGCACGCGCCAGGTTATGCCTGCCTCGTCCGTCAGGGGCTCGCCCGACAGCGGCGTCGGACGGCGCATCGTCGGCACGCCCATCCCCACGTCGGCGACGACCGGCGTCGCCGCGTCGGGGAGCGAGACGAGCGTCGTCTGGTGGTTCGCCGGCGGGTGGCCGGGGTCGTCGGCGCCGTCGACGACGCGCGCGGCGACCCGCGTCACGTCGAAGCCCACCGCGGAGAGCAGCGCCCGGAACAGCTCGTTCAGCTCGTAGCAGAAGCCGCCGCGGCCGTCCCCGCGGTCGACGATCTTCCCGTACAGCGCGTCCGGATGTCGGTCCACGCCCTCCGGGTCGTCGGCGCGGTGCGGGTGGCCCGCGACCGAGAGCGTCTCGAACGGGACCGACCGGACGTGCGCTCGCTGGAGCCGGCGGAGCCCCTCGCGGTCGACCGAGACCGTCGCGGGGTCGACGCCGATACGGGCGAGATGGCGCGTCGTGCGCTCGGTGTCCATGGCGGTGCGACGGCGCCCGGCGGCAAAAGCCGTCCCTGAAGCGCGTTTCAGTCGGCGGATGCGACCCCGTCGGCGGTCCCGACACAACAACAGCCAAGGGAACCCGGTACGGTACGAAGTCACAATGAGTTCGGACACCCTCTCGGCGTTCGTCGCCGGCGCCGAGGACCACCACGCGAGCGTCCACCCGTCCGCGCCCGACGCGGTCCCGGGGACCGTCGCCGACCTGATCGACCCGCCGGCGGTCGGGGTCCGGCTCCCGGACGGGCTCGACCTCCCCGAGGGCGTCGCGACAGATCCGACGCCGGCGGAGCTGGACGCCGCGAACACGGGGATCACCGCCGCACGCCTCGCGATCGCGGACTACGGGACGGTCGTGCTGGAGTCCGACGCCGCCGGCAGCGAGGCGGTCTCGCTGTTCCCCGAGCGTCACGTCGCGGTGGTGCGCGCCGGCGACGTGGTCCCCGGGATGCGCGAGGCGATCGGCCGCCTCGGCGACCGCCTCCGCGACGGCGCGAGCGAGGTGCTCGCGACGGGCCCCTCCGCGACCGCCGACATGGGTGACCTCGTGATCGGCGCGCACGGACCCAGGGAAGTCGAGATCGTCCTCGTGGAGGACAGCGATGAGTAAGCCCGACTCGCGCGCCGAGACGGCCGCCCGGATCCGCCACCTGCTGGAGACGGAGGGCGACGCAGTCGCCGAGAACACGCGCGGGTTCAACCGCGGTCGCCACGAGGCGGTGCGGGAGCTTGAGGGCTACGAGGCGCTGAAATCGGAGGCGCGGACGGTCAAGGAGGACGCGATCGAACGGCTGCCCGAGCTGATCGACGACCTCCGCGAGGCGGTCGAGGCGAACGGAGGCCGCGTGTACGTCGCCGACGACGCCGCGGACGCGAACGCGTACGTTCGCGAGGTGGTCGACGGGGGCACCGTCGTCAAGAGCAAGTCGATGACGACCGAGGAGCTGGAGTTGAACGAGGCGCTCGAAGCCGACGGCGCGGCCGTCACCGAGACGGACCTGGGCGAGTGGGTGCTCCAGTTGGCCGACGAGGCGCCGAGCCACATCGTCGGCCCCGCGATCCACAAATCGCGCGAGGGCATCGCCGACCTGTTCGCCGAGACGTTCGACCTCGCGGGCGAGGACCGTCCAGAGACCGCCGAGGAGCTGACCCGGTTCGCCCGCGAGCGGCTCCTCCGGGACATCCGCGAGGCCGACGTGGGCGTCACGGGCGCGAACTTCCTCGCCGCGGACTCGGGGACGATGGCGCTGGTCACCAGCGAAGGCAACGCCAGAAAGAGCGCCGTCGTCCCCGACACGCACGTCGCCGTCGCGGGCGTCGAGAAGGTGATCCCGACCGTCGAGGACCTCGCGCCGTTCATCGAGTTGATCGGCCGCTCGGGGACGGGCCAGGACATCACGTCCTACGTCTCGCTGCTCACGCCGCCGGTGGCGTCGCCGCCGGTCAGGTTTTCCGAGTCAGACGAGCCGATGGCCGACGCCGGAACCGCCGCCGGCGACGGCGCGTGCGAGGCCCACCCCGACCGGGAGTTCCACCTCGTGCTCGTCGACAACGGCCGGCTGGCGATGCGCGAGGACGACGACCTCCGGGAGACGCTGTACTGCATCCGCTGTGGCGCCTGCTCGAACTCGTGTGGCAACTTCCAGTCGGTCGGGGGCCACGCCTTCGGCGGCGAGACGTACTCCGGCGGCATCGCCACCGGCTGGGAGGCCGGCGTCGAGGGGCTCGACACGGCCGCCGAGTTCAACGACCTCTGTACCGGCTGCTCGCGCTGTGTGCCGGCGTGCCCCGTGAAGATCGACATCCCGTGGATCAACACGGTCGTCCGCGACCGGATCAACCGCGGCGGCGACCCAGGAAGGTTCGACCCGCTCGTCGAAGGACTCACCCCAGACGACGAATCCGGTGGGATAGACCCATCGAAACGCCTGTTCGGGAACTTCGACACCCTGGCGAAGCTGGGGAGCGCGACGGCGCCGCTGTCGAACTGGGGGGCGAGCCTCGGGCCGGTCCGCGCGGCGATGGACCGCTGGCTCGGGATCGCCCCCGAGCGCGACCTGCCGACGTTCGAGCGCGAGACGCTCGTCGACTGGTTCGAGTCGCGGGGCGGCCCCCGCGTGAGCGAGGGGATGGCGCGTCGGGAGGCCGTCGTCTACCCCGATACCTACACGAACCACGTCGCCGTCGACCGCGGGAAGGCCGCCGTCCGAACCCTCGAAGCGCTCGGCGTCCGCGCGCACGTCCCGGAGTCGACCGCCGTCGCGAGCGGCCGCGCGCCGCTGTCGCAGGGGATGGTCGAGACGGCCCGCGGGAAGGCCGAGCGCTGTCGCGACGCGCTGCTCGCGGAGGTCGACGCCGGTCGCGACGTGGTAGTGATCGAGCCGAGCGACCTGGCGGCGTTCGAGCGCGAGTACGAACGGCTGCTCCCGGAGGCGGACGCGACGGCGCTGGCGGACGGCTGCTATGAGGTGCTGGAGTACGTGTACGGCCTGCTGGAGAACGGGGCGGAGCCGGCCGGCCTCGCCGCGGCCGGGGACGGCCACGCGGCCGGCTACGGCGACAGTAGGGGCGCCGGCGATGGCGGCGACGACGGCGAGAGCGACGGTGACGGCGACGGCATCCCCGTCGCGTACCACGCCCACTGCCAGCAACGGACGCTGGATCTGGAGGCTCACACCGTCGCGGTGCTGGAGCGCCTCGGCTACGACGTGACCACCTCCGAGACGGAGTGTTGCGGGATGGCCGGCAGCTTCGGCTACAAGTCGGCGTACTACGAGCTGTCGATGGACGTGGGCGAGCCGCTGGTCGAGCAGTTCGGCGACGCCGACCGCGTGCTCGCCTCGGGCACCTCCTGCTGTGAGCAACTGGACGCGCTGCTCGGGCCGTCGACGGAGCATCCGATCGAGGCGATCGCGCCGCCCGAGCGGTAGCCGTCGCCCGCACCCTGTCGCGACGCGATCCTCCGCCGGTGGACTGTGGTCGCGAGAACCGGGAACGTGCGTCCGCCCAACGTCTGACGCGTGTAAGCCCGCGAGGAACGATTTTAAGACCCGCCCCGCCGATCTGCGGGACATGAACGCAGACGCGGCGCCACAGGAGATCACGACTCTCGTGGGGAGGGAGGTCTACTCCAACAACGGCGTGTTCGTGGGGGAAGTCGAGGACGTGCGCCTCGACCTGGATTCCGAGGCCGTCACCGGGCTCGCGCTGTCGCAACTCAGCGACGAACTGTTCGCCAGTCGGGTCGAGCCCGGGAAGGGCGTGATGATCCCGTACCGGTGGGTGCGCGCCGTCGGCGACGTGATCCTCATCAACGACACAATCGAGCGCCTCAAGGACGAGACCAACGAGGAGGCGGTCGCGTAGGTGCACGCGGCCGTGGTCGACCCGCTCGGTCGAGGCCTCGGCGGCGGCGCCGCTCCCGGCGCTATCGGCGTCTTCTCGGGACAGTCCGCGTCGCTGTCGGAGTAGCCTGCCGGGAACGCGGGGGACCGCGGCGCGGTGCCGCGGTGGGTCGGCGCGCGATACCGATGAGTTGCCCGTGCTGTACTCGAACGCCTGTGCGGTGGTTTCGACCCGGCCCTCTCACGCCGGGATGCGCTGTGCAGTTGGGTCAGACCCGCTGTCTCGGATGTCGGTCGGCAGCCTCTGCCACGTTCGAGCCGTTCGTCTGTCCTCGTTCGATGCCGACCACCTCTCGTGTGGTACTATGTGACATGGAGTATAAATCACTTTCTGCTGCGGCACCGACGACACCGGGGATCGATCGCCTGCGGACGGCCTTTCGATGAACGGACACAACGAACGGCGGACCGACGCCGCGATCGACGACGAGCCGACCTACCGGCGGTCGGCGCGGGTCGCTACGTACCGTTCGACGATTCGCTCGACCCGGACCCGGCGCTGGAGCTGCTCTCGACGCCCATCGCGTCGAACAGCTTCTTTCGAACGGCCTCCTCCGAGAGCGACAGCAGTGTGTCTCGGTTGGATTCGGTCGTCTCGATCCCGGTGAACAGACCCAGCGGGATCTCGGCGGTGCCCTGCTTCGCGTGGCCGACCGCCTCGCCAACGTCCGAGAAGCCGTCGCGGAGGACGTTGCCGATGTTGATGCGGATGTCCTTCGAGCGCGCGGCGAGGGTGATCGTGTCGTCGACGATGCCGAAGACGGCCGAGGTGGTGATACCCTCGAGATTGAGCAGCTGTTGGGCCGCCTGAGCGAGCGCCTCGCGGTCGCGGACGAAGCCGGCGTTGGAGATGAGGTGGCTGCCCTGGACCTCGCGGTTCTGAATGGCCTCCGCGAGCACGTCCAGCGTCTCCGGACTCATGCTTGGCGATTCCACGTCCTCAAGCGTGTCGTGGTTGGCGAACGGGTGGAGGTACGCCGCGGCCGTCAGGTCCGCGGGCGTCGTGTCGCGCTTGAAGTCGACCGTCTCCGCGCGGATGCCGTACAGCAGCGCGGTCGCGACCGTCTCGCTGGGCGAGAGGTCGAACTCCTGGAGGTACTTCGTGAGGATCGTCGAAGTGGAGGAGACGTTCTTGCGGATGTCGGTGAACGCCGCGTCGATGGCCGTCTCGGGCTCGTCGTGGTCGATGTAGATGTCGACCTCGGCGTCGATCTCGTTGCCGCCGCTCTCGGCGTAGTCGACGAGCGCGAGCGCGCCGTACTCCGAGAGCGGCCGGGTCTCGTCGCGGGCGTGGAGGTCGATCCCGAGCGTGTTGACGAACGCCCGGTTCTCCTGGTGGCCGATCTCGCCGTCGTAGAGTATCTCGGCCTCGACGTCGTACTCGGCGGCGATCGCCGCGAGCGCGACCGCGGCGGCGATGGAGTCGGGGTCGGGGTTGTCGTGGGCCAGCACCGCGAGCGTTCCGTCCGTGTCGCGGAGGATGTCCGCGAGCTGGCGGGCCTTGTACTCCAGCTCGCCGGACTCGAGCGAGCGGATCGCGGAGTCGGCGATGACCGTCGAGGGGTTGATCACCACGTCCGCGCCCAGGTCGGCGAGTTCGTCCTCGCTGACGGGGTCGGAGGCGCGGACGACGACGTACTGGTCGCCGCCGCGCTCGCGGATGGCGCGGACGGCGTCCTTGTTGGCGTCGACGTCCGACGAGAGGATGAGGATCACGTCGCGGTCGGCGACCGCCTCGACCACGCCGTCCTCGGAGATGTCCTGCTGTTGGGCGTTCAGGTCCTGATCCCGTAGGGCCTCAACGCGGGACTCGTCCTTGTCCAGGATCAGCACGTCCTTCTCCTCGGCGGTCAAGGCGTCGGCCACCGCGTGCCCGACGCTCCCGCACCCGAGAATGGCGTACGTCGACATCGACGAGACGGTGACCCCGGTGCTCATGTGGAGCGGAATCGGGACGGACGGCACTTAAGCGGTGATGTTCGCCCCCGCGACGCCGTCGGTGAAACGGAAGGCCTTTTAGCGTACCCTCGCATCCTCGAAACGCAAGGGCTTGTAGCTCAGTCAGGGAGAGCGACGGACTCTTAATCCGTCGGTCGGGGGTTCAACTCCCTCCAAGCCCGCTTTTTCGAGGCGCACTGTGACGAGAACGGTGAGCGGAGCGAACCGTTCGAGGAACCGCGCCGAGTACCGGTCGTCTGAGGGAGTTGAACTACGGCACGAGCGAGCGACAGCGAGCGAAGTGCAGGTGGTTCAACTCCCTCCAAGCCCGCTTCTGACGCGACACACCGCGACGAAAGACGTGAGCGGAGCGAACGTCGTGAGGAGCCGTGTCGCGGAACGGCGTCCGAGGGAGTTGAAGCAGGGAAGTCGCACGCGGGCGAGCGGAGCGAGCCGAGTACGTCAGACCGTGGTTCAACTCCCTCCAAGCCCGCTTTTTCGAGGCGCACTGTGACGATCAAAACTCCGTCAACGTCCCGCTCGCAACGTCGACCCTGACGAGTCCCTCGCTCGACACCTCGCCGTCGTCATCATCGCCCCGGTCGTGGCCGGACTCGTCACCCTCGTCGGCCGACTCGTCCGCTTCTGTGTCGGCATGCATCGCGTACGTCTCCGCGAGGCGGCGCTCGACCCACGCGGCGCGCTCGGGGTCGTCAACCCGCGCCGCGGTGCCGAGGAGGGTCGCCTGCCAGTCGACGGTGCCGGCGCGGTCGGCCGACTCGATCGACAGCGCGACCCGGGGGTTTCGGTCGATGTTCTCCAGCTTCCGCCCGCCGGTGAACAGCCACACCGCGTCCGCGTCGTCGTCGAGGACGAACCACACGGGGGCGACGTGCGGACGGTCGTCGACGGCGGTCGCGAGGTGGGCCGACAGCGCGAGTCCGTCGAGGTGGTCCCGGAGCGCAGAGAGCGAATCCATACCCGACGGACGCGTCGCTGGCGGGTATCGGTTGCTCCCGTTCCAGCGGGGCGCTACTCGTCGGGGTCGGCCGCCAGCGCCGCCGAGCGGAGCGACTCGCCGCGCTCGGTTTCGACCGTCAGGTCCGGAACGGGCGTCGGCCTCCGGTCCTCGTCGAGCGCGACGAAGACGAACGTGGCCTCGGTCGTCAACTCGCGTTCGCCCGTCTCCGGCGTCTCGCGGAAGGCCCGGAGGCGGACACGGATCGAGGTTCGCCCGGTCTCGTACGCGTACGACTCGATGACGCAGGTGTCGCCGCGGGGGATCGGCCGCGAGAAATCGAGTCGGTCGATGCTTGCGGTGACGCAGGGGTGACCCGCCAGGCGCATCGCCGACATCGCGCCGACCTCGTCCATCCACTTCGCGACGTTGCCGCCGTGGGCGGTGTCGTAGTTGTTCGTGTCGTCCGGCTGGACGCGCTCGCGGTTCTCGATGTACGTGTCGAGGAGGGTGACCATACCCGCCGTTCGCGACGGCGCGGGAAGAAACCGGGCCGTGGCGTTCGACCGGCGAGCACTGGTTCGCCGAGTGCCGGGTCGCGGATGCCGACTCGCGGGTGCCGGCAGAACGGTCGCGCTTCGACGGCCATTTCACCGGCGCCGCGAAGCGGGGGACGTGACGGACGCCTCCGTATCGCGACTCCAGTTCTGGACGCTGTACCTCTCGCGGTTCGCCGGCGGCTTCGGGAGCATCTCGCTCGTGATCCTCTTTCCGAAGCTCGCGGCCGAGCTCGGCATCGAGGGCGTCGGTGCCGGCCTGTTCTACACCGTCTACACGCTCGCCCAGACCGTGATGGTCGTCCCGCTCGCGTGGGCCGGCGACCGCTATGACAAGCGACTCGTCCTCGTCGGCACCCTCCTCGTGGGGATCCTCACCTACGGCGCGTTCGGGTTCGTCTCGACCGAGCCCCAGCTGCTCGCCGTCCGCGCCGCACAGGGGATCGTCTTCACCGGGATGGGGCTGATGACGCTCGGGCTCGTCGGCGAGCTCGCGACCCGCGGCACGCGCGCCAACCGGATCGGGCGCGCCAACGCGGCCGCCTTCGCCGCCTCCATCCTCGGCGGCCTCTCGGCGGGGTTCCTGTACGACTACTTCGACGGCGCCCGCGAGGTGTTCCTCCTCATCGCCGGGCTCTACGTCGTCACCTTCGCCGCGACCGCGCTCCTCCTCTCCGCGGACGACACCCGGATCTCGGGGTTCCCGTTCTCCGATCTCGCGGTGAACCGCCGGATCCTCACGCTCACCTCCTTCCGTGCGCAGTACGCCGTCGCGGTGACGCTCGTCCGTAACTGGATCCCCTTCTTCGCGGGCTACGCCGCCGTCAACGGCGGCCTCGCGTATCCGGCGTTCGCCGTGGCCGTCATCACCGTCTCCGAGAAGTTCACCAACATGCTCCTCCAGCCGTTCACCGGCCGGCTGTCGGACTCGGCCGGGCGCGCCCTGTTCGTCTTCGCCGGCGGCGGCGCCTACGGCCTCGTCGCGCTCGCGGTGCCGTTCACGCCGATGGTCGGCGAGGCGCTGGGGCTCCCAAGTTCGTTCCCGGTCGTCGGCGCCGTCTCCGCGGCGTTCGTCCCGCTCGTGCTCCTCAACTGCGGGCTCGGCGTCGCCGACAGCTTCCGCGAGCCGGCGAGCATGGCGCTGTTCGCCGACGAGGGCAGCGACGGCGAGGGGGTCGCCTCCAGTTTCGGCATCCGCGAGCTGGTGTGGCGGCCCGGCTCGGTGATCGCGCCGGTCGTCGGCGGCTGGCTGATGGCGAACGTCGGGATGGACTCCGTGTTCTACCTCGGCGGCGGCTTCGCCCTACTTGGCGCGCTCACCTTCCTCGGGGTGCTGTGGCGGTTCCACGGCGCCAACGCGCTCGGGGAGTGGTAGACGGGGGGCGATCGGTACGGGGCTGGCGTCCACAGGTACTCCGGCGAACGACTTCGGGATCAGACGATCGGCTCTCCCTCCTCGTCGACCGGCGTCTTCACGACCAGCACCGGCCGGTCGCTCGCGCGGACGACGCGCTCGGTGACGCTGCCGACGAGCGTTCGGTACTCGTCGGGGCGTCGCTGGCTGCCCGCCACGATCAGGTCGGCGTCGATCTCGTCGGCGACCTCCAGGATGGTCTCGTCGGGCGTGCCGTGACGGAGGTGGGTTTCGACGGCGACGCCCGCGCCGGTGCCCCGGTCGCGAACGTCGGCGAGCGTTTCCTCGCCGAGGTCCTCGAAGCCGTACTCGGGCCCCTCGTGCCCGTCGACGTACTCGTCGCCGGGGTAGGTGGTGATGGCGGCCTCGTCGACGACGAACAGCGCGTGCAGCGTCGCCTCGCGGTCGACCGCGATGTCGAGGTCGTCCAGCAGTCGGGCGCGGTCGGCCGCGAGATCCAGCGCGTGGTCGGTCGCGTTGATCGACGCGACGCCGCCGTTGGTCGCCAGCAGGATGTCCTCGTACATGACGGGCTCCTGTTGGTACGCCGAGGAGAAAAAGCGGACGACCGTTCCCCGTCGCCGGGGGCGACCGAACGCGGGAGTGATCGAACGCCGAAGTCGACGCTGACGTCGCCCCTACGCGAACAGTTCGGTCAGTTCCAACAGAACGCCGGGGATCACCGCCAGGAGCACCCCGACCGCGATCAGGATCGCGGGCAGCCACAGCAACCCGGACTGCGTGAACAGCCACAGCCCGACGCCCGCGAGCGCGAGCAGGATGCCTATCACCCTGAACAGCCACACGACTGCCCCCTCCAGTTCCGAGTCCGCTACGACCTCCGCGGCCTCGAGTACCTCGTCCATGCGGCCGGCTGTTGGCGCCGCCGACCACTTGGATTTGGTGGCCTCCCGACGACAGAATCCGCGGTTCGTCAATCCAGCCGCGACGGTGACGGGCAGCCGAACGGTGACCGACGCCCGTGGTGTGGCCTTACAGCCGTGACGCCGTCGCCTCGACGCCCGCGCCGACATCCACATCGGCGCCGTGTTCGGCGAGCGTCTGCCCGAGCGCCGACACGAGCAGCGACACGTTCGCCGGACGCGCGGAGTGACCCATGCAGCCGATCCGGAAGATCTCTCCCTCCAGATCACCGAGCCCGGAGGCGATCTCCAGGTCGTACCCCTCCAGCAGGTACGAGATGACCGCACCGTCGTCGACGCCGTCGGGCACCCGAACCGCGTTGAGGCTCGGCAGCCAGTACTCGTCGGCGGCGTTCATCTCCAGCCCCATCGCCTCGACGCCCGCCTTCAGCGCGCCCGCGGTCTCCCGGTGGCGCGCCCAGCGCGACTCGATCCCCTCCTCGGCGACGAGGCGCAGCGCCTCCCGCAGCGCGTAGACGTTCGTGATCGGCGCCGTGTGGTGGTACGCGCGCTCCTCGCCCCAGTACCCCTCCAGCAGCGAGAGGTCGAGGTACCACGAGCGGGCGGGCTCCTCGCGCCCGAGGACCTTGTCCATCGCGCGGTCGTTGAGCGTCAGCGGCGACGCCCCCGGCGGGCACGAGAGACACTTCTGGGGGCCGGAGTAGGCGGCGTCGACGCCCCACTCGTCGACCTCCAGGGGAACGCCCCCCAGCGACGTGACGCAGTCGGCGATCACGTACGCGTCGTGGTCGTGCGCGATGCTCGTCAGTTCCGGCACGTCCGGCTGTCGGACGCCCGTCGACGTTTCGGCGTGGACGAAGCCGAACACGTCGGGCTGGTGCTCGTCGAAGGCCGTCTGTACGTCGACGGGGTCGAGCGGCTCGCCCCACGGCGCGTCGACCTCGACCACGTCGCCGCCGGCGCGGCGCGCCATCTCGGCCATCCGGCCGCCGAAGTAGCCGTTCGTCGGGACGAGCATCGTGTCGCCCGGCTCGACGAGGTTGCCGATGGCGGCCTCCATCGACGCCGACCCCGTGCCCGAGACGGGGATCGTCCACTGGTTGTCGGTGCGGAAGGCGTACCGGAGCAGCTCCTGCGTCTCGTCCATGATCTCGATGAACGACGGGTCGAGGTGTCCGACGAGCGGCGTGCTCATCGCGCGAAGGACCCGCGGGTGTACGTCGCTCGGGCCGGGACCCATGAGGGTTCGGTCCGGCGGCGTGAGTTCGCCGACCTCGGGGGCCTCGGTCTCGTCGAGTTCGGGCTGGTGCATGTCCGCGTGGTTCTCCGGAGCGGCCAAAGGTTACTCGGTTCGTATCTCCCGAAACCGGGAGAAGTCGGTTCCGCAACCCGCCGGCCGAGGAGCTCGACCGCGGAGACAACGCTCATGAACCGCCGCCGGAAACGGACGTGCATGACTACCGACGACGCCGCCCCCAGGGCGTGGTTCGACGCCGGCGACGACGAGTCGCCGGCCGACCGCGTCCGCGACGGCGACGCCGACGCGCCGGCCGACTGGCCGGCGCTCGCCGTCGAGACCGGCTTCGCCGCCGACGAGGACGACTACTACGCGAAGCTCCGCGAGGCGACCGTCGAGGCGGCCCGCGCAGAGGTCGACGAGCGCGAGCGCGCCGACGATCGCCAGCTGCTCCACGCGGTTCGCGCGATGGACGACGCCGACCGCGTCGCGAACGAGCTCGCCGAACGCGTCTCCGAGTGGGCGGGCACGCTGTTCCCGGACGCCGGAACCGGCGTCGACGGCTGCCGGGAGATCGCCGAGCGCGACCCGGAGGGGCCGGCCGAGGAGCGCGTCGTCTCGCTGGCGACCCGCGTCGCCGACCTCGACCGCGAGGCCGACGAGCTGGAGTCGTTCATCGAATCGCGCGCGCCGGTGGCCGCCCCGAACCTCGCAGCGCTCGCGGGGCCGGTACTTGCCGCCCGGCTCATTTCGCTGGCCGGCGGACTGGAGACGCTCGCGAAGAAGCCGTCCGGGACGTTGCAGGTGCTCGGCGCCGAGGACGCGCTGTTCGCGCACCTTCGCGGCCACGGCTCCTCGCCGAAACACGGCGTCATCTACACCCACGAGTACGTCCGCGGCACCCGCCCCGAGGACCGCGGCTCCGCCTCGCGGGCGCTCGCGGGGAAGCTGACGATCGCCGCCCGCATCGACCACTACTCGGGCGACTACCGCCCGGAGCTGGAGGCGGAGCTGGACGAGCGGATGCGGACGATCCGCGCCCGCGCCGCCGACGACGGCGGTGATTCGGAATGACCGACGCCGACGCGTCGCTTCCGGCGGGCGTCCGGCGTCGCGAGTTCGACGGCCGCGACCGGCTTGCGACGCGCGGGGAGCCGGTGTACGGCGAACCCACCGACGACGAGTGGCGCGCGTGGGATGCCGGCCGGTCGAAGCTCGGCGGGATGCTCGAACTCGGGATGGAAACCGGGCTCTCGGGCGGCGAGACGGTGCTGTATCTCGGCGCCGCCAACGGCACCACCGTCAGCCACGTCGCCGACTTCGCCGGGCCGACGTACGCTGTCGAGTTCTCGCCGCGTCCCGTGCGGGACCTGCTCGACGCCTGCGAGCCGCGGCCCAACCTCTTCCCGCTGCTCAAGGACGCCCGCCGACCCGAGACGTACGCCCACGTCGTCGAGGCGGACTGCGACGTGCTCGTGCAGGACGTGGCGACCCGCGGCCAGGCCGACGTGGCCGTTCGCAACCGACAGTTCCTCGCCGATGACGGCCGACTCCTGCTGGCGGTGAAGGCTCGCTCGGAGGACGTGGCAGCCGCTCCCGACGCCGTGTTCGAGGAGGTGCTCGCGGAGCTGAAGTCCACGTACGAGGTACTGGAGACTCGGCGACTCGACCGGTTCCACGAGGACCATCTCGGCGTCGTCGCGACGCCTCGGTAGCGGGGACGCACTCGCTGGCGCTGATTGCTCGGTCGCGCGTCGCCGCGGCTACCCGGACTGTGCGTCCGACCTCGCCGAGCGGCCGCGCGGTCGGACGCCGGCACGTCCGGTGGGCGGTGGTCGCGTCATCGGACTTGAATGTTCGTCGGAGTGCCGCGTTCGAGGGCCGGTTTCCCGAGATATATACCACCGCACGCCGAAGCCGTCGCCGATGGACACGGGTTCGGCGGCGGCGTTCGAGCGGATGGGCACGCTTGGAGTCGAGGAGGAGTTCTTCGTCGTCGACGGCGACGGGCGTCCGACCTCGGGCAGCGACCAGCTCGTGTACGGTGACCGCGAACCGCCCGAGCCGCTCGGGGGGCGGATCGACCACGAGCTGTTCAAGTTCGTCGTCGAGACCCAGACGCCGCTCATCGAGGACCCCGGATCCGTTCGCGATCACGTCGTCGGGGTCAGGGAGGCGCTCGTCGAGTACGCGGAGTCGTACGACCTGCAGATCGCCGGCGCCGGACTCCATCCGGCCGCCGTCTGGCGCGAACTCGATCACGCGGAGAAGCCCCGCTACCGGTCCCAGCTGGACCGGATCCAGTACCCCCAACACCGGAACACGACGGCGGGACTGCACGTCCACGTCGGCGTCGACGACGCGGACAAGGCGACGTGGATCGCCAACGAGATCCGGTGGTTCCTCCCGCCGCTGTTGGCGCTGTCGGCGAATTCGCCGTTCTGGAACGGCTACGACACCGGGCTCGCGTCGGCGCGGGCGACGGTGTTCGAGAACCTCCCGAACACCGGGATCCCGGGTCGGTTCGAGAACTTCGCCGCCTTCGACGAGTTCGAACGGCGGATGGTGGAGCACGGCTCCATCGAGGACCGCGGCGAGCTCTGGTTCGAGGTGCGCCCGCACACGGGCCACGGCACCGTCGAGGTGCGCACGCCCGACGGGCAGTCGAACCCGGACGTCGTCTGCGCGTTCGTGGAGTACGTTCACGCGCTCGTCGTCCACCTGGCGGAACGGTACGAGGACGAGGCCCAGCCCGGATCCGCGGCTGGGTCTGACGGGAGCCTTCGACGCGAACTCCTCGACGAGAACAAGTGGCGCGCGATCCGGAACGGCCGCGACGCGTCGTTCGTCGACCGCGACGGCGACTCGCAGGTCGACCTGGCGACCGTCGTCGACCGCGAGTGCGACCGGCTCGGCGTCGAGGGGCTTCGATACCTCCTCGACCGGGAGTCCGGGGCGTCGCGACAGCGGCGCATCCGCGAGCGCGAGGGGCTCGACGGACTGTGTCGCGATCTGCTGATCGACGAGCACGACGCGTAGGCGGGGCGAACGCGGGGTCGTTCGTCCCCGACCGGTTCGCCCGCCGACGGGGTTTTCCCTGCGGAGTTCTGACCGCCCGAATGGGACACATGGCTACCGACGAGGCCCCCGATGACGGCGACGAGGCGGACGGCGCCGACGACGAGGACGCCCCGCGAACGGAGCTTCGCGAGGCCGCACAGCGTCTCGAATCGGGCGCTGCGGAGGTCGCCGACGGCTTCGACGAGCGCATCGTCGACCTGTTGGCGTGGCTGCTGGACACCGAGACGCGGGCCCGGATCTACGTGTTCCTCCGCGAACAACCCGGGTCGACGAGCGAGGAGGTCGCCGACGGCACCGGGCTGTACCCCAGCACCGTTCGCGAGGCGCTCGCGGAGCTGCACGACGAGGAGACGGTTACCCGGACGAAGCGGGAGTCCGCCGGCGCGGGGAACAACCCCTACGAGTACGAGGCGATCGATCCCGCCGCGCTCGTCGAGGGCGCGGTCGGGCAGGTGCAGGACCAGCTGAACGCCGTGTTCACGCTCGACTCGCGGCTCTCCGGCGACGGGGAGTCGGCGGACGGGACCGACGAACCGGTTCGGATCTCGGTCGAGACAGAACGGGACGACGGGTAACGTCGCTTTTAGGTGTCGGGGCATCCACGGCCGGGTATGAACGTCGCGCTGGGCGGGACATTCGACCCGGTCCACGACGGCCACCGCGCGCTGTTCGAGCGCGCGTTCGAGCTGGGGGACCTCACCGTCGGACTCACCTCCGACGAGCTGGCCCCGAAGACACGCCACACGGACCGATACGTCCGCCCGTTCGCCGAGCGAAAGCGCGACCTCGACGACGAACTCGCGCCGCTCGCGGCCGAACACGACCGCGAGTACGAGATCCGCGAGCTCACGAAGCCGACCGGGATCGCCGTCGAGCCGGGCTTCGACGCGTTGATCGTCTCCCCGGAGACGCAGTCGGGGGCCGAGCGCGTCAACGAGATCCGCGAGCAGAAGGGGCTGCCGAGCCTCCGGATCGAGATCGTCGACCACGTGCCCGCCGAGGACGGCGACCGGATCTCCTCGACCCGGATCGTCCGCGGCGAGATCGACCGCCACGGAAATCTCACGCCCGAGCGCGAGGGTCGCGGGACCGAGCCGCCGGACGCGGAGTGACGGGGCGATGGCCGATGTCGACGCCGCGGTCGACTGGCTGACGCGGCGCTCGCGGGCGACGCAGCTGATCCTCGTCGGCGTCGTCGCCCTGCTGGTCGGGTATCAGGCGATCCGGTTCGGCGGGCGGGACCCGGGAAGCGAACTCGCGTACGTCGGCGGCGCGCTGTTTCTCCTCGGGCAGCTGGTCGGCTTCACAGGGCTGGCGTTGCTCGCGTATCGACTGCTCACGGAGTAGCGGAGACGCATCGCAACCCGCGCGAAGGAGAGACCCTACGTTCCTACCACGACGGCGGACGGAAGCCGGCGTCCTCGAGGACGTTCTTCCAGTGCTGCTGAACCGAGAGGCGGGTCACGTCCATCGCGTCGGCGACCGCGGTCTGCGGGCGTTCGTCGCCGGCGATGAGCGCGCCGGCGTACAGCGCGGCCGCGGCCATCGCGGGCTTCGACCGGTCCTCCTCGGGGACGGCCGAGAGGAACATGTCGGTCGCGTTCGAACGGGCCTCCGCGGACAGCTCCAGCGACTCGGCGGCCCGGTGGAGCCGCGAGAGCCACTCCTCGTGTTCCACCTCGTCGCTGGCGCGGTACACGTTGACGGGTTCGGGGTGGGCGGACATAAATCGTCGCCCGGGTCCGACAGCTACTTACGGCGATTCGGGATACTGTGTGGCGAGCGCGGGTAGCCAAGCCAGGCCAACGGCGCAGCGCTTAGGACGCTGTCCTGTAGAGGTCCGCCGGTTCGAATCCGGTCCCGCGCACTCGCTACCGCTCGTTTTCGGCTTGTCCAACAACGGCAAGACCCCAAATGAGCCTCGATAAACCGAATACGCTGGAACGCTGTCCCGATTTTGATTCGGACATGATGGAACCGAATAGAACAATCACAATCGTTCGCAAAGGTCAACGCGATTTCCTCACCGAGAAGGGTGCCGTGGACTACTACGAGTATCGCAAACCCTTCCTCACGTACCTGCTTCGGATGGGAAAAGATCCCGAAAAAGCGAAAGGATACTCTCCCTACACCGTCTGCCAGACCGGACACCGGACGGCACGCTTCGACTTGTGGGTATGGGAGAACCGTGGGGGCTACAAAGCTCCACCCGATCAAGAGGACGCACGCGCCTACATGGAGGAAGTTGCGTTCCGTGACGTAACTGAATCCACAAAGGGCAAAATCCTCGGTGCGCTCGGACGCTACTCGAAGTGGCTTCAACACAAGTACAACCGCGACGAGTGGGAGTTCAGTTGGAACTTCCAGTCTGGGGGAGGCAACAACGGCCCACGCGATTTCCTGACGAAGCCCGAACGTCGCAAGATTCGACAAGCTGCGCTCGGGAAGGACGGCACTCCTAACTACGGGACTGACGGCAACCCTCTCAAAGACGATCCAGATAGCTGGAAATTCACGTCTCTCGTCTGGACGAGTCTCGATGCCGGCCTTCGCCCAGTAGAAGTCGGGAACGCTCGGGTAAGCTGGTGTGAACCCGAGAACGCCCTACTACGCATCCCGAGAGAGGATTCAGCCAAGAACGAGGGAAACTGGACGGTGGGAATTACTGACCGCACAGCGACCGCGTTAGAGCAATGGATAGACGAACGATCTGACCATCCGAGGTACGCAGACACCGACAAACTCTGGCTCACTCGGCACGGGAATCGATATGGTTCCAACGAACTGAGTCGAATACTCAAAGACTTGTGCGAGCGAGCGGAGATTAGTTACCAAAATCGGCAGATGTCTTGGTACGCGATCCGCCACTCTGTTGGGACCCACATGACAAAAGAACGTGACCTTGCAGCTACACAGGCCCAGTTACGTCACAAGTCGGTGAAGACTACGCTCAAGTACGATAATGTCCCGGTTGAGGATCGGCGTGACGCACTCGATAACATGGGTTGAAATTGATTGAACTATTTTGCTGACGTACCTCAAATGTAGGCATCTCCAATCAAAGAGCAGGTGTGTCTCGTGGACAATGGTTATTATCTCTACTATATCCATTTGATCATCAACAAAATCGAAACTTTTATTTGCGAGTGGTACATTATTATCTAATTGAGGGAGATTGTCGCTTTTGGTACGTAGATGTCCTACAGAAAGTTCATACTCGAACGTCTCCAGCCCTCTGACGACATTCTAGAATTTCGCGCCTCGATATAGAGATACATATGCTGACTTTCGAGTCATACCTCTGTCGAACGTAAGTAGAATCTGAAACTGAAAACGGCATCTCCCTCATGACCTATGTCCTCAAAAAATCAAAATTCTGAGAGTTGTATCACAATCGAAATGCTGCGTACTCAGCTTTCTGAAGATCCCCGCCGCGAACCTCACGAGAAAGAAACAGCGTTGCATCTGGAAGGCGATGGCAGTCAGTTCTCGGTCACGTCGTTCAAAAGGGTGGTTTACGCGAAATTGCTCCAGCGGGACGAGTTCAGCGTAAAGCGCCTGCACGTAATTGATGATGACGGGCAGGATCACGCCGTGAACTCACTCGATGAGGCCGCAGAGCGTTCGCTAACCATCATCGGGGTGACTGGCCAGCTACCAGTTGGTGCTGTGAACATCGGGACGTCTCGGAACAGCAACAGCCACGCCGACCTCGTGAAGTAACTTTTCTCTCGTACCAACATCTCGATCTTCTAATAATAATTAGTCATGTCTTCGGCTGATAAGTCAACGACCAACACGCAAACCACGACCGTCCCCAATTGGGACGAACTACCCTGCGTTCAGTACGGATTCCGCTACGAGAAAGGGTCGGCTCGCGCTCCGAAACTCCGCACTATCTTCGAGCCGATCCCCGATGACGCCGCGACTGCCAGCCCGGTGTACGTTCTCACGCACGACCAGTACGAACGCCAACAGGGGTTTGAGAGCGGCTACGAAGTCAAAGGGATCACGTCGATAGCGACGGAACTCCAAGACGAGTGTGAGGCCGACGGCCGCGTTCTCTATCCGGTCCACATCGAGAGCGACGTGTACCATGAGGAAGGGGCGGCCACCCTTATCGAGTGGTTCCGCGAGTTTGTAGAAGACTACCTCGATGTACCGTTCAATACCTGTCGGCTGTACTTCTCGGGAAATCGTTCTATTCACGTCCATGTCCCCCGGTTTGTCTCCGGAGAAGACAACAGAGAACAGCTCAAGGAACTGGCTAAGTCCTTCTGCGAGGAGACGGATGCCGACCTTGATTTGGAGCTGTACTCTCGGAAGCGACTTTTCCGCCTTCCCGGCGTCGAACACGAGGAATCTGGCCTCTCGAAAGTCGAAATTGAATCAACATGGGATAATACCCGCATCGTCCGTGAATCCAGCGAGGTGAACCCGAGTATGTCGGCATCTTACGCGGATATTTTGTGGGAGGTGTTCGTCCAAGGAACGCTCACCCGCAAGACAGCTTCTCCCTCAACAGATAGGCCGGGGAATCTGTTTCAAGTGCTTGATCCCGAGAAGACTTTGCTGGAGATCACTCCGAAAGAGCAGGGAAACGGAATCGAAACTCCCCTCATTGAGCAGGTGGCGTATCCTGAAGATCCCGCTGACGTTCCGGAGTGGTCGATGTACAACACGAAAGAGTTCTCTCCGTATGCTCATGCGTCTGGAAATTCTCGAAGTGTCGCAGCGGTGCGCGTGAAAGGCGGGGAATTCGCTCGGAGAGACAAACGTGGTGGGGCGACAATGGTACCAGCGTACTTCTACGGTGCCATTGGGTGTAACGGCGAGTTCACAAAACAAGACGTACACGCGCCGCTCCAGTTGTCGAAAAAAGACTACCGCAAGTGGGACTACCAAGCCGGCGAAAAGGTAGTGATCATCGGCGGGAAAAGTGGGAGTTCTCGAATCTTCAGCGTTTCTCCGTGGGAAGCTACCGTGGTCGGCCACGCGCTTACAGACGATGAAGGCGGACGTGATAGCGTACTTAATTACCTCTCCGAGCAGGGATACAATGTTGGTGCGTCTGGTTCCGCGGGATCCGGCTCGAAGGGAACGACTGAGTCTCGGGCGGCGACTTCCGACGAGGAACCACAGACAATCTGGCCTGCACGAGAGAATCCACAGACCAAAGCAGAAGCACTTCAGCGGAGAGCCGAACAGAACGGCATTGACACACTCACACATAATGAGCGAATTCGTGTTGCGTGCCGCCATCTCCAGTACGGCTGGCAGCCAACATGGGATTGGTTCGAGAAGCAATTCGGATCCACGTTCAAGCCGGAGGTTACGTGGCAGTTCCTCAAAGGAATTGTCGAAGGCTTCGAGGAGTACAACGCCGTAGACGTCCCCCCGAAACCCACATAGACTGCGTCCACTCCACGGGAAACGTACCGAGTCTACATCTCTTCAGATGGTTCCACCACCTGTTCGTCAGTCCCCAATACACCACCACCAACAACACACCCTAAGTTATGTTGCGAAAACGCAGTACTGCAAGGGTCTGTGTTCACCGATCTCTCTATTAATACTTAAAAGAATCCCGAGCCACAACACTTCTCTTGATATACCATCCCTCGTAGTTCTTCGTAGAGTTCAGAATGGTTCTCTCGTAGTACCTCCACGTCAGTCGTGAGTCCGTCGTTGATCTTCCGCCGAATTCGAGAGATGATCACCCAATCCTTACGCCCTAACAGCAGGCTGGTCACATAACAAAGTGATGCTGATCTATGTTTTGAATGGCGAGTTGATATGATGAAAGTAAACCTGAATGGCTATTATAAACAAAACCCGAATTCTGAGGACCGTAGAGTAATATCCTTCAGGCAACGATGCTTTCCCCTCATGCAAGCCCAGCATGATGATGACGGTCTGTGAGAGACTAGAAAATCAAAGTTCTGAAGCAACTGATATCACCTCAAGGATACCGTTGGTATGCTCAAAGAGCGGGGGCCTTCTCTGACATAGTGATTATTTGACAATAATAACTATTAGCTGGGAGAGTATATTGCATCATTGATGGGTAACAGTCGCGAACATATTCAAGTAATCACCCCAGATAATAAATTATTTGCCAAATTAATCATACCTACTATGTCTGGAGGTAAATCAATTAGCCAAGTAGAAATGGGAAATATTTCAGGAGGATCTGTTACAAATGAAAGCCAGATAGACTATGTGAATAATCTAATCATACATCGAGATCATATTGAAATAGGAGTCATATTATTTGATAACTTTAACTGGAATATCACGGGAAGAATGAATGTAAAGACGGAGTCATCCCCAAATCGCACGATTAGGGTGGGAATGGAAAATGTCACAGAAATAAAAAGAGAAATGATAAAACATCATCCGGGCCTGATTTTTGAAACTGATGACCATGTATTTAACTTTAAGTTTGCCGAATCAATAAGTAAGTTCCAAAGTACCTCAAATTTTGATGAAACTATAATTAATGAGGCATATTATATGATAAAGAACCAAATGGGCGGCGGAAACTTCAAACAAGGAATTGAATCGGGTGAAGATAATCCGAAGGATAGCAGTCTAACTGACGAATTAGAGCGATTAAAACAACTCCATGATGAGGGAGATCTTAACGAGTCGGAGTACGAAAAAGCAAAAAATAAACTTTTGGAATAGACACCACCCATCAGGAAATACATCTACTTTTCTCGTTCAACCCCGCCACCCTCCACGTTCCGGGCTCGCTCGCTTCGCTCGCTGCGCGGGCTTTCGCCACGCACCGCAGTTCTCTGAAAGGCAAGGAACCGGCGCGCCGAGTGAAAACAGATCCGGTTTTATGAGGTAATCCGCGCCTGCATCGGAAATGGCATTCGCGATATCTGCTGTTGTTGTATTGGTAGGATGGTTTCATAGAACAGTTCCCGGACTTGGTTGGAGTGGTAAGTACAGAGATGCTATTGAGCGGAGAGACTGTTACCCACATCGTCAAAATGTACCCATAATAGGTGTCTTGGGAACCGTTTCAATAATGTTCTATAATGAACAATGACTTGCTCGGAGAAAGAAAAAAAACTGGAGAATACGATTGGGAGGAAGTTGAGCCGACAGTCGCCATTTTCGAATTGATTGCTAAATTCGAACATGAGGAGAATACAGAAACTGTACCTTTCCTCAATTTACCACTTCACACATATGTTGATACCGACGCCCTCACAACCCTTGTTCAGTCTAATGGTCTGGTTTCAATTTCCCTGAACATTTCCCATTACCATGTTCAGATTCACGGGAACACAGTCGAAATTACTACTGTCGAGGATTAACTGAAAGCATCCCTATCGCCAGTTCGCAGGTATACTTACCAGCAAGTTCGGCGATCCATACGGTGAAAATAACTACTGAGTGAATGGTTCTATGACGTCTTCAGATCATGCCTAAACGTAAGGAACATCCCACCTATATCTAGATCCCCAATCGCTGGAGCTTCCTTGAGTCTAGGAATCTCCAAGAGGGTTCAACATTCCCATCCCTGTCGGAAATTACTGGCCGCAAGGAACGTCGGCGCCGGCCCCATTCCGATATTCAAAATCTGCCAATTTCCTCGGGGCAAGGTCCTCATCGTCGCCGCGCAAGTCGCCGCTCATGTCACAACCACCCTCTAGGGCGGCTCAGAGGCCCATAGAGAAAGTTACTACCGTCGAGACAGCAGACAATCGCGATACTTGAGATCACTAACTGGGTGAAATTCACCCTCTAATGTGATTCGCGCTTAACGCTGTCCCGGTTGGGTTTTATATGTGATGCAGCCATTTGTGCTGGTAGACAAGACGAAAACGGGACGTACCACTCCGAAATTGGTGCGTTAGCGTGCCTACGCACGACTGCGCTTAGGACGCTGTCCTGTAGAGGTCCGCCGGTTCGAATCCGGTCCCGCGCAGTGAGGAGCGAAGCGACGAACGAGCAGGCACGGATTCGAACCCTGGGAGTCGCAGTGCGCGCAGCGAACGAAGTGAGCGAGCACAACCGTCTCCCTCCGGTTCGAATCCGGTCCCGCGCAGTGCGAGGTCGAACGAAGTGAGACCTCGACGGGCGAACGGGGAACGTAGTGACCCGTGAGCTGTGAGGAGCGAAGCGACGAACGAGCAGGCACGGATACGAATCCTGGGAGTCGTCGACCTCCGAACGCAAGACGGCCGCATGACGCTGCCGAAACCGATATGAACGCGCCCCGAAACGTTCACACAATGACTTCCTCGGCCGACCTCCTCGCAGACCTCGTCGCGGACGTCGACGGGGTGTTCCTCTTCGCACCGACCGGATCGACGTACGAGGACTACCGCGAGGTCGACGGGGAGTCGGCCGTCGTCGTCGCGCCGGAGAACGACCACGACGCCGAGCGCTACGTGGAGCTTCCGCTGGAGTTCGACAACGTTCGCGACCGGATCCGCTTCGGCGTCGAGGGCGCGATGGACCAGGGATACTGCGCGGAGGGCGACGTGGTCGCGTGCGCCGTCGGCGTGTTCGACGACCCGATCGACGGCGTGATCCGTACGTCCGTCACCGAGTCGATGCACTCCGGGATCTACGACCTCTTCGCCAACTCCCGCGCGGATCCGGCGGTCGTGCGCGACGTGTTCGACGTGGCGATCGAGCTCGGGAAGAAGGGCCAGAAGGGCAAGCCCGTCGGCGCGCTGTTCGTCGTCGGCGATGCGGGCAAGGTGATGAACAAGTCCCGGCCGCTCAGCTACAACCCCTTCGAGAAGAGCCACGTCCACGTCGGCGACCCCATCGTGAACGTAATGTTAAAGGAGTTCTCGCGGCTCGACGGCGCGTTCGTCATCAGCGACTCCGGGAAGATCGTCTCGGCGTATCGCTACCTGGAACCGGGAGCCGAGGGCGTCGACATCCCGAAGGGGCTGGGCGCGCGCCACATGGCCGGCGGCGCCATCACGCGCGACACGAACGCGATCGCCATCGTGCTCTCGGAGTCGGACGGGCTCGTCCGTGCGTTCAAGGGCGGGCGGCTCGTCCTCGAACTCGATCCGGAGGAGTACTGACGCATGATCGACCCACGTTTCACCCCGTCCGTCGAGCCTGCGCCGTCGACCGCGCCGAATGCGTTTGGCACCGTCTCGTCCGTTGCCCCGCCGTTACAATCTTCGATCGACGCGGTTCGATCGGCACTGCTGCGTCTCCCGGCGCGTCTCTGGCTGGCGCTCGGCGTGGTCGTGCTCGCCGCGTTCCTCGGCTATCTGGTCGTTCGCGTGAATCGCCGGATCCTCGTCGGCGCCGGCGTCCCCGAGACGATCGAGGGGACGGCGTTCGAACGGACCGCCCGCGAGTTCGGCACCTCGACGGTCTCGCTCGTCGCGAACCTCTCGGGGTACTTCATCTTCATCCTCGGGCTCATCGTCGCGCTCACCATCGCCCGGGTGGAGTACATCGCCGCCTTCTGGAACCGAACCGCCGGCTTCCTTCCGTCGCTGTTTCTCGCGATCCTCGTGCTCATCGTCGGCCTCGTCGTCGGCGACAAGGTCGAACTGCTGATCAACGACCGGCTCCGCGGGATAAAGCTCCCGCAGGCGGGGATCGTCCCGTCCGTCGCCAAGTGGTCGGTGGTGTTCATCGCGGTGCTCGTCGCGCTCGGACAGATCGGCGTCGACACCGCCGCGCTGGTCGTCCTGCTCGCCACGTACGGCTTCGCGCTCGTGCTGTTCGGCGGGCTCGCCTTTCGCGACCTGCTCGCCTCAGGTGCGGCCGGCTTCTACCTCCTGCTCGAACAGCCGTACAGCATCGGCGACCGCGTCCGCATCGGCGACACCGACGGCGTCGTCCAGGAGGTGAACGTGTTCGTCACGCACGTGGAAAGCGACGGCGCGGAGTACGTCGTGCCGAACCGACATGCGTTCACCGAGGGCGTCGTCCGGATCCGCGAGTAGAACGACCGGGTCGTCGTCTCAGCTCTCGTTCTCGTCGCCGTCACGCTTGTCGCCGTCACGCTCGTCCTCGTCACGCTCGACCGGCTCGGCCGGCACGCCCGCGACCGTCGCCCCCGGCGGCACGTCGTCGGCGACGAGGGAGTTCGCCGCGACCTGCGCGTCCTCGCCGATGCGGACGCCGGGAAGCACGGTCACCTTCGCGCCCAGCATCGCGCGGTCGCCGACGACCACGTCGCCGAGGCGGTACTCGTCCTGCAGGAACTCGTGACACAGCAGCACGGAGTCGTAGCCGACGATGGCGTCCTCGCCGAGGGAGATCCGCTCGGGCCAGAACACGTCCGGCGTCGCCTCCAGCCCCCACGAGACGCCCGAGCCGACGGTCGCGCCGAGGCGACGCAGGAGCCAACTCTTCAGCCGGAGGCTCGGGGAGACCCGGATCAGCCAGACGACGAGGTAGTTGATCGCCACCGTCACCGGGGATTTCGCGTCGGTCCAGTGGCGCAGGGAGTTGCGTCCGCCGGGCGTCGGGTGGCGCTCCAGTCGGTCGTAGCGGGCGGGCCGTTGGTTCCCGTCCCCGCCGATGTCGCCGCCAGCGTCGCCGGCGTCGTCGCCGGGGTCGCCTCCCCCGCCATCGACCTCGTCGTCGGTGCTCACACGGTGAGCGTCGTGACCGTCGATAATCAATCTCGTGCGTTCGAGGACGTGTGTTCGTGACCGATCGAAACGGGAGCGACAGCCGGACGAGGGTTCTTCACCGATGACGCGACCACCGTCGCCGTGCGGTGACTCACGCCTCGGACCGCGTCGCGAAACCGTGACGCGGGCGGTCCGAGCCGATCGCGGTCGCGTCACGTGTTCGCCATCATTCGTCCGTCAGCGGCGCGTCCTCGGGGAAGTCTCCCGACTGAGTCGGCGGCGGAGACGCGCCGATAGCCGCGCTACTCGCCGCGCAACTCGGCCATGTGGTCGATCCGGGACTGCACCAGCTCCGCCGTGCCGATGTCGTGGCGCACGTGGAACCCCTCGTCGACCATCGACAGCGCCGCCTCGGCGTCCGCCTCCGCGTCGGCGATGGAGTCGCCGAGGCCGACGACCGCGAACGAGCGCGAGGTCGTCGTGAACAGGCCGTCCTCGCGCTGGTCGACGCTCGCGTAGAAGAGGAGCGCGTCGCCGACGCTGGACTCGTGCACCTCGATCCGCGCGCCGGCATCGGGCTCGACCGGGTAGCCCGCGGGCACGGCGTACTTGCAGACGGTCGCCTCGCCGGAGAACTCTAGCTCCGGGAGCGCCTCGTCGTCGCGGGCGGCGGTGAGCACGTCGAGGAACGGCGTCGACAGCACCGGCAGCGTGTTCATCGCCTCGGGGTCGCCGAAGCGGGCGTTGAACTCCACCACCTTCGGACCATCCGCGCCGAGCATGAACTGGCCGTACAGCACACCCTTGTACTCGGGAAGGGCGTCGACGACTGCCTCGATGATCTCGACGGCGTCGTCGTAGTCCTCGTCGGTCATGAACGGGAGCGTCAGGTCGGTGTCTGTGTAGCTTCCCATCCCGCCGGTGTTGGGGCCCTCGTCGCCCTCGTAGGCGCGCTTGTGGTCCTGGACCGCGGGCGTGGTTCGCACCTCGCCGTTCGCGACGAACGCCTGAACGGTGAACTCCGCGCCGACGAGGCGCTCCTCTATCACCCACTCGTCCCACTCGGCGTCGAGGATGTACTCGACGGCCGCGTCAGTCGTGAGCTGGTCGCCGGTCACCCGGACGCCCTTGCCGCCGGTGAGGCCGACGGGCTTGACCGCCACGTCGCCGTCGTACTCGGCGACGTAGTCGGCGGCCGCCTCCGCCGAGTCGAACGTCTCGAAGTCGGGGTTGCCCGGGATGTCGTTGTCCGCCATGAACCGGCGCTGGAACGCCTTGTCCGTCTCAATTCGGGCCTCCTCGGCGCGCGGACCGAAGGTGTAGACGCCGGCGTCGTCGAGGGCGTCGGCGACGCCCGCCTCCAGCGCCGACTCGGGACCGATGACCGCCAGGTCCGCGTCGATCCGTTCGGCGTAGTCGACGATCGCGTCGGCGTCGCGCTCGCCGATCTGTTCGAACCCGTCCGCGACCGACGCGATCCCGGGGTTTCGATTGCTTGCGCAGGCGTACAGCGAGGCGTCGCCGTCGACCGCGCGGGCGATGGCGTGTTCGCGCCCGCCCCCGCCGACGAGGAGCACTGTCTCGGACATGGTCGAGTCGAAACTGCACGGGCGTGTAAACCTTACTCTCTGTGAGGGCGAGAGTGTGCGCGTTCGTGCATTCGAACCCGCAGTACGGGCGGCCGACGACCCGCGGCCGCCCCGCTTATCCGTCCCGCCGCCGACCGACCGGCAATGAGCGATCCGACGGCGCGAAACCGGCTGGACGAGGAGGCCAGCCCGTACCTGCGCCAACACGCGGACAATCCGGTCCACTGGCAGCCGTGGGACGACGACGCGCTCGCGGCGGCCCGCGAGCGCGACGTGCCGGTCTTCCTGTCGGTGGGCTACGCCGCGTGTCACTGGTGTCACGTCATGGAGGAGGAATCGTTCGAGGACGAGGCCGTCGCGGACGTGCTCAACGACGAGTTCGTCCCGGTAAAGGTCGACCGCGAGGAGCGACCCGACCTGGACCGGGTGTACCAAACCGTGAACCAACTGGTCAACGGGCGCGGCGGCTGGCCGCTCTCGGTGTGGCTCACGCCGGAGGGCAAGCCGTTCTACGTCGGGACGTACTTCCCGCGCGACGGCCGCCAGGGGATGCCCGGGTTCCTGGAGGTGTGTCGCAACATCGCGAACTCCTGGAACGACCCCGACCAGCGCGCGGACATGGAGGAGCGCGCCGAGCAGTGGACGGCCGCCGCCCGCGACGAGTTGGAGTCGACCGGGGACACACCCGGCGAGAGCGTGGCCGACGACGGCGCCGCGGCCGCCGGCGGTCCGCCCGACGCGGACGTGCTCTCGGACGCCGTCACCGCCGCGCTCCGCAGCGCGGACCGCGAGCACGGCGGCTTCGGCCGACAGGGCCCGAAGTTCCCGCAGGTGGGCCGGATCGACCTCCTCATGCAGGCGTACGCGCGCAGCGGCCGCGAGGAGCCGCTGAACGTCGCCGTCGAGACGCTCGACGCGATGGCCGACGGCGGGCTGTACGACCAGGTCGGCGGCGGCTTCCACCGCTACTGCACCGACCGCGAGTGGGTAGTCCCCCACTTCGAGAAGATGCTCTACGACAACGCCGAGCTGGCGCGCGTGTTCCTGGACGCCCACCGCCTGCTCGGCCGCCCGAAGTACGCCACCGTCGGTCAGGAGACGCTCGCGTTCCTCGACCGTGAACTCGCCCACCCGGAGGGCGGCTTCTACGGAACCCTCGACGCGGACTCCGGCGAGGGCGAGGGGGAGTTCTACGTCTGGACGCCGGACTCGGTCGCGGAGGCGCTCGCGGCCGCCGACCACGAGTTCGAGGCCGACGACGCGGAGTTGGTGTGTGACCGCTTCGGCGTCGACTCGGCGGGGAACTTCGAGGGAGGGACGACCGTGCTCACCCGCGCAACCCCGGTCCCCGAGCTCGCGGCCGAGTACGACCTATCCGTCGAGACGGTGCGCGAGCGGCTGATGCACGCGCGGACGGCGCTGTTCGACCACCGCGAGTCGACCCGCGAGCGCCCGCCGCGCGACGAGAAAGTGCTCGCGGGGTGGAACGGCCTCGCGATCTCGGCGTTCGCCGCCGGCGCACGCACGCTCGACGCCGGATACGCCGACCGTGGCGCCGAGGCGCTCGGGTTCGTCCGCGAGCACCTCTGGGACGGCGACCGGCTCAGCCGGCGCTACATCGAACGCGACGGCGACGCCGTCGGCGAGGGCGAGGTGAAGGGGAACGGCTACCTCGAGGACTACGCGTACCTCGGCCGGGCAGCCCTCGATCTGTACGGCGTCACGGGCGACGTGGACCACCTGGGGTTCGCGCTGGATCTGGGCCGGACGATCGTCGAGGCGTTCTACGAGGCGGACGACGGCACCCTCTACTCGACGCCGAGCGACGCCGAGGATCTCGTCGTTCGGCCCCAGGAGCCGACCGACGCGTCGACGCCCTCCAGCCTCGGGGTGGCGACGCGGCTCCTGCTCGACCTCGATCTGTTCGCGCCCGACGAGGAGTTCGACGCCGTCGCCCGCGACGCCCTCGCGACCCACGCGGACGGCGTGACGGCCTCGCCGCTGGAGCACGTCACGCTGGCGCTGGCGGCCGCGCGCGCCGAGAGCGGCCCCTTCGAGCTCACCCTCGCGTGCGAGGAAGTTCCCGCGGAGTGGCGCGACACGCTCGCGAGCCGCTACCTCCCCGGCGCCGTGGTCGCCCAGCGTCCGCCGACCGCGGAGGGCGTCGCCGACTGGGCCGACGACCTCGGACTCGCGGAGGTCCCGCCGATCTGGCGCGACCGCGACGCGCGCGACGGGACGCCGACGGCGTACGCCTGCCGCGACTTCACCTGCTCGCCGCCGAACCACGACCTCCGCGCGGCGCTGGAGTGGGCCGCCGGGGAGTGATGCGGCGTCGGTTCGGAGTCGCGAGGGTCGCCGCGAGCGGCCCCGTCACGGGTGTCGCCGGGGACGCGCGGAGCGTAACCGCTTTGCCCGGCGGCGGCGACGCGGAGGTATGACCACGGTCTGTCTCGTCGGCGACCCCGAGGCCGACCTGCGCTACGAGCTGCTCTCGCGGGAGACGGCGCGGGAGGCGCTCGCGACGTACGACCTCCGCTCCCCGTTCGAGAACTCGCTCGCGCTCCACACCGTCAGCCTCGGCGCCGCGGTGTCGCTGTGCAACGACCTCAACTGGTATCTCGTCCGCTTCGTCGACGAGGTGCTCATCGAGGAGCCGTCGATCACCGACGAGGAGTGGCTCTCGCGGACGCTGGCGACGGCCGTCCGCAACGACGCCGTCCGTCGCGAGGAGACCGACCGGTTCCTGAAGCTGTACGGGCTCGAGGAGGGCCGACTCGTCGAGCCGATGTACCTCGCGCGCAGCGACGACGCCGAGCTGCCGGAGTACGACCTGCGTGACGTGGACGAGACGGTCGGCGTGCGCGTGACGCGCGAGGAGTTCGAGGGCTGAATCGCGAGGGTACCCTCCTCGCCGTCGGCACCTTCAGTCGTACAGTCCGGCCGACATGTACCGTTCGCCGGAGTCCCAGAACACGGTGAGCACCAGCGGGTCGTCGCCGGCGACGCCGACGCCGTCGTCCGAACGCGGTTCCCACCCGTCGACCGCCACATCGCGGTAGCCGGGGTCCTCGCCCGCGGCGAACGCCTCGGCCACGTCGCGGGCGCGGAGGTTCGAGCCACCGGAGGACTGCCCGACCAGGATGCCCTCCTCGCGGGCGAGTCGTCGGCACTCGACCTCGGCCTCGTCGAGTCCGACGGTGAGGACGCCGTCGAGCAGGTCCGTGTCGAGGTTCGGGCTGACGAACCCCGGTCCCATCCCCTGAAACGAGTCGGTCTCGGGCTCGCGACCCGACAGCACCGCCGAGTCCTCGGGCTCGACGGCGACCACGTCCATTCCGGGGAACTCCTCGCGCAGGCGGCGGCCGATCCCCGAGATCGTCCCGCCGGTGCCGACGCCGGCGACCAGCGCGTCCGGCTCGCGTCCGTCGAGTTGGTCCAGGACCTCGACGCCGGTGGTCTCGTAGTGCGCCTCGGGGTTCGCGCCGTTCTCGAACTGCCGGAGCTGGACCATCCCCTCGGCCTCCAGCTCGTCGGCCCGTTCCTTCGCGGCGTCGATGCCGCCGTCCACGAGTTCCAGGTCGGCGCCGTAGGCGGCCATTATCCGCCGCCGTTCCTCGCTTTTCGAGACCGGCATCACGACGGTCACGTCGTACCCCTTCGCGGCGCCGACCATCGCGATGCCGATGCCGGTGTTGCCCGAGGTGGGCTCCACGAGCGTGTCGCCCGGCTCCAGGGTTCCCTCGGCCTCCGCGCGCTCCACCATTCGCAGCGCGGGGCGGTCCTTCGCCGACCCCCCGGGGTTGCGCGACTCCAGCTTGGCCGCCACGGTCGCGCCGGGCGGCGAATCCACTCGGATCAGCGGCGAGCCGACGGTGTCGAGTACCGAATCGTCCATGCCCACGCTACTCACGTGACGCCTAAATGCTCCCGAGTCAGCGGCAAGCCCTCGGGCGGTCGTCGCGCACGAACGCGCGGCGGCACTACCGGGTGCACCGACGGCGACCGCACGCCGGATCTGCCGGCGGCGTCGCGCTTAACCCGGCGTGTGACCCAGAGGCGACCATGAGTACGACGCTTTCGACGATGGATCCCGACGCCGGCGCCGACATCGACCCGGACGTGGCCGCCGCGCTCGGCGCCGACGGGCTGACGTACAGGGTCTGGGGCGGCGACTGGTGTCCCGACTGCACGGGGCAGCTCCCGGAGTTCGCTGCCGCGCTCGACGCCGCGGGCGTCTCCGCCGACCGCATCGAGCAGTACCCCGTCGAGAAGGTCGACGGCGAGAAACAGGGCCCGGGAATGGAGGAGTACGGCGTCGAGTACATCCCGACCGTGATCGTTTTCGACAAGGAGGGCGAGGAACTCACTCGGTTCGTCGAGTCGGCCGACACGGACATCGCGACGTTCCTCGCGCGCGAACTCGCGGCCGACTGAGATCACGACGGTCGGAGTCCCTCGGCGCCGAACCTTCTTATCCGAGAACGGCACCAGCCACCGCGTGGTCTGACGACGACCGCGCGACGGAGGGCGAAACTCCCGGCGACGCCGCCGCGCGCGACGGCTGTCGCCGGGTGTCAGCCAAACTCGACGGGGCGTGAGCGACGGCGTCGGTTAGAACGTCGTGATCTCGCCGTCGATGACGCGCCGGGTCACGTCGGTGACGTTCGCGAGGCGCTCGTCGATGATCGCGGTCGCCTCCTCCTCGATGTCCTCGACAGCAACGGCTTCCTCGGTGACGACCTGCGCGTCGGCGACGTGGGGCTGGTCGATGGGACGGCCGATCTGCGACAGCAGGCGGACCTGCAGGTCGCGGATGCCGTCGACCTCCTCGACGACGGCCTCCGCGATGTCCGTCGAGAGGAGGTTGTAGATCTTCCCGATGTGGTTGACGGGGTTCTTGCCGGAGGTCGCCTCCATGCTCATCGGTCGGTTCGGGGTGATGAGGCCGTTGGCGCGGTTGCCGCGGCCGACGGAGCCGTCGTCGCCCTGCTCGGCGGAGGTCCCGGTCGTCGTGAGGTAGATGGACCCCTCCTCGAGGTCGTCGGCGGTGTTCACCTCGACGTGTACCTCGCGGTCGGTGTGCTCCTCGGCGAGCCCGGTGACGAACGCCTCCACCAGTTCTGTCGCCTCGCGGTACTCGTCGATGTCGTCGATGTAGGCGTCGACCATCGCGACCGCGACGGTGATGTCGATCGTGTCGCCCTCGCGCTTGCCCATGATCTTGATGTCCTGCCCGATCTCCGGGTGGTCGGCGCCGTACGCGCCGTTCAGTTCGCGCTCGGCCTCGAGGACGATCCGCTCGGTCTCGGTGAGCGGCGCGTGGCCGACGCCGAAGGAGGTGTCGTTCGCCATCGGCACCTGCGCGCCGTCCTCGCCGAAGACGTCCTGGAGGTCGCCCGACCCCTCGCCGAGCTTCACGTCGACGACGATGTCGGTTCCGACCTCCAGCTCCGGCAGCGCCTCTCGGAGGTACGCGCGGGCGGATTCGAGCGCGACGCGGCCGACTGGCAGCGTCAGCTCTCGCCCGTCCTCGGTCTCGTACTCCTTCGTCGCGCGGCCGACGATGAGCACGTAGATCGGGTCGACCACCTCGCCGCCCCCGTAGGAGGGTGCCGCGTTGCCGGCGACCAACTGCGTCTCGTCGGTGTTGTAGTGGAGCACGTGGCCGACGCGGTCGAGATACAGCTGCGAGAGGCCGCGCGAGACCGCCTCAGCGATGCCGTCGCAGATCGAGTCGGGATGGCCGATCCCCTTTCGCTCGACGATCTCAACCTCCTGGTCCTCGACCGCCCGCCGGTCGAGTTCGGAGACCTGAATGTTCCTCATTGGTCGGTCGGAGGATTCCGGTCGCAGTATAACTTGCGGAAAGAGTTCGTGTGTGAGGGATTACTCCGGGGTATCGTTTGGCATATCTTGCGACCGAAGCAGCAGTCCGAGGTACGAGGTCCGGATCTGATCGTCGGGATCGAGCCCCAGATCGCGGAGGACCGCGTAGGCGCCCTCGCGGGCCGGCTCGATCTCCGATTCGGCGGCCTCGCGCTCCACCTCGACGAACTCGCCGACGCCGGCCACGTCGTCGAGCGTGACGGTGTAGCCGTCGAACTCGAAGAACTCGCGGTCCTTCTCGACGGTCGCCGCGGGCGAGAAGCCGAGCCCGCCGAGGATACCCTCGGCCGCGTCGCCGTCGGCGACGGCCGTCTCGAACTCCTCGCGCGTCTTCGATTCGGCCTCGACGAGCGGGCCCTTGTAGGTGACCTTCGTCTCGGCGCCTCCGCCGCCGTCGTTCGCGCCGTCGGCGACGGTTTCGCGCCTGATCCGGAGCGCCTCGTCCGTCTCGGCGAAGTCCCGATGGGGCGCGTCGTAGTAGGTGTCGACCTGTCGAACGCGCCGGGTTCCGGTCGCGTCGAGGTCGACGAGCCGATCGCGAACGGCGTCGTGGTCGGCTCGCACCTTCACCTCCACTTCGTACATGCGACGGCGGTGGGTGCGGCCGCGCAAAAGGATGGCGCGTCCGCCACGTCGCCCTCGGCCGACCGCGGGCCGATCCCGCCGTCGTCTCGGAGTTCGGGCGTCCGACCGAAACGTGACTGTTAAGAAGCGCACGAGCGACGGTGCGCACATGAGCGAAGAAGAGCAGGCCGAGGCGGCAGACGCCGCCGACGCCGGCGATGAGGCGAGCGAGGACGCGGTCGACACCGACGAGTCCGACGACGGGATCCAGAACGGGGACTTCCTCCGGCTGGACTACACCGTTCGGACCGTCCCCGGCGAGGACGAGGAGGAGGGCCGCGTGGTCGACACGACCCACAAGGAGGTCGCCGAGGAGGCCGGCATCGACGACGACGAGTACGACTTCTCCCCGCGCATCATCGTCGTCGGCGAGGGCCACGTGTTCGCGTCCGTCGACGAGGACCTGGTCGGCCGCGAGGTCGGCGACTCCAACGTCGTCACCGTCCCCGCCGAGGAGGCGTTCGGCGAGTTCGACCCCGACGACGTGCGCACCGTCAGCGCCGAGAAGATCCCGGAGGACGACCGCTACCCCGGCGCGCAGGTCACCATCGACGGCGAGCAGGGCTACGTCGAGACGGTCATCGGCGGGCGCTCGCGCGTCGACTTCAACCACCCGCTCGCGGGCGACGACCTCGAGTACGACTACGAGATCCTCGAGCTCGTCGACGACGACGAGGAGAAGGCCGCCGGCCTCATCGGCATGTACCTCCAGGAGACCCCCGAGGTCCGCATCGAGGAGGAGACCGTCGAGGAGGAGGTCACCGTCGAGGCCCACGAGGACGAGGAGACCGGCGAGGTCGACCGCGAGACCGAGCTCCAGGAGGTCGACAAGCGCACGCTGTACATCGAGGCGACGCCGATGATGCAGATGAACCAGCAGTGGATGTTCTCGAAGCAGCAGATCGCCCAGGACATCATGGGCCGCCTCGACCTCGACCGCGTCGTCGTCGAGGAGGTCATCGACGGCTCCGGCGGCATGATGGGCGGCATGGGCGGCATGATGGGCGGCATGGGCGGCATGGGCGGCGGCGACGTCGAGGAGGCGCTCGACGACGTCGACATGGACGACATGGACGTCGACGCCGACGAGCTCGTCGAGGAGCTCGAGGACGCCGAGGAGTAACCCGCTCGCGCGTTCGCCGGCGGTCGCGCCCGCGAACCGACACCGATTACTTCCGGTTCACCGTTCCACCGATAGATGGATCTCAGCGACGCGCGCGAGGACCTCGCCGTCGCCGGCGCGGCGGCCCTGGGGGCGGTCGTGCTGACGGTCGGACTGGACCTGCTCGGGGGCGTCGCGGTGTCGACCCCCGCGAGGGTCGCCCCGCTGGTCGTCTACTTCGCGTACCTGTTCACCCGCAAGGGCGGCCCGTACGCCTCGTTCGACACCCCGCGCAACTGGACCGCGTTGGTGGTCGCCGTCACCGTCGCGGCCGGCGCCTACGCGGTCGCGACGTGACCCCGTCGCCGGCGCGCGAGCGCTCGCACGCGTCCCCAGCCGCGGGGCTTAACAGCGGGCGATACCAAGGCGGGCTATGAGCATCGAGACCGACGCGCCCGAGGCGGCCGCGGCCGACGACTCGGTCGAAGCCCTCGCGACGGAGTTGGGCGACGCCATCGCGGACTCGCCCGCGTACCGCCGCTTCGAGGAGGCGAAGGCGGCCGTCCAGAACGACGAGGAGGCGCAGGCGCGTATCTCCGAGTTCGAACAGCTCCGCCAGGAGTTCGCGATGGCCAAGCAGGCGGGCCAGGCCGACCAGGAGACGATGGAGAAGGTGCAGGCCGCACAACAGGAACTCCACTCGCTGCCGGTGATGCGGGAGTACGTCGAGGCGCAGGACGAACTGGAGGAGCGGCTCGAAGCGCTGAACCGGGCGATCTCCGACCCGCTGGCCGTCGACTTCGGCGGCAAGGCCGGCGGCTGCTGTCACGACTGAGGCGACTGCCGTCACGACCGAGCCGGCGACGCTGCTGGCAAGATCACCTTCTCACCGCGTGGCGGCCTACCCTGCTCTGCCCCACGAACGCGAGTATTGAAACCCGATAGCGACCCAGCCGCCCCATGCTCGCGGTCACCGGCGGCAAGGGCGGAACGGGAAAGACGACGACGGCGCTCGGCCTGGCTCGCGCGTTCGGGGCCGACGGAACGGAGACGGTCGTCGTCGACGCCGACTGGGACCTGCCGGATCTGGGCGCGATCGCCGGGGTTGAACGCAGGATCGCGTACCCCGACGGCGACGCCGCTCGATCGCCCCTGGCGGCCGCGGTCCCCGACGCCGACGGAGCGAACGTTCGGGTCCTCCCGGCGCCGACGGCCCCACGCGAGCGGGACGTTCGGGAATCGCTGCGGCGGATCGCCGCGGCGACACCCGAGGCGACGCGGGCGGTCGTCGACTGCCCCGCGGGCGCCGCCGCGGACGCGGTCGCGCCCCTTCGGGTCGCCGAGCGAGCGATACTCGTGACGGAAGCGTGTGCGCCCGCGCTGCACGACGCCGCGAAGATGGCCGCGGTCGCCCGGCGACTGGGAACGCCGGTCGCCGGTGCCGTCGTGACCCGATCGACCGTCGTCCCGCCGGGCGTGCGCGACCTCCTCGGGTGCCCGCTCCTCGCGCGGGTGCCGAGCGCGTCGTCCCCGACCGCCCGGAACGAGAGCACGAACGGGTCCGAACCCGTGCTCGGGGACGAGCGGGTCGCCGGGGCGTACGAGCGGGCCGCGGACGCACTGACGCGGGCGGATCCGGACGATCCCGTCCCGACACGGGCGTGAGAAACGGTTATGTCGCGTCGGTCCGTCACCGGATCGCATGGCGGATCGCCTCCCGACCGGGATCGACGTGCTCGACCGTCGGTTCGACGGCGGGATCCCGGCCGGGAGCATCGTGCTGTTCTCGGCGGACCCGGCGAGCCAGTCGGAGCTGCTGCTGTACGAGCTCACGGCCGCGCGGGGGACGCTGTACCTCACGACGCTGCGCTCGGATCAGGCGGTGTCGGACGCGATCGATCGGACGAAATCACGGGTGGGGACGCCGACCGTCCGCGACATCGGCGGCGACGCGCCACTGGACGCGGCGAACCGGCTCGTCAGCGCGCTCCCGGAGAACGCGAACCTCATCGTCGACGTGGCCGACCCGCTGGAGCGGGCCGACCGCTCGCGATACCGGCGCTTCCTCACGGAGCTGCAGACGGCGATGGTCAACACCGAGAGCGTCGCCTTCCTCCACGCGATGAAGCGCGACGACGAGCCGAGGAACCGTGCGATGACCGAACACGTCGCCGACGTGGTGTGGGACCTCGACACCCAGGTACGCGGCTCCGACGTGGTCAACAAGCTCGCCGTCCCGAAGTTCCGCGGCGGCCGCGCGCTCGACGAGACGGTGAAGCTGAAGCTGGAGGAGCAGGTCGCCATCGACACCTCCCGCGACATCGCCTAGGCGTCGCGTACCGGTTCGGTTTTCATTCCGGCGCGCCCGCTCGCGGGTATGGTCTCGCTGCTCCCCGCGATCGCGCTCGCGGTCGTCGGCACCGCCGTCGTCTGGGTCGCCGGCGGCCGGCTCGAATCCGCGAGCGAACGGCTCGGCGCCCACTACGGGCTTCCCGCCGTCGTGCAGGGCGCCGTCATCGCCGCCGTCGGATCGTCGTTCCCGGAGCTGACGAGCGTCGTCCTCGCGGTGTTGCTGCACGGGAACTTCGACCTCGGCGTCGGCGCCATAGTCGGATCGGCCGTGTTCAACATCCTCGTCATCCCCGGCTGGAGCGCCCTCCGCGGGCGGGGGCTGCGGGCCGACCGCGACGTCGTGTACAAGGAGACGCAGTTCTACATGCTCGCGGTCGCCGTGCTGCTGCTCACGTTCTCGCTGGGCGTGATCTACGCGCCGCAGCCGACGACGAACGGGCTCACGTCGACGCTCACGCGACCGCTGGCGTTGATCCCCCTCGCGTTGTACGCGGTGTACCTCTTCATCCAGTCGCAGGACGTGTCCGACTTCGAGGCCCCGGAGGTGAACGACGTGAACCCCGTCCGCCAGTGGCTCCTGCTTGCGGGCTCGCTCGTCGCCATCCTCGTCGGCGTCGAGGCGCTCGTGCAGGCGGCGATCTCGCTCGAGACCGCGCTCGGCGTCCCGTCGACCGTCTGGGGGCTCACGGTCGTCGCCGCGGGGACGAGCCTGCCGGACACGGTCGTGTCGGTGCGCGCCGCGGAGGCCGGCCGCGGGCCGACGAGCCTCGCGAACGTCCTCGGCAGCAACACCTTCGACCTGCTCGTGGCCGTTCCCGTCGGGGTCCTGCTCGTTCCGGGCGGAACCGTGGCGTTGGACTTCGGCACCGCGGTCCCGATGATGGGCTTTCTCACCGTCGCGACGCTGGGCTTCCTCGTCGTCACGCGGACCGACCTCGAACTCGACCGGCCCGAGGCGGTGTCGCTGCTCGGGCTGTACGCCGTCTTCCTGATCTGGATGGTGCTGGAGACGCTCGGGGTGACGGCGCTGGTTCCGGGCGTGTGACCCTACAGCAGCCGTCCCTGCGCGACCGGGACGACCGACCCGCCGACCTCGACACGGGGGTCGCCGTCCGCGTCGCGCTCGGCGCGCAGGCGAAGCCGCGAGGGACGCCCCAACTCGTACCCCTGCTCGACCGTCGCGGCGACCGATCCGTGGCCGAGGTACCCGCGTTCGAGTAGCCACCCGGCGAGACAGCCGGCGGCCGACCCGGTCGCCGGGTCCTCCGGGACGCCGGCCCAGTCGGCGAACACCCGCGCGTGGAGGTCGCCGCCGTCGACGCCGCCGCGGGCGAACGCGAGGACGTTGTGCCCGCCGTACTCGTCGATGAACTCGCCGTACGCGGGCTCGGTCGTGCTCGCGCGCTCGACCGCATCGAGCGAGGCGAGCGGGACCACGAGCGTCGGAAGTCCAGTCGAGACCGCCTGTACGGGGTACTCGTCGTCGATATCGGCGGGGTCGAGCCCGAGCACGGCGGCGGCGACCTCGCCGGGAACCGTTTCGCCGAACTCCGGCGGGATCTGGCGCATCCAGTACTCCTCGGGGGCGTCGTCGCCGGCCGGATCGGTGTCGTGGTCGCCGTGGTCGTCGCCGTCCCCGTTGTCGCCAGCCTCGCCCCCCTCGACCCACACGTCGATCGGACCGACGCCGAGGTCCAGGGTGAGGCGGTCGGTCGAGCCGTCGCCGACCAGTTCCCGCAACACTGCCGCGGTGCCGAGCGTCGGGTGGCCGGCGAAGGGGATCTCCTCGGCCGGGTCGAAGATCCGCACGTCGCGGCCGGCGTCGGTCGTCCCGCCGACGAACGTACACTCCGAGAAGTTCGTCTCGCGGGTGAGCGCGAGCGCCTCGTCGGCGTCGACGTCGGCGGCGTCGTGGAACACGGCGAGCTGGTTGCCGGTGAATCGCTCGTCGCCGCGGGTGAACACGTCCACAACGTGGAACGTTTTTCCACGGGAGGACGGCGTCCCGCCGTCGACCGAGTGGAACCGGTGGCCGGTCATGTCGACGACTGCGGCGCGGAGCGGTAAGGGCATATCGGCGGCGTGACAGCCGTTCTCGCGCGGCTTCCCGGAGCGCGCCGCTTAACCGGCTCCGGTAGTTATCGGGGTGCAATGAGCCAGCGGAGCGAGGGCGACCTCACCAAGACGGGGATGTCGCTCAAACACGACCGCGAGTGGGACTACGAACTCGACCGAATCGTCGAGGCGGTCGAGGAGCGCGACGCCGACAAGGTCGGCCTCCAGTTCCCCGAGGGGCTGAAGCGCCGCGCGCCCGCGGTCGCCGACGATCTCCGGGAACTGACCGAGGACGTGACCTACCTCATCTCGGGGCAGCCCTGCTACGGCGCCTGCGACCTCGACACCTACCTGATGCGGCGCTGCGACGTGTTCGTCCACTTCGGGCACTCGCCGATGAAGGAGTCGGACAAGATCATCTACGTCCCCCTCTTCTCCAACGTCGACCCCTTCCCGATCATGGAGGAGTCGCTGGCGAAACTCGAGGATCCGGAGGACGACCCCGACGTGGGGCTGGTGACGACCGCCCAGCACATGAACCTCTTCGGCGACATGGTCGACTGGCTGGAGGAGCGCGGCTACGAGGTCCACACCCGCCGCGGCGACGACCGCCTCACCCACGAGGGGCAGGTGCTCGGCTGCAACTACGCCAGCGCCGACATCGACGCCGAGCAGGTGCTGTACGTCGGCGGCGGGAAGTTCCACCCGCTCGGACTGGCGATGGAACACCCCGAGAAGACGGTCGTCATCGGCGACCCCGTCAACAACGTCGTGACGGTCGCCGACACCGAGAAGTTCCTCAAACAGCGCTACGGCGCCGTCCACCGCGCGATGGACGCCGACACCTTCGGCGTCATCTTCTGCACGAAGATCGGGCAGGGCCGCTGGGATCAGGCCGAGGAGATCGTCGAGAACAACGACAACGCCCACCTCATCACGATGGACGAGGTGACGCCCGACCGTCTCCGCAACTTCGACTTCGACGCGTTCGTCAACACGGGCTGCCCGCGGATCACCACCGACGACGGGCCGCGCTTCCACAAGCCGATGCTCACCCCCGGCGAGTACGAGATCGCCGTCGGGAACAAGCCGCTCGAGGACCTGGAGTTCGACACCTTCCACGGCACCTGGTAAGCGCGAGGGGGTCGATCACCCGCTCGTCGTGTCCGGTTTCGTCTCCGTTTTCGCCTACGTCTCTGTCTCCGTCTCCGTTTCCGTCTCCGTCTCCGTCTCCGTCTCGAGTTCTCGTGCCGTCACGCGATAGGCCGTCCCTCGAAACCGGAACGTCCACGGGTCGTTCACGCCGAACGGCGGGACCGTGCCGTTCGGCTCGACGAGCCGGACCGTGTCGACGCCCGGTTCGAACGCCGGGAGCGTCTTCCGGAGCCGCGGGTCCCGAACGATCTGCTCCGGGATCCGTCGCTCGGCTTCCGGGTCGTCGGCGCGCTCAAGGACGAACACGCACGGCCGTGTCTCCGCCGTGGACTGCACGTCCGTCCGGACGGTGACCGTCGACCCTCCGCGGCTCGTCTCCGTCACGGAGTCGGCGAGTGTCACCGTCAGCGGATCGCCATCGAGGACGAACCGGACCGCCAGCCCGGTCGACTCCCGATAGTCCTGTCCCTCGAACCATCCGTCCGTCTCGAACGCGTACGTCCCGCCGCCGAGTCCGCCGATCGTCACTGACTCGCTCCCCTGGGGTCCACCGTACTGTGAGTCCGGGAGGGAGCGATCCACGTCCACGGTGAGGCGCCACGCGTGCTCCGATCCGGGAGAGAGAATCGACAGCGGTTGAGGAACGATCTGCGGGGCGACGTAATACCACGAGCCGTCGACCCGCTTCCAGAGCCCCCAGTTGTACGGGTTGTAGGCGAACGGGAGGTCGCTGTCGTTCACGAGCGAGAACCCGAACGTCGCCTCCGGGAGCGACCCCGACCGGCGATCGACCGCCAGCCTGACGGGACTGTCCGGGCGCTCGTCCCCCCACCAGACGACCCGGACGACATCGTCGTCGAACGGCGGGCCGCCGGCCTCGTCGGAGGGAACGCCGATCTCGGGGTAGTCGACGGGCGTGTCGGTCGAGGTATCGGTCCCGTGGTCGGCTGAGTCGGTCGCCGTCGCGGTATCGGTCGCGTCCGCCGTCTGCGACATCGCGGTGTCGGCCCGGTCGTCGGCCGGTGCGAGACAGCCGGCGGTCGCCAGCCCCAGCGACGCGAGGAGGGCACGTCGGTGCACGTCGGAGGGTCTCCGCTCCCCAGTAAGTGTCTTCGGGTGGACACGACGAGATCCGCCGACCGAGTACCGCAACCTATTCACTACGGGCGACACCTTCGCCGACGATGCCCTCCACACGCACGGCAGGCAGAGCCGTCGGCGCGCTGGCGGCGCTCGCGTTCGTCGGCGTCGCCGCCGCACAGTACAGTGACCCCCGCACGTCGCTCGATCTGACGACCCGGATCGGCGTCCAGTTCGCCGTCGGGTTCGTGATCAACCTCCTCCTCGGGGGCGCGTTGGTGGCGTTGAGCCCGGGGTACGCGGACCGCAAGCTCGACCAGTTCTCCTCGGACCCAGGTGAGACGATCGTCTGGGGCCTCATCGTCGGTATCGGGGTCCCGATCGTGCTGGTGATACTCGCGTTCACGATCATCGGACTCGTGATCACCATCCCCGGGGTCCTGATCCTCGCGGGCGTCGGGATCGTCGGGTCGGCGGTGATGGTCGTGGTCGTCGGCGACGCCGTCACCGAGGGTGGAGCCGCCGGTACGACCGTCCTGGTGGGCGCGCTCGTTCTCGCGCTCCTCACCGCGATCCCGTTCGTCGGCGGACTGATCAACTGGCTGGTCGGCCTACCCGGTATCGGGATGGTCGGCCACGACCTCTATCGAGGCTGGAAAAACTGAGACCGCACCCGTCGTGACGGGGAGGTCGACGGGGCGATCCGACCGTCCGCCGGTCAGTTCGCCCGGATCTCGAACGTCTGTGCGTCGACCAGGTCGACGCACTCCGCGATGTTGTCGCGCATCGCCGCGAACTCCAGCGTCCGATGAACGCTCGTTTCCATGTCCCCCATGTCGGTGTTCTGTGCCATATGCTTTCGGGGCATGGTACCACGGGTGATAGTTATCAGGCCGCTTCCGCCGGTTACTCGGTCCCAACCGGGCCGGCGGGGGAGTTCCGCCCGCCCCTCGGGCGGGTCCGAGGCGACAGACCTTACCGCTCATGCTCGGAAGCGACGGCCATGAGTGACGCGAGCGACCCGCAGATCACGTCCGACTGGGGCGACTGGCTCCCGCGAACGATCGAGGCCGCCGAGCCCGACGGCGTCGCCGTCTGGTACCTCGGCTGCAACGGCTTCGTCCTGAAGGGCGCTGACGAGACGAGCCTCTGGATCGACCCGTACGTCGGCCTCGGCGACCCGCCGCGCACGGTCCGGATGATCCCGGTCCCGTTCGACCCCCACGACGTGTACGACGCCGACGCGGTGTTGGCGACCCACGAGCACACCGACCACACGCACGGGCCCTCGCAGGCGCCGATCCTCGCGAACTCCGGGGCCGACTTCTACGCCGCCGACGACTCCCTCGCAGTCACTGACGAGGAGCGCTGGACCGACAACTGGGAGGTCGACGACGACAAACTGGTCGAGATCGAGGAGGGCGATTCGTTCTCCGTCGGCGGCTTCGATGTCGATGTCGTCCGGGTCAGCGACGCCGACGCGACCCATCCAGTCGGCTACGTGATCCGGTACGGCGACGTGACCGTCTTCCACGGCGGGGACACCAAGCCCCACGACGGGTTCGCCGACCTCGGCGCCGAGTACGACATCGATCTGGCGGTCGTCGCGTTCGGATCCGTTGGCCGCGTCCCGGACAAACGGACCCGCGAGCCCCAGCGCACGCGCTGGTACTGCGACGAGAACCAGGCCGTCGAGGTCGCGGAGGCGCTGCGGGCCGACCGCATGCTCCCGAGCCACTGGGACATGTGGAAGGGGCTGACGGCCGACCCGACCGCGCTCCACGAGCACGTCCGCGGCTTCGAACACCCCGAGCGCCTCGACATCGTCGAGGTCGGCGACCGGATCGATCTCTGAGGAACAGTCGCGGTACGGTCGCGCAACGGTCGCACAACGATCAGAGTCCACCGTCCGTTCCGGCGTGGACGATCCCTCCTGAACCCTCAGGATTTTTTATCCCCTCGCGACAGTCCATCGGTATGGATCACGCGCTCGCAGTCGTCGGGCCGACCGAGACCGCAAAGACGCTGACCCGCGAGGCGGGCGAGCTAGCCGCCGGCGTCGACGCCGACCTCACGCTGTTGCACGTCGCCGACGAGGACGAATACGACGAACAGCGCAAGCAGCTCGCGGAGGTCACCCGCGGCGACTCCACCTACAGCGTCGGGCAGGCGGTCGAGGGCGCGCGGGCGTACGCCGCCGACATCGGTCGCGAGGTGCTGGAGGACGTGGACATCGACTACGAGGCGGTGGGAACGGTCGGCGACCGCGCCGAGACCGTCCTCTCGGAGGCGCGCAAGCGCGGCTGCGACCACGTCTTCATCGCCGGACGAAAGCGCTCGCCGACCGGCAAGGCGCTGTTCGGCGACGACACCCAGCGCATCATCCTCGACGCGGAGAAGCCGGTCACCGTCGTGACCGAGTAGTCGACGACCGTCGCGGCGACCTGCCCGGCGACCGAACCGAACCGCTATGCGTCGGCCTCGCGGCCTGTCGATGCGATAATCGGCCCGGTGACTTTTTATACTGTACTCGGCTCGGTGTATCCATGAGCCAGGGGCCCGATGTCACGGACGCCGTCACCGTCGAGGAGGACGGCGTCACCGTCGAGAAGCGTTTCACCGCCGACGAGTTCCCCGTCCCCGCGATCGAGTTCACCCTCCGCTCGGACCGCGAGGACGCCACGGAGTTCCGCATCGTCGACGAGATCCCCGAGGACTTCCCGATGGACCGCATCGGCTTCCATCCGGAGTACGAGTCCGAACACTGGACGGCGTATCAGGACCACCGGGTCGAGTACCGACGCCGGCTCGACGCCGGCGAGGAGGTGACGACCGTCTACGGCATCCGGACCGACGACCCCGACGACGGCGGCCGGTTCCTGGGGGAACCGGCGGTCACGGAAGTGTCCGAGGACGACGACCCCGTCGGCGACGTCGCCGACGTGATCGGCGACGACTCCTCGCAGGCGGTGCGCGACGTGCTCGCCGGGGACGACGGCGCCGGCGACGCCGACGACGAGGGAACGGCCGTCGACGACGCGTCCGACGGGCTCGACCTCGCCGGCGCGGAGGCGGACCTTGGCGCCGACGAGGCGGCCGATCCGCTGGCGGAGGAGTCGGACGACCCGCTCGCTGAGGGGACCGATGACCCGCTCGCGGAGGACGCGAGCGACGACGACCTCGCCCCGCCGGACGAGCGGACGGACGAGGAGTCCGCCGCCGACTTCCTCGACGACCTCTCGGACGACGAGGGGACCGGCGAGGGGAGCGACGAGGAGTCGGACGTGGACGGAGCCGTGGCCGAGGTCGCCGACGCGGAGGCGGCGGACGCAGCCGACGACGAACCGGAGCCGGCCGACGACGAGCCCGACGCGGTGCTCGACCTGGACGGCGACGCCGACGACGACGCGGACGCCGTGAGCGACGACCTCGGAGAACCCGAACCCGAACCAGAGGACGAGGTTGCCGGCACCGACGGGGACGCGGGCGCTGCCGCAGCCGGGGGCGTCGCCGCCGGCGGGGTCGCGGCCGCGCTCGCCGAGGAGCTTCGCGCCGGGACCGTCTCCGAGGAGGACCGGGAGGTGCTCACGGAGGAGCTCGAACTCGACCACTCCACGAGCGTCGACGCGCGCATCTCCCGGCTCCAGTCGAAAGTCGAGGACATGGCGGCGTACTCGAACGCGCTGGAGGAGTTCATCGACGAGAACGGCCTCGCCAGCGAGTGGATGGACGGCCTGCAGGCCGACCTGGACGACCTGACCGCCGAGATCGCCGAGACGCGCGAGGAGGTCGCCGACGCGGCCGACGAGCGCGCATCGCTCCGCGAGGAGGTCGAGACGGCAAGCGAGGACGCACGCGACGCGAGCGAGCGGGCCGCCGCCGTCGACGAGGAGGTCGACGACCTCCGTGGCGACGTGGGCGACCTCCGCGGCGACGTGGACGACCTCCGGACCGACGTGGACGACCTGGGCGAGGAGATCGCCGACACCGCCGACTCGGTCGAGTCCTCGATCGACGAGGTTCGCGCGGATCTGGACGACCTCGCGGAGGAGGTCGCCGACGAGGACGAGGCCGTCGCGGAGGTTCGCGAGGAGGTCTCCTCGATCGGTGAGGAGGTGGAGTCGGTGTCCGCGCTCGTCGACGACGAGCTCTCGGAGATGCGCACGGAGCTGGAGGAGGTTCACGACGACCTCGAGGAGTTCGAGGAGTTCCGGACGCGGCTCTCGTCGGTGTTCGGCCCGGGCGGCGCGGCCGGCGGCGCCGGCCAGGGAGGCGAGGGCGCCGACGGCAACGGAGCCGACGGCGACGACGGCGACGACGGTACCGACGACGCGGAGTAGGCCCGCCGGAAACGCGCCGCTTTTGCACCGGGGCCCCCACGTTCCGCCAATGAGCAGACCCGTCTCCGTCGCCGTCCCCCGAAAGGGGCGGCCGCTGGAGGCCGCCCTCGAACGGTTCGCGGCCGTCGGCGGCGACGACGCGGCGGCGCTGGCAGACGACGTGTCCTCGACGCTCCGGTACGAGAAGGCGATCACCAAGGGCCGCGACCGCGACGAACGCGGCGTGTACGAGCGCCTCGCCGCCTACAGCGATCCGGAAGGGTCCGGTCCCGAGTACACGCTGATCCGTGACGACCGCGATGGGAACCCCCGCCGCGTCGTCTTCGACTCGGCGGTGATCGCGGTCGACGGACACGAGGTCCGGCTCGTCGGTCGCGAGGAACCGTTCCGCGCGCTGCGCACCCACGAGTTCGCGCTGGGGTTCGACTCCGCCGACCTCGTGTTGGAGGAGGTCGTCGGCCTGGAGCCGGAGGGGGTCTCGGACCTCTCGGACGTGAACGCCCGGATCGACCCGCGCGACACCGACGTTCGCGTCGCGACCGGGCTCGGCGACACCGTCCATCACACGCTGATGGCGACGCCCGAGACGCTCCCGGCCGGCGTCGACCTCGACCGCTCGTTCGTCGTCGACTACGAGGGACCGCTGTGTATCTCCCCGCGGTACGAGCGCCTCGTCGAGGCGGTCCTCGGCACCGACGCCCTCGCCGGCGTCGAGTTCGTCTACCCCGAGGCCGGCCAGGAGGAGGAGGCGGCCATCGCCGACGTCGGCCTCGGCGTCTACCTCACCGTCACCGGCGGGACCGCCCGGGACCACGGGCTCGTGCTCGGCGAGGACCTGTTCCCCAGCGAGACCGTCCTGATGGAGAACGAGGCGGAGGCGACGCGCGCGACGCGGTCGCTCGAGATCGCGCTCGCCAGCGACATCGACACCGCGCTGGCCCCCGAGTGAGGCCGAGCGAGGCGGGCGAGGCGGGCCAGCGCACGCCCGAAACGGAACACGTGCGGCGATAGCCCCGTCTGAGTCGACCTGGGAGACTCCGACGCGGCTCGGACGTGTGAGTCGGACACGATGGTCAACGTTATTTAGGACGGCTAATATCTACGGTTCGATGACAGCTTGTTCCCCGCACGTTCTGTACGTCGACCCGGACGCGGGATGCCGCGACCGGATCGCGGACGAACTGCGCCGGGAACTGCCTGACGTGACGGTGACGACCGTCCGCTCCGCGGACGAAGCGGTCGACGCGGTGGCCGACGCTCGCGAGATCGACTGCGTCGCCAGCGCGTTCGACCTTCCGGACGGGGACGCCCTCGATCTGCTCGCGCAGGTGCGCGACGGGAACGGCGGGCTTCCGTTCGTCCTGTTCGCCGATGGGGGGGACGAGCGGGTCGCGAGCGACGCGATCACGGCGGGCGTTTCCGAGTACGTCCGGTCCGATCGGCGCGACCCGTACCGGACGCTGGCCCGTCGCGTCCGCGAGGTCGTCGAGGGACGCACGCCGGACGACTCCGCGGGGACGCGGTCGAGCGACGGGCGACACCGGCTCCTCGTCGAAGGGACGGACCAGCCGATGGCGGTGCTCGAGGACGGCCGGTACCGGCTGGTCAACGACGCCTGCGTCGATCTCGTGGGCGTTCCCCGCGAACGGATCCTCGGGTCGAGCGACGACGACCTGTTCCCGGCCGAGACGGCGCGAACGCTGCGCGAACACAGCGACGACGCGCTCGCCGCCGGCGAGCGGCGCGAACACCGTATCGATGCGGAGGTGAACGGCGAGGCGACGGTGCTCGACATCGTCCACTTCCCGGACCCCGACGCCGACGGCCGCCGGGTCGTCGGCCGAGTCGCGCGGGACGTGACCGACCGGGTCGATCGCGAACGATTGCTCCGCACGGAACGCGACCGACTCGAGGCCCTCTCGAGCGCGGTCGCCCACGACGCGCGAAACGCCATCCAGGTCATTCGGGGCCGGGCCCTCCTCGCCGAGGAATCGCTCCCCGACGACGCCGAGGAGTCCCGGGAACACCTGTCGGCGCTGGACGTCGGCGTCGACCGCCTCGGTGATCTCGTCGACTCGCTGGAGTCGCTGCGAGGGTTGAACGACCCGGTCACCGACCCGATGCCGGTGTCGATCGCCGAGGCGGCGCGGGACGCGTGGGCGACGGTCGCCGCGCCGGACGCGACGCTACGGGTCCGGGCCGATCCGCTGATGCTCGGCGACCCCGCGCGGGTGCGAACGATGCTGGAGAACCTCTTCAGAAACAGCGTCGAACACGGCTCGTCGGCGACACGTGCCCCGGCCGAACCCGCCGCAGAGCGCGTCGACGGCGGAGACCCGTGTGGAGGCGGCGCCGACTCGACCCCGACGCCCCGCGACGATCGCGATGGCTCGTCGGTGACCGTGACGGTCGACGCGCTCGACGACGCCCGCGGGTTCGCGGTGAGCGACGACGGGAGCGGGATCCCCGAGGACGAACGGGACCGCGTCCTGGAGTTCGGCTACTCGCCGACCGGCGGAACGGGGCTCGGACTCGGGATCGTCTCGGGGATCGCGGACGCCCACGGCTGGCAGATCGATGTCGCCGACTCCGACTCCGGGGGCGCACGCTTCGAGCTCCGCCAGGAGACGCTCGATTCGTTCGTCTCCTGACCCGATCGGCCGACTCGACGAGCACCGACGTGAGGCGACCGTCGTCGGAGGAATTCTATATCGCGAAATAGGATTTATCCGTCGTTCACGAGGCGGATCCGTCCCGTGGGGACCGGCACCGCGTTCGTCCGATCGTCAGACTAAGGCCGGAACCGGGGGTAGCTCGCGTCATGTTCGACTCGCTGTTCGCGGACGGCCGACGGCCGGTGATCGGAATGGTCCACCTCCCGGCGCTCCCCGGGGCGCCGAAGTACGACGGCGACCGGGATGCGATCATCGAGACCGCAGAACGCGACGCGCGCCGGCTCGCGGCCGGCGGCGTCGACGCGATCATGGTCGAGAACTTCGGCGACGCGCCGTTCTACCCGGACGACGTGCCCAAGCACGTCGTCGCGAGCATGACGCGGGCGACGCGGGCGGTCGTCGAGGCCACGGACGTGCCCGTCGGGGTGAACGTCCTCCGCAACGACGCCGAGGCGGCGCTGTCGGTCGCCGCGGCCGCCGGCGGCGACTTCGTTCGGGTGAACGTTCACACCGGCGCGCGCGTAACGGATCAGGGCGTCATCGACGGGACGGCTCACGAGACGATGCGGCTGCGCGAGCGCCTCGACGCGGACGTGGCGGTGCTGGCCGATCACGACGTGAAACACTCCGCGCCGATCGCCGCGGCGGGGTTCACGGCCGAGTCCGTCGCCGACGGCGTCGAGCGCGGGCTCGCGGACGCCGTCGTCGTCAGCGGCACCGGCACCGGCCACGAGACCGACCGTTCGGATCTGCAACACGCCGTCGAGCGCCGGGACGCGAACGACCTCGACACGCCGATCCTCGTCGGCAGCGGCGTCGACGCCGACACCGTCGCGGAGACGCTCGAGCTCGCCGACGGCGTCATCGTCGGCACCGCGCTCAAGGAGGACGGCGACGTGGGTAACCCCGTCTCGGAGGCCCGCGTGCGGGAACTCGTCGAGGCCGCGCGATCGTAGAAAACCACCCGAGGGAGTTACCGATCGGAGCTATCGATCGCCGCGATCACCGCGATCACCGCGACCGCCTCGCTCGGCGAGGTACGACTCGACCTCCGCGCGAGTCGCCAGCCCGCCGCGTGCCCCGTCCCCGGTAACGTTCAGCGCGGCGGCCGCCGCCGCGAATCGCCCCGCCTCGCGAACGTCGTCGCCGCCGAGCACCCACCGATCGATCAGCGCCGCCACGTACGCGTCGCCGGCGCCCGTCTCGTCGACGACCGGCACCTCGAACGCCGGGAGCTCGTGGAGCCCCTCCCCGTCGCCGAGGACGGCACCGTCCGGTCCGGCGGTGACGGCGACGCGTCCGGCGCCCCGAGAACGGAGTTCCTCGGCGGCCTCACGACCCGTGCATCCGAGGTACGAGGCGGCGGCCACCTCGCCGACGACGAACAGGTCGGCCGCCTCGACCCACCGGTCGATCGTCGCCTCGCGCGCGCCGCGCCCGGCCAACTCCGCGAGCGGTCCCGAGAGGTCGAAGACGAACGGCGGCGCCCCGGGTTGCCGGGCGATCTCGATCGCCTCGCGGTGGACCTCGTCGGGGTTGTAGGCCGTGAGGAAGGCGGCGTCGGCGCCCGCGAGCGCGGCGCGATCCGCCTCCGAGAACCGGAGGCGCTTCGCCGAGTCGCCGGCGGTCACGATGCTCCGTTTCCCGTCGCTGTCACGGAGTATTACGCAGTGCGTGCTCGTTCCCGACTTCCGTCGGACGTGAGCGTCGTTGATCGGACTCGCGTCGAGGTCGGCGGCGACCCGGGCGCCGACGTCGTCATCGCCGAGCCGGGCGATCAGCCCGGTCGAGCGACCCAGGCGGGCGCTCGCGAGCGCGACGTTGGCGCCGACGCCGCCGAACGCCTCGGCGACCGTGTCGGCGTAGGCGCCGCCGTCGGGTTCGGGGATGTTGGTGACGCGGTAGGTGCGGTCGACGGTCGCGGCGCCGACGGTGACGACCTCGGGTGCTGGCGAGTCGCCGACCAGCGTTCCATCGGGCTCGGCGTCCGCGGCCGCTGCGCCGCCGTCATCGCCTGTGTCGTCGCCCGCGGCGTCGCGACCGGTCATCTCACTCCTCGACCAGCGGGAACTGTGCGAGCCGCGCGGCCGCCATGCCGGTCAGCCCGCGCGCGGTGACGGAGTCGGACGACCGCTCGCGGTGGCCGACGACCATCCCGTCGAAGTCGGCGACGGGGACGAACCGCACCTCGGTGCCCTCGGGGCCGATGTCGAGGAGGCAGTACCCCTGCGGGAACGAGCACGTCGTCGGCATCATCAGCTCGCGGACCGACCCCTGCGTCGCCGCCGACGGCATGTGAAGGTGGCCGGTGAGCAGCAGCGGCACGTCGTGGCGTTCGAGCGTCCCGACGAACGGCTCGGGGTTATCCATCTCCGGCGGTACGAACATGTCGGGCTCGGCCAGGTTCCTGTGCTCGTGAACCTGCTCGGACATCGCCGGGAGGTTGTGGTGTGCGAGCACGAGCGGCGTCTCCGCCTCCGTGAGCAGCCCGTTCAGCTCGTCGAGCTGTTCCTCGGGAACGGTTCCGGCGTGCGAGTCGTAGAGCCATTCCTCGGTTCCCGCGGTGTTGACGCCGATCACGTCGATCCCACCGACGGCGGTGTGAAACGGAAACCCTTGCCCGTCGGGAGTGTACCGCTCGGCGAACTCGGCCATCGGGAGGTTCTCGTGGTCGTACCCCTCCTTGGGCACGTCGTGGTTGCCCGGGACAGAGTAGAATGGCGCCTCGAGGTCCGCGGCGATCTCGTCGAACCGGTCGAAGTTCCACGGCTCGCCGTCCTTCGTGATGTCGCCGACGCACAGCGTCGCGTCCACGTCGCGCTCGGCGATGTCGGCGACGGCGTTCGCGACGTGCGCCTCGGTGCGATCGAACAGCTTCGAGGTACCCGCCTCCTCGGTCGAGAGGTGTGGGTCGGCGATGACGGCGACGCGTGTCCGATCGTCGGCCTTCGGCCGGTCGAGCGCGGCCATCAACGAGCCCGCCGGGGACCCGGACCTGTCGAGCGGTATGACCATACGGTGGCCTCGGCCAGCCGTCTCAAAACGGTCCCGGTCCCGGTCGATCGTGCACGGTCGGCCGACCGTTGACGGGCGATCGATCGCGTCCGACCGCCGGACGGTGATATATCATGGACGATACGTGGAAATGCAGATGTGTGAACTAGAGAGCGATCCGGAGGCGTATATATACACATAGGACTGCAGATGGCAAGTTATTTGCTGTCTGAACGGACGCATGTACCTGATGTCCGAGGACACCACTCGGCGGCGCTTTCTCACCGCGGCAGGCTCGGGCGTGGCGGCGGCGCTCGCGGGCTGCTCCGGGAACCAGCCGGACGAACAGGCGACCGAGGCCGACACCGACACGCCGGAGTCGACGGCGACGGCGACCGCGACGCCGGAACCCGAACGGCAGTACACCGGCGGGACGCTCCAGTTGGCCTCCAACGGACCGGTCCAGACGCTCGACCCGATAAACGCGAAGGGCTCGGGCGCGGGATACAACCAGTACAACGGGACGCTCATGACGTTCGAGAACGGGGACCTGCCGCCGGTCGCCGGACTCGCGACCGACTACGAGGTCTCGGAGGACGGCCGCACGTACACCTTCCAGCTCCGGGAGGGCGTGCGCTTCCACAACGGCGACGAGCTGACGGCGCAGGACTTCGTCTACTCGTGGGAGCGGCTCGCGGGCGCCGAGGAGACCCGCAACGCCGACGACATCGTCGGCGACACGTTCGCCATCGAACACGAGAAGCAAAGCGACATGGACGGCGTCTCGGCGTACATCCCGGGGACGCTCGCCGTCGAGGCGGTCGACGACTACACCTTCGAGTTCACGATGGCGACCGCGTTCACGGGAACGATGTCGCAGATCGCCAGCGGGACGTTCGCCCCGATCCCCGAGGGATCGGTCGCGTACCCGAAGGACTACGAGAGCCACGAGGGCGTGGACGGCCTCATGTGGGAGGGGGAGTACGAGTACAACGAGTACTTCTCGACGGACGGCGACGGGCCGTTCTTCGCCGGCGTCGGCCCGTTCCAGATCGACTCCTGGAGCAAGGGTGACGCGATCACCCTGTCGGCGTTCGAGGACTACTACGGCGAGGGGCCGTACATCGACGAGATCGTCTACACCGTCATCGGCAACCAGCAAACGCGCTTCTCCCGGTTCAAGAACGGGAACCTCGACGTGCTGCTCAACGGAATGCCGACGGCGGCGTTCAACTCGGACCGCCGGAGCATCGACCGCGACCGCGGAACCTACCGGACGGGCACGTACGAGCTCGACAACGGCGAGACAGTCAACTACGGCGAGGCCCCCGCGCTCGACACCGACTACCTCGTGTTCAACTGCGCGCGGACCCCCAAGCCGGTCCGGCAGGCCATCGCGTACCTGATCAATCAGGAGCGGATCTCCCAGGACGTGTACAAGGGGCTCCAGCCCGCGGCGTACCACCTCACGCCGCCGGGCGCGTTCATGGCCCGCGAGGGCGAGAACCCCGGGGAGAACTACAACAAGCACTACCAGGACGGGCACCGGAACCAGATGGAGCAGTACGCCGACGGCTATCCCTACGGGGTCGGCGAGGCGCGGATCGGCGAGGCCCAGCGCGTCATGGAGGAGGCCGGCTACGGCGAGGACGAGCGTGCGGAAGTCGAGTTCACGGTGTTCTCCGGCGACGGCGCCTGGGACTCGATCGCCCAGACGCTGCGCGACAAGGCGACGGCCGCCTACATCGACATCAACATCGTGAAGGCCGACTTCGGGACGATCATCGGCCAGGCGCTCGACGGGTCGATGGACATGTTCTCGCTGGGCGACGGGATGGAGTGGCCCGAGTCGGACAACTTCCTCCGATTCATCCCGCCGTACGACAATCCCAGCGGGATGTTCACCCGGTGGACGTACCAGGTCGTCGCCGAGGAAGTGGACCTCGGCGGCGACGGCTCCGAGACCGTCCGCGAGAACGTCTACGCGGAACTCGACGGCGACTTCCCCGAGGACCACGTGAAGGTGAACACGGACGACGGTCAGGTCCGGGTCGCCATCGACGGCGTCGAGCCCGACGAGCTGGAGTCGGCGCTCGACGCGGCGGGGTACAGTCACGGCGGGGCCGAGTCGACCCAGGCGCCGTTCGACCCGCTCATGCCGGAGTCCGACCGCCGGTGGGACACGTACCTCGACAACCGCGGGCCCAGCGACGAGGCGGTTCGCGCTCGCGACGAGGTGTACTACTTCCAGGAGGAGGTCAACTGGGCGGCCGTCCAGGAGCTCCCGCTCGTGCACTCGATCACTCAGCGGCTCTGGCAGGACCGGGTGAACGTCCGCATGGCCGGGACGATGGAGAATCAGACCTTCAACACGCTCACGCTCGAGGACCAGGACGGGAACTGACCCGACCGAGGGGCGGCCGCCTCACGTTTCAACAGTGTTTTTGTAATCCGATCGAACCAACCAACGAACTCAGAGACTCCCGCTACACATGAATCGGCTGAAATACATCGTCAAACGCGTCCTCATGTCCGTTCCCGTCCTGTGGTTGGGGACCAGCATGACCTGGTTCATCATCTACCAGGGCCCCGTGGATCCGGCCGCCAACCTCCTGAGCGGAAACGAGCGCCTCACGGAGGCGAAATACGAGGCGGCACGGACGGAACTGGGCCTCGATCAACCGCCCGTACAGCACTACGTCGACTGGATGTGGAACCTGTTCACCCTCGATCTCGGACAGACCTGGCTCGTGTACACCGGGTCGAACGTCGGCGCGCTGGTGCTGGATTTCCTCCCGCGCACCGTCTGGCTCGGCTTCTGGTCGGTGCTCATCGCCATCTGCATCGGCGTTCCCCTGGGCTTTTACGCGGGGATCCGGTCGAACACGGTCGCCGACTACATCGCCTCCGTCTCGGGGATCGTCTGGCGCGCGATGCCGAACTTCTGGCTCGCGGTGATCCTCCTGGCGCTGCTCGTGGGGTCGGAGCCGCTCTTCGGCTTCGACTGGGACACCTTCCTGGTCGACCTTCCCTCCGGCGTGACCGGAAATCCTGGCCTGTCGTACATGGCCGGCGACCCCCTCGCGCTGTTCACACAGCCGGGGGAGACGCTCGCGGCGATCAAGAAGATCCTCCCGGCCGCGCTCGTGTTGGGCTCGGCGTCGATGGGCAACGAGATGCGTATCGGCCGGACCGCGGTCCTCGAGACGAAAAACGAGCAGTACGTCGACTTCGCGCGCGCCCGCGGCGTCTCCGGCCGCGCGATCGTCTGGAAGCACGTCTTCCGGAACGCGCTCGTCCCGCTGGTCCCCGTGATCACCACGGAGGCGTTCCTCCTCATCGGCGGGAGCGTCCTCGTCGAGTCGGTGTTCGGGATCAACGGGATGGGGAAGCTGTTCTTCGACGCCGCGATCCAGGGCGACCTCCCGCTGGTCGGGTCGCTCATGTTCGTGTTCATCGTGCTCATGCTCGTGATCAACATCGCACAGGACATCCTCTACACCCTGATCGACCCCCGCGTCGGCTACGACGGGGCCTGACTCCATGGCTACACAATTCAACACGTACACCGAAGGCGAGGCCGCACCGCTTCGAGACAGAGTCATGGCGAACCCCCGCCCGGCAGCGGTGTGGGTCGGCGTCGCCGCCGTGTTGTTCGGACTGCAGGCCGGCGCCGTCGTGCAGTTCCTCGCGGCGCTGCTCGTGGACGCCGTCGCCGCGTTGCCGGGTATCACCGTTCCCGCCGGCGTGGCCGCCCTCGACCGGGCGGCCGACGCCGTCCCGACGCTGCTGTCGCGCGAGACGATCCCGAACCGAGGGTACTACGACGGCGGCGGCTACGTCGGCACGTTCCTCGGCCTGTCGCCGGATCTCGCGTGGCTCCTCCGGGTCACGCTCATCTACGCGTACTCGTTTGCCGCGCTGGCGTGGGTGTGGGTCGGCTACGAGCGGTACCGGACCCACTACCGGATCGCCGACTGGACGCCCCGCGACGACGTGATCGACCGGTTCCGCGGCCACAAGTGGGGCCTGTTCGGCGTCGTCGTCGTCGCGATGTTCTTCGTGATGGTCCTGTTCGCCCCGGCGCTGTCGCCGACGACGACGGCGGCGAACCTGGAGAACCCCTACCAACACGAGGTCACCTACTGGGCCGACGGCGAAACCCGGACCGTGACCGTCGGCCAGGCGAACCTGGGATCGCAGTCGCAGGGGACGCCACAGGAGAACGTCGGCCCGATGCAGTACGACGACTACGGCCGGATCCACCCGTTCGGGACCCTCCCCAGCGGGAAGGACTTGTTTACCTTCATCGCGCACGGGTCGCGGATCTCGCTGATCATCGGACTGGTGTCCGTGGGCCTGTCGGTGTCGATCGCGGTCGTCCTCGCGCTGATGACGGCCTACTACAAGGGGAAGATCGACCTCGGCGCGGTGCTGGTCTCGGACGCGGTGATGGGGATGCCGCAGTTGCTCCTGCTCATCATGCTGTCGGTGATCCTCTCGGGGACGTGGGTCGGGAAGATCTATTCGGGGGCGTTCGTGCTCGCGTTGATCTTCGCGGGCACCGGCTGGCCGGCGATGTGGCGCTCGTTCCGCGGTCCGGCGTTGCAGGTGTCGAACCGCGAGTGGGTCGACGCCGCGAAGTCGTTCGGACAGACCCCCGGGACGATCATGCGAAAGCACATGCTCCCGTACATCACCGGCTACGTGCTCGTGTACGGCTCGATGACGCTGGGCGGGGCGATCATCGCCATCGCCGGGCTCTCGTTCCTCGGGCTGGGCGTCAACCCGCCCACGCCCGAGTGGGGCCGGGCGGTCAACGCCGGCCAGGACTACGTGACGACCGCCTCCTGGCACATCTCGCTCATCCCCGGCATCCTGATCACGCTCGTCGTGACCGGGTTCAACGCCCTCGGCGACGGCGTGCGCGACGCGATCGATCCCGAGTCCGACGCGGAGGATCAGGGCGGCGCCAGCGGCCGCGGGGGTGGTGCCTGATGCGACCGAACCCGGTCGACGGCGCCGACGAGCCTCCGACCGGCGACGGCCTCAGAACGGACGGCGGCGACGCGCTCCTCGAGGTGGAGGGGCTGACGACCGTCTTCCACACCGACAAGGAGACGATCCGCGCGGTCGACGACGTCTCCTTCGCCGTCGAGGAGGGCGAGACGCTCGGGATCGTCGGCGAGTCCGGCTCGGGGAAGTCCGTCACGGCCCGTTCGATCCTCGGGTTGGTCGACTCGCCCGGAGCCATCGAGTCCGGCTCGATCCGGTTCCGCGGCGACGAGTTGACCGACGGGAACTGGGACACCCACCGCGGCGACATCTCCATCGTGTTTCAGGACCCGAGCAACTCGCTCAACCCGGTGTACACCGTCGGCAACCAGATCCGCGAGACGCTGCGGATCCACCAGGGGCTCACTGGCGCGGCCGCCCGCGAGGAGGCCGTCCGGCTGCTGGAGTCGGTGGGGATCCCCGACGCCCGCCGGCGGGTCACGGAGTACCCGCATCAGTTCTCCGGCGGAATGAAACAGCGGGCGGTCATCGCCGTCGCGCTCGCGTGTGACCCGGACCTGCTCGTCTGTGACGAGCCGACGACCGCCCTCGACGTGACCATTCAGGCACAGATACTGGAGCTGCTCGACGAACTGCAGGACGAGGAGGATCTCGCGATCGTGTTCATCACCCACGACATGGGCGTCATCGAGGAGACCGCCGACCGCGTGAACGTCATGTACGCCGGCGAGATGGTTGAGTCCGCGCCGGTCGACGAGCTGTTCGACTCCCCGCAGCACCCGTACACGCGGGGGCTACTGGCGTCGATCCCGGGGCGGACGGTCAGCGGGGACCGCCTGCCGACGATCGGCGGGGAGGTGCCCACGCCGACGACGGAGCCGACCGACTGCCGGTTCGCCGACCGGTGCCCGCAGGCGTTCGACGCCTGCGAACGCGTTCACCCGGAACCGGTCCGGGTCGGCCCCGACCACACCGCCGCGTGTCTGCTCCACGAGGAGGCGTACGACCACGATCCGAACGCGGGTGCCCCCGGGACGGAACGGGGTGTCGACGGCGCCGACGACGCCGGCGGCGACGCCGTCGCCGACGGGGGTGATCGCGAATGAGTCGCGGCGACTCGCCGGCGGGTTCGGACGCGGACCGGGCGAGCGCGTCGACTGCCGGGCGGGCGACAGAACCGGCGGCGGCAGCCGGAAGCGCCGACGCCGCCGACACCGACGCCGCCGACCCCGACGAGACGCTCGTCGAGGTTCGGAACCTGAAGAAGTACTACGACGACGACGGGTTCCTCGGCGACGACCCGGTCAAGGCCGTCGACGGCGTCTCCTTCGACATCCGCCACGGCGAGACGCTCGGGCTCGTCGGCGAGTCCGGCTGCGGGAAGACGACGCTCGGCCGGACGATCCTCGGCCTCGAGGACGCGACCGACGGCGAGGTCGTCTCGGACGGCCGCAACGTGGCGCGCCTCTCGGGGAAGCAGCTCCGCGAGTGGCAGCGGGACGCACAGATGGTGTTCCAGGACCCCGAGGCGAGCCTGAACGACCGGATGACGGTCGGCGAGATCGTCCGGGAGCCGCTGGACGCCCACGACTGGGGGACCCCCGACGAGCGGAAACGACGCGTGTTCGAGCTGCTCGATCTCGTCGGGCTCAACGAGGAGCACTATTACCGCTACCCCCACCAGTTCTCGGGCGGGCAGCGCCAGCGCGTCGGGATCGCCCGGTCGCTCGCGCTCGAACCCGAGTTCATCGTGCTCGACGAGCCGGTGTCCGCCCTCGACGTGAGCGTCCAGGCGCGGGTGATCAACCTCCTGGAGGACCTTCAGGAGGACCTCGGACTGACGTACCTGTTCATCGCGCACGACCTCTCGGTCGTCCGCCACATCGCCGACCGCGTCGCCGTGATGTACCTCGGCGACATCGTCGAGCTGGGCGACACCGAGGCGGTGTACACCGACCCGGCGCACCCGTACACCCGGTCGCTGCTGTCGGCGATCCCCGGCAGCCACACGGGCACCGACCGCCGGCGCGTGACGCTGCGCGGGACGCCCCCGTCGCCGCGGGACCCCCCGCAGGGGTGTCGCTTCGCCACCCGCTGCCCGGCGAAGGTCCGTCCCGAGGAGTTCGACGACCTCTCGGGGACCGCCTGGGAGCGCCTCGACGCGCTCCACACGGTGTTCCGCGAGCGGGCGAACAGCGAGACGGGAGTGACGGAACTGCTGAAGCAGCGCCTCGGGCTCGCGGCGGCCGCCGACGACATCGACGAGGTGGTCGCCGACCTGTTCGGCTGGCATCCCGACGACGGCGCCGTGCCCGAGGACGTCGGCCCGGACGAGCCGCTCCTGTCGGGCGACGCCCGCGCGGCCGTCGAGGACGCCGTCGACGCCGCCCGCCGGGGCGACGACGCGGCGGCGGCGACGCTGCTCACGGAGACGTTCGGCTCCGTCTGCGACGAGCAGCGCCCCGAACGGCACGTCGTCGACGACGACGGCCGCGTCAGCGCGTGCGTCCGCCACGACGCGGAGTACGAGTCGCCGGGTCCCGTCATGGCGCGTCGGTACGGCTCCGACGACTGAGGAAAGCAGAAGAAAATAGACAATTTAAGTTTTCTATTCTATTGGTTAGGTTGGTTCAGTTCAATTCTTCGCTGAGTACGGCGTCAGCTTCGTATATGAGATCTGGTCTGACCGTTATGAGGTACTATCAGACTGGGAACCAGAATACGTGAGTTGATCAAGTTTAGAACTCGATTTTTAAATCACGCATCCCCAACAGATTCTGGAATTTTGGAACTGTTGCCCCCGATTAAATATAGCGATATGAGGTGTATTGGAGGTGGTGTGGTGGTTTCTTTGGAACGTAGCATACTAATAATAGTTATTCGGTTGTCATTTTAGTACAAATACATGATTGAGGTACGGGCCACGAACTAGTTCATTCCAGTTGTGGGTATATCGATCCATCACATCGCCAACGTCGCCGCGAATGTACTTTACGACGTATGCGTCGCCCAGACGGTTCCGCATCTCAGTCGTGAAGAAGTGTCGAAAGTAATGCGGGGTGACGTTCTCTTCTGCACCACCGCCTACTGCATACCAACCTCGCTCGGCTGCTAACTCTCGGACATACCCACGTACCATGTCACTTGTCAGTCGTTCTCCGTAGCTTCGACTGATACTAGTGAACAGAGGCTCTGCATCCCCCACATCAGGGCGTATGGCCAGCCACGCCACAAGCGCTTTGTGAAGTTCCTGGTCGATAGGAATCGTCGTGTCGCGGTGTCGCTTGTTCCCTTCACTCCGTTCCTCGCCGTTCACTACGTCGCCGATGCTAATTTCGCTGTCCACATACAGGGTCTTCGGCCTGTCACTGATTGCTGCGCGTGGTTCAATACCATAATAACTCTGAACGCCATTGTGATCGAGATGCACGTCCCGCAGGTCAAGATTGCAGAGTTCACCTACGCGCATTCCCGTTTTAACCAGTGTCAAAACGACCGCTTTGCGGAGCGGATTTTGAATTTCGGCGATGAATTCACCCATTTGAGTGACGCCAAGACTCCTGCGAGTCGGTGTGGAGTCGCCACGCTCGCTCATTTCTTCCATTACGACTACCATAGGGTTCTCTTCAAATACGCCGAGTTGCGCCATATATCCATAGAACCGATTAACATGGACGGCCTTCGTCCGGATCGACCCCGGTGCGTACTCACGGTCACGGAGTGACTGAATCCACTGAAGACAGTCCCGTCGGTCGACATCATCGAGACTTGCCGCTCCTCGCTCTTCGGTGAACCTCTCAAACTGGCGAAGCGTCGTCCGGTAATCACTGACCGTGCTTGCTGCCCGGCCGTATAATTCCATTTCGTCGAGAAAATCACGAACAGGATTGACGCTGGATGTAGCAGAATCTGAATGCGTACTTCTAGCCATTAATTATCCCTCTTTGCCACAATAAGTCCGTCATCATTCACACTATATTCAATTGTTCCCGTTTCGTTCAGCTGTTCAATTGATTCTCTGACCAGATCTTCGATCTCCCCTGTGACTTCTTCGATCACTTCACCACTGCGCGCACCGTCAGCAGCGTTGACCGCATCCAAGATCCGTTCGTCGATGAAATCTTGGAGAGTACCGTCTTCGGCGCCATCACCCTGGGGGTCGAGACCGAACTCTCGGCGTCCAGCGTTGATCATTGCACGAAGATAGGCAGCACGAGAGTTGAAGCCCATTTTTTCGGCTTCCTTGTCGAAGCGATCGAGATCTTCTTTCGGGACTGTCACATTAAGAGACTTGTCGGAGGCCATCTAGTAGCGGAAGGTAGGGAGATGTGGTGTTAATGCTTTTGGACGGCTTATAGCCCTAATCTGTTTCTAAGGGTGGTAAAAACGCCCGTCGCCTGTGGTAGTTTCATTGTTATGGACGGCTTAGTAGCCTAATACGTTTTCAGGCACCTACAAATCCGCATTGAACAATCGTAATCTCGCTCGCACTTTCGCTTTGAGATGAATGCCACAAATGACAATTGTTGTATATTTAGTGAGGTGCAGTATTGAGAATCGGACACTACTACTGGTTATTGCATCAGATTGATGTAGCTGTGTTGAGCCATATTGTGTATGTGTGAGGAGAAGGAAGACGTTGACACAGAACGAGTTGCCATTACTGCAAGGGTACCCGCATATCAAAAAGAGGAGTGGGTAAAGGAAGCCGACAAACTCGATATGTCACAGTCCGAGTACCTTCGAACTATGGTTCAGGCCGGTCGTCATGACCTCGGTATCGCCGAGGATATCGGTCCAGTGATACACGCAGAAGACTCAACTGGGTCGGATCAAGAGGAACAGATAAACGACTCGCAATACCAAGATACCTCTACCGAGCCATTCAATCTCAGGAGTGACGGACTCAAGGCCCACCTCCTCGAGGAGATAGAGCGAGAAGAGATTCTCTCATTTGAGGACTTAGTTAGGACGATCGCCGGTGACATCGAAGAGCAGGTTGATGATGCCCTGGCCGACCTCCAGTCGAGTGACCGTGTCAGGTACAACGGTCGCGAAGGGGGTTACACAATGGTAGAGCGATGAGTACTGGTGGCCGTTCCGAAGACAGCGCACAGGACGACCCTATTGGTTATTTCCTTGAGGATATGAATTTACAAGGCAAGAGCGAGCGGACTCGTGAGGAGTATCGCCGGGTACTCCGGCGATTCGAGTCGTTTCTACATGACCCAGGACGTGGCCCTAGTGGGAAAGTGACCGGGCCTAGTGAAGCGTCCGAACGCGATTCCATGGCATTCATTTCCGAACTTCGCCAAAGCGCCGATATCGCTGATTCTACGATGGCGACATACGCCGCCTACCTCCACCGTTTCTACGCCTACATGAACGAGATAGGCACGTTCGAGGCTAATCCAATGGCGTTCGTGACGGAGGAACTTGACGAACGGATTGACACCGATCCAATCCGGCGCGAGATCTCGATCTCCCGTATGCGTGAATTTGTTGCGGAGATCACTCACCCACTTGACCGGGCGCTTGTCGTCACGTTGGCAAAAACCGGGATTCGAGTTGGTGAACTCTGCAATCTCGACCTACGGGATCTTAAACTCAGCTGCACCGTTCCAGGGTTTAACCTCGGTGACCGTTCACAACTCGATGGTCGCCCAGACTCACTGTATATTTCCAGTGAACCAACTGCTGGAGAGTGCTACAACGGCGAGAAACGTACCGCCTCTAACGGGCGTGAGCGGGCGACGGTGATTCCTGTAGACCAAGAACTGGGAAAAGCACTCATCACGTGGCTTGCGATCCGTCCAGATGCTGTTTCACCAGCGGACCCCCTGTTCGTCGGCACCGGCAGCGGCTGGGGAGAGCGGCTCACCCCCGAGCAGGTCGGCCGGATAGTCCGTGAGCACGCCGAGCGGGCCGGATGGTACGAGCCTGGCGCCGGGATGGCCGAAAACGTCACGCCGCACTACTTCCGGCACTTCTTCACCACGCACCTCCGGGACCAGATCGGTGATCGGGGCATTGTAAAACACCTCCGCGGCGACGTGGCAGACGACATCATCGACACCTACACCCACAACTGGGGCGACAACGTCCGAGAGACGTACGAGCGCCACATCTACTCGCTGTTCGAGTAGCCGGACGGCACGCTCGGACCGTCCTCGCAGCCGAAGAGTCCTGCTTCTCTCTGCTGATCTCGGGAGAGAGAGCGACATCGACAACAAACTATACACTCGTGTACCGTGGAGACCGCGGTTCGAGACAGTCTGATAAACTGTATTTCGATATATAGAATACATCACCCGATCCCGGACCCGCGATCGTGGGGTCGGCCGCGGATACGAACCCTGAGGCGGGCGCTCGCGAGTGTTGCGGGCGGAACTGTCCGATGACGACATCCGGCGAAGAGGGGAGGTGTTCGCTTCACGAACCGGTCGCCCGGCCGAGCGCGTCGCGTTCAGCCGGCGGCCACGTCCGCGACGGCCGCCACGAGGACGGTGAAGAACGTCGCGACCAGCACCGCCTTCGTCGTCTCGACGGCCGAGCGCGCGCCCTCGAGCGGGAGCCCGTACAGGAGGACGATCAGCAGGGAGACGCCGACCGCGATGGCGACCGTCGAGAGGAACCGCAGGGGGAGCCCGGCCACGGTTCGTCCGGCCGAGGGGTCGCGGCGCTCGACGGCGGTGTAGAGGGCGAGGTAGGTGAGCGTCAGCGCGATCGCGACCGCGGCGACCGCTCGCCGGAGGCTCATCCCCGCGGCGACCTCCCAGACGTCGCCGGGGATCAACAGTCCACCCGCGATCAGCAACGCGCCGGTCAGCTGTTGGATGAGGTCGGCCCGATCGAAGCGTTCCGGACGGTTCGCCACACAGTCGGGTACACGGCCGAGCGCAAGTAGGCATCGGGGAGACACCGAGAGCGCGACCGCTCGGAGTCGAGGGTCACCGAGCGGTTCGCTCCTCGATCAGCGACGGTTCGTCGTTGGGGGGCGAGCTCACGCGCATCGAGACCGGGCAGTACCGCATGCGTCGCCAGCGAGGAACGGGAGTCGGACGGGGCGCAACAGAACCCTTTAGCCTCGGTGCGCCCCCACATCGACCGACACGACGGCCGCGGAATCGGGGCGACGGCTCGTCCCGCCGCCCGCGGTCGCGCACAACCATGCGCATCAAAAACAGCTTCATTCCGGTCGAGGGGGTCGGCGCGACGACCGAGCGCCGCATGTGGGAGAACGACATCCGCGAGTGGGACGAGTTCCGGCAGGAGCGCGCGCCGGGCGTGGGTGCGACGACCGCCTCGCGCATCGAGTCGTTCATCGACGAGGCGACCGAGCGCCTCGACGACCGCGACGCGCCCTTCTTCGACCGGGCGTTCCCCTCGGGCGAGCGCTGGCGGCTGTACGAGGACTTCCGCGACGGCGCGTGCTTCTTCGACATCGAGACGACCGGCCTCTCTCACGAGCGCGACCGGGTCACGACCGTCTCGTTCCACCGCGACGGCGAGACGACGACGCTCGTGCAGGGGCGGGACCTGTCGGCGGCGACGCTGCGCGAGCAGTTCCGCGAGGCGGACCTGCTGGTGACGTTCAACGGGACGCGCTTCGACGTGCCGTTCCTGGAGACCTCCTTCGGGATGGAGATCGACACGCCCCATCTCGATCTCATGTACCCGTGCCGGACGCTCGGGCTGACGGGGGGCCTGAAACCGATCGAGAACGAGCTCGGGATCGACCGCGACGGCCCGGACATCACCGGCCGCGACGCGGTTCGGCTGTGGCACGAGTACGAGCGCGGCGACGAACGGGCGCTGGAGCGGCTGGTCTCGTACAACCGCGACGACACGGTGAACCTGCGGACGCTCGCCGACGAGGTCGCCGGGCGGCTCCACCGCGAGACGGTCCCCGACGGCGACGACCCGATCGGAACGACGTTGGGTCGACGGTAAACTCTCCCCGGCGTACCGACGGTCAGGTTCGGCCGCGGCCCTGCTTCCTCCCCTCAGACGATGTCGCCGATGCGGCGCGGCTCGCCGGACAGCGAGGGGCGCTCCTCGACGATCTTCAGTACCTCGTGGTCGGTCACGTCCATGTACGACTTGCGGGTCGCCTCCTCGATCAGGTCCTTCTCCAAGCGGAACTCGGTCCCTTGATAGACGACGTCGACGCCGGTCTCGTCGAACGAGAGCGTGGTCATGGTCGGTGATAGCCTACGGGGGTAGTTAAGCGGACGGCTCGGACCGGAGAGATCGCTCATCCGACGATACGAAGCAGGCTGAGCGTCCACCGGAGAGCCTCCGAGAGCGCGAGCACGATCCCTTCCGGACGGGTGAGCCGCCGGCCGGACCACAGCGCGGCGACGACCGCGACGGTCACGGCGACGAGCCACCCCACGCTCACCAGCGCCTCGGGAGCGACCGAAAGCGGCGTCAACAGGGCCGCGAGCCCGAGCACGCCGAGGACGTTGAACACGCTCGACCCGACGACGTTGCCGACGGAGACGCCGAGGCTCCCCTGGCGAACCGCCACGAGCGACACGGCGAACTCCGGCGTCGAGGTGCCGGCCGCGACGACGGTGCCGCCGATCACCCACTCGGAGACGCCGGCCGCCCGCGCGAGCCCGACCGCCGCGTCGACGAGGAGGTCCCCGCCGGCGACGACGACGGCGACGCCGGCGATCACCAGAAGCAGGTCCCGGGCGGGCCCGTCCGCGATCCGTCGCGCCGGCGTGGAGAGGTCGACGGGATCGGTTTCGAAGGAGTTCCCGACGATGCCGCCGTCCGTGGGGGCGTCGTCGCCGTCCGTCGGGGCATCGCCGCCGGCCGGGGCGTCGCCATCGCTCGGAGAATCGCCGTCGGGCAGTGAATCGTCTTCAGTCCGGGCGTCCGCGTCGGCCCGCCCGTCGTCGACGCCCGCGCGCAGCGAGACGGCGACGTAGCCGACCAGCAGCGCGAGGAGCGCGCCGCCCTCGGCGGGCGTTACCCGGAGGTCCGACACCGCGAGCGCGCCCGCCAGCGTCGCGGCCACCAGCGCGACCCCCTCGCGCCGGACGATCCGGGGCTCGACCGCGAACGGGCCGACGACCGCGACGGCGCCGAGGACGACCGCGAGGTTGTAGAGGTTCGAGCCGATCACGTTGCCGACGGCGAGGTCGCCGGCGCCGTCGACGGCGGCGCCGACGGTGACGACGATCTCCGGGCTGGAGGTGCCCACGGCGACGACCGTCAGCCCGATCACCAGCTCGGAGAGTCCGACCCGGCGCGCCAGGCGGACCGAGGAGCCGACCAGCAGGCGGGCGCCGGCCCACAGCGCCGCGACGCCGACGGCGAGGAGGAGGCCGTCCGCGACCGGCGAGGGAACGACCATGGAGCGAGCGTCGTCGTCCGTCGCCGTAACTCCCCGGGGCGACTGTCGGCGTGCGAACCGCCAGGTCAGCCGGACCGAAAGCGCCTTTCGGAGGCGCGGTCGATGCTGCCCCATGATCTCCATCGCGCTCGCGGGCAAGCCCAACGCGGGCAAGTCCACCTTCTACACTGCCGCGACGATGGCCGAGGTGGACGTGGGCAACTACCCGTTCACCACGATCGACCCGAACCGGGGCGTCACCCACGTCCGCACCGACTGCCCGTGTCTCGACCGGGAGGAGCGTTGCGGCGACGAGGACTGCCACGACGGCAAGCGGTACGTCCCCGTCGAGCTGCTCGACGTGGCGGGGCTCGTGCCGGGGGCCCACGAGGGGAAGGGACTGGGCAACCAGTTCCTCGACGCGCTCACCGACGCCGACGTGATCCTCCAGGTCGTCGACGCCGCCGGCGCGACGAACGCCGAGGGGGAACCCGTCGAGGTCGGCGAGTACGACCCCGTCGAGGAGGTCGACTTCATCGAGGCCGAGATGGACGCCTGGCTCGCGGGTATCCTCGACCGCAACTGGGAGTCCGTCGAGCGGAAGTCGCGCTCGCCCGACTTCGATCTCGAGGAGGCCCTTACCGACCTGCTGACCGGCTTCGGCGCGACCGAACACGACGTGACGATCGTGTTGCGGGGGCTGGAGTACCCCGACGACCCGATCCAGTGGAGCGACGAGGACCGCGAGCAGCTGGCGGCGGCGATCCGCGCCCGGACGAAGCCGATCGTGCTCGTGGCGAACAAGGCCGACATCGCGCCCCCGGAGAACATCGAGCGTCTGCGCGAGACCGACAAGCCCGTGGTCCCCGCGACCGCCGACGGCGAACTGGCGCTCCGGCGCGCGGCCGAGGCCGGCGCCATCGAGTACGACCCCGGCGACGCGGACTTCGAGGTCGTCGGCGACCTCAGCGACCAGCAGGAGGAGGGGCTCGAACGGATCCGCGAGGTGGTGGACGAGTTCGGCGGGACCGGCGTGCAGGGGGCGCTGAACGAGGCGGTGTACGGGCTCCTCGATCTGATCACCGCCTTCCCCGTCCAGAACGAGACGCACTGGACCGACGCGAAGGGGAACGTCCTCCCGGACGCGTTCCTGCTCCCGAGCGGCAGCGGTCCCAAGGACCTCGCGTACGCCGTCCACACCGACATCGGCGACGGCTACCTCCACGCGGTCGACGCCCGCGCCGACCGCCGGATCGGCGAGGACACCGAGCTCGAGGAGGGTGACGTGATCAAGATCGTCTCGACGGCGTCGTAGTTGCCGTCGGCATCGTAGTCGAGGCCGCCGGCGTCGTCCGGCTACGGTTCCGCGTTCAGCGCCTCGGCCAGCCGATCGACCTCCGCTTCCGTGTTGAACGCGTGAACGGACGCCCGGACCGCCACCGGGTCAGGGAGATCGCGGATCACGATCCCCTCCCCGTGGAGGCGCTCGACGGTCGCCTCGGGGTCGGCCACGTCGACGGTCACGAGGCCCGATTCCGGGTCGTCGGGCGACAGCAGGCGGTCGTCGTCGACCCGGTCGGTCAGCCGGCTCGCCAGCTCCGACACGCGGTCGCCGACGGCGTCGAGCCCGACGGACTCCAACGTCCCGACGGCCTCGCGGAGTCCGACATGCGGCGCCAGCGACGCGGTGCCGCGCTCGAAGCGCGCGCCGCCCGGGTTCAGGTCGTATTCGCCGTCCCCGGCGTCGTCGACGCTCCGGTAGCTGACCTGCGCCGGGTGCAGGTCGTCCTCGACGGCCGGGTCGACGTACAGGAGCCCGGCGCCCCACGGCCCGAGACACCACTTGTGCCCCGAGCAGGCGACGGCGTCGGCGCCCCACTCGGGCACCGACAGCGGGCGCTGGCCCGGCGACTGTACCGCGTCGACGAGGGAGAACGCGCCCGCGTCGGCGGCGATCTCACACAGCTCCCGGACCGGGAGCCGGGTGCCGTAGTTCCACGACAGCGACGAGAAGCAGGCGAGGTCCGCGTCGGCGACGGCGTCGGCGAACGCGTCCGTGTCGATCCGATCGTCCTCGGTGTCGACGACGCGAACCTCGACGCCGCGGCGGCGTTCGAGCCGGTCGAACGGGAGCGTCCCCGCCGGGTGCTCCAGGTCTGTGCGGACGACCACGTCGCCGGGCTCCCAGTCGAGGGCGGCGGCGACGGCGCTGACGCCGTCGGCGGTGCTCTCGGTGAGGCCGACCGCCTCGCTCGGCGCGCCGAGGAACGCGGCGAGTCGCTCCCGCAGGCGCTCGTACTCGTCGAAGGCGACCTCGTAGGGGTCGGCGTCGGCGAGCACGTCGACCTTGTGGTACCGCTCCCAGGCGGCCGCGGCGTCGAGGACGCGCCCCGGCGAGGGGCCGGTCGCGCCCGTGTTGAAGTAGGCGACGCGGTCGCACGCGGGGATGGACTCGCGCAGCGCCTCGGGCGAGTCGGGACGGGCGCCGTGGTCGGCGTCGAGGTCGGGGTCGAACTCGCCGCCGGCCATCGTCACCGCACCGCCTCGGCGGCCTCGGCCATGATCGCCAGCGCCGCCTCCAGGTCGTCCTCGCCGGTGGCGTAGGAGATGCGCGCGTGGCCGGCGCCGTGCTCGCCGAACGCCTCGCCGGGGACGACGACGACGCCGCGCTCGATGCACTCGTCGACGAAGCCCTCGGGGACGCGCGGCATCGCGTAGAAGGCGCCCTGTGGCGTCGGGCAGTCGAGCCCGGCGTCGGCGAGACCCTCGACGACGAGGTCGCGGCGGCGCTCGTAGGCCGCGTGCATCTCGTCGACGACGCCCTGCGGCCCGGAGAGGGCGGCCTCGGCGGCGTACTGGGCCGGGGCGGACGCGCACGCCTGGACGTACTGGTGGACCCGGAGCATGCGCTCGATCCGGTCGCTGGCGCCCGTGACCCAGCCGAGGCGCCAGCCGGTCATCGAGTACGCCTTCGAGGCGGCGTTGACCACGACGACGTTGTCGCGCTCGTACTCGATCGGCGAGTGATGGTCGCCGTCGAAGACGAAGTGCTCGTACACCTCGTCGGAGATGCACAACACGTCGTGCTCGCGGGCGATGCGCGCGAACTCCTTCACGTCCGCCTCCGAGGAGACGGTCCCTGTGGGATTGCCGGGGGAGTTGACGACGAACGCGGCCGTGTCGTCGGTGATCGCGTCCTCGACGGCAGCGGGGTCGATCGTCAGGTCCTCGCGCAACGGGACGGGGACGGGTTCGCCGCCCGCGAGCTTCGTCAGGGCGTCGTAGGCGACGAACCCCGGGTCGGGGATGAGCACCTCCTGTCCCTGATCCACGTGGGCCTCCATCGCGAGGTGCAACGCCTCGCTGCCGCCGGCGGTCGCGATCACGTCGCCGGGGTCGACCTGGACCCCCTGGTCGCGGGCGTGCTTGTCGGCGATGGCCTCCCGGAGTTCGAGGGTGCCCTTGTTGCCGGTGTACCCGTCGGTGTCGCCGGCCTCGATGGCGTCGATCGCCGCGCGCTTGGCGTGCTCGGGGGTCGGGAAGTCCGGCTGGCCGAGCCCGAGGTTGATCGCGTCGGCGCCGGCGGCCTCGAACACCTCGCGGATGCCGCTGATGGAGATGCGCTCCACGCGGTCGGAGAACGTCGTCATGAGGGAACCGGCGGCGCCGGCGGTGTTAGGCGTTTCCCTCGGACGGTCCCGTCGGGGCGGCTACTGGTACATCCGGAGCTGCTGGGCCTGCGAGACGTTCTCCTCGCCCCCCTGCATCTGCGCCGCCAGTTGCTCCTTGGCGCGGCGGATCCGCTCCGCGTGCGTCTCCAGACTCGTCCCGTCGGCGTCCACCCCCGCGAGGGGCTCGACGACCGACTCGAGCACGACCCGGGCGGCGCCGGGATCCGGGAACTGCGGGTCGGCGTCGACGACCAGCCCGACCGCCGGGAGGTCGGTCTCCATCGCGTGTGCCAGCAACGCGCCGGTCGGTCCGGAGACGAGCCCGGCGGCTTCGGGGACCGGCACGTCGAGCCCGTCGAGGACGCCGTCAGCGCCGCCGACGGCGATCCCACGCAGCGTCGGCGACCCCTCGGCCTCGCCGTCGCGGCCGGCGCGCAGCCCCGCGATGTACAGCGGCGTCACGGACTCCTCGCGGAACCAGCCCTCGATGCAGCCCGCGAACTCCTCGGCGGCGTCCGGGGAGACGGGCACGTCCGACTGGAGGATCAGCAGGTCGGAGTTCCGGTCGGCGTACAGCCGCACGGGCGTCGTGACCGCGCGGTCGCCGGCGGCGTAGGCGGCCGCCGCGGGCAGGCCGTCGCAGTGGACGGTCGCGTACAGCTCCGTGTCGAGCGTCTCGACGAGGTGGTCGGCGACGATCTTTCCGACCAGCCCGACGCCGGGGAACCCCTCCACGAGCACCGGGTCGTCGAACTCGCGCTCGGAGACCACGTCGATGTGTCCCATACCCGTACTCGACCGCTCTCGGTCATAAACCTAGGTCGCGGCGGCGTCCGAAAGGGACAACTCCGGCGACGCGGACTCGTGCGTATGAACGATGACGGCGGCGTGCTCGACAGGTACGCCCCACTCGTCGACGACGAGGCGGCGTTTCGGGCCGCCTGCGACCGGCCGCTCCCGTCGGTCGTGCGCGTCAACACGCTCGCGATCGACGCCGACCGCGTCGCCCGCGCGTTCGACGAGGAGGGAACCGACTACGAGCGCGTCGACTGGCACGACGGCCTGTTCCGGATGGCCGACCGCTCGCCGGGGACGACGTGGCCGTACGCCCACGGCTGGGTCCACGGGCAGGAGGAGGTGTCGTGTCTCCCCGCCATCGCGCTCGACCCCGATCCCGGGACGCGTGTGTGGGACACCTGCGCAGCGCCGGGGAGCAAGACCACCCACCTCGCGGCGCTGATGGACGACACCGGGATACTCGTCGGCAACGACACCAGCCTCGGGCGCCTCTCGGCGCTGCGGCACAACGCAGAGCGGCTGGGCGTGACGAACCTCGTCGTCGATCAGCAGGACGCCCGCAACTACTCGCTCAACGGGTTCGGCTTCGACGAGTTCGACGCGACGCTCGTCGACGCGCCCTGTTCGTGTGAGGGGACGATCCGCAAGAACCCGGACGCGTTCGACACCTGGACGCTCGATCACGTCCACGAGGTCGCGGGCATCCAGAAGGGGATCCTCCGACGGGCGGTGCAGGCGACGCGCACGGGCGGCACGGTCGTCTACTCGACGTGCACGTTCGCGCCCGAGGAGAACGAGGCAGTGCTGGATCACGTGCTCCGCGAGGAGGACTGCCGAGTAGTCGAGTGGGACTGCCCGCTGGAGTCGGTTTCGGGGGTCACGGAGTGGAAGGGCGAGGAGTACGACCGGCAGGTGACGCGAGCAACGCGGATCTATCCTCACCACAACGACACGGGCGGGTTCTTCCTCGCGAAGTTGCGTGTCGGCGGGGAGGGTGAGGGGGTGGGAGCGTGACGGACGGATCCGACGGCGAGGGCGCCCCCGGCAACGACGGGAGCCAGTTCGACCGGCTGCCCGCGACCGCCGCCGAGCGCGAGGTGGAGGGACGCGCGACCCGCGCGGAGGTACTCGACTGGTGGGAGGAACGCTTCGGGATCGAGCCGGAGACGTTCGCGGGTCACACTTTCTGGGAGAAGGGCAAGGGGAAGATCTGGGTCTTCGCGGACGACCTCCCCAGCCCGCAGGAGCGCGAGGGCGTCGGGATGACGGTCCTGCGCACCCGACAGGAGCACTGGAAGCCGACGACGACGGCGGTCAGGAAGTGGGGCCACCTCGCGACGAGGAACGTCATCGAACTGTCGCCGGGGCAGGCGACGGCGTTCGCCGCGGGCCACGACCAGGACCTCACCGAGTGGGACGGCGACTGGGGATACCTGATCGCGGCGCACGAACTCGCGGGCGGGCAGGTGCCGATCGGCGTGGGATTGTACCTCTACGACGAGCTCCGGTCGGTCGTGCCGAAGGGGTACCAGGAGGAGCTTCCGGAGCTGTAACGGCCGCACCTGCACGGGTCGGTCGGGTTCGTCATCGTCCTCGCCCCGGGCGGCCGACGTGAGCGCCGTCCGCGACGAGGTATCAACGATCACGAACGTTTATTGGTGTCCCTTCGACAGCACTCGGTGATGTCGTTTGCCGCCCTCCATTCGGTGTGCATCGAGTCGTCGCAACGAGAGGCAGGATCGTGACCGCTATCGCCGAACGGCTCCCGTTCGGACCACGAGTCGGCGCCGTGCTGGCGGTTGCCGGGGTCTGCGTCGGCGCGCTGCTGGCGGGGCTTGTCGCCATCCTCTCGATCAGCGCGACCGTGCGGCCGCTGGTGGCCGGAGCGGACGCGTTCCGGGTCGTCTCCGGGAACCTGATCCAGGTCGGGTTCGCGGGGTTCGCGATCGGCTATCTCGCGTGGGTCTCCGAGGTGGATCGGTTCGTCTCGGTTCGGATCCCGACCCGGGGCGATATCGCGTGGACGGCCATCGCGGCGCTCGGCGTGCCCGTGGTCGGCGTGGCCGGTGCGGCGGCCCTGTCGGCGATCGGGCTTCCGGAGCCGATGCCCGGCGGCGGCGGTCGCGTCGATCTGCTGTCATCGCCGATGCTGTGGCCCGTCGCGTTCGTCGGACTGTACCTGTTCGCCGCTCCCGCGGAGGAACTCGTCTTCCGCGGCATCGTGCAGGGTCGACTCCGCGAGTGGTTCGGGACCGTCGAAACCGTGCTCCTGTCGGCGGCCGTGTTCGGGCTGCTGCACTTTCTGGTCGGCCTGCTCACGCCCGCCGTGGCGTTCGACGGGAGCCTGTACTGGGGGCTGTCCGCGCTCGTCCCCGGCGTTATCTGGGGGTACGCCTACGAGCGGACCCGCAACCTCGTCGTGCCGGCGACGGCACACGCGATGAGCTGGACCGTCCCGTTCGGGGAGCTGTTGCCGTTCGTGTAGCTTCCTGGGGGCTCACTTCTCCCGCACCGTCCCGCCACCCAGTCCCTCCCACTCGACGCGGTACCCCAGCGCCGACAGCGACGCGCTCGCGTCGGTGAGCCCGGCGTCGGCGAGGACGGTCTCCGCCTCCGACAGGGACATCCCGGCCTCGATCTCCTCGCCCACGCGCTCCAGCACCGCGGGTCGCACGAGCGTCCCGCCGAGCCGGCGGTGCTCCGGGAACGCAACGTCCTCCAGCGCGTCGACCGGAACCCCGTGCTCGGTGGCCACGTCCGAGACCGAGATCACGTCGTCCTCGGGGGCCAGCTCGTCGGGGAGGTCGGCGGTCACCTCGTCGGCGAGGTCGGCCTCGTACCCCCGGAGCACGTCGACCACGTCCTTCACGCGGACGGTCCCCGAGTAGGTGACGACGCGGTGGTCGCGGGCGGCGATCTCCTCGCCCACGCCGAGGCTCTCGTCGACGGCGACGACGAGCTCCACGTCCTCCACGTCAGCGAGCTGGGCGAGCTTCTTCTCGACGTACTCCGGCGTCCAGAAGCCCATCACCTCGAAGAACACGCGGAAGTCGGCGTGGCGGTACTCGAACGCGAAGTCGGGGATCATCACGCTCGCGCCGACGCGGAGCGGCTCGGGCTCCCTGGTGAGGTCCCAGTCGAGGTCCAGCGCCCGGAACCGGGCGGCGAAGTCGGCCTCGACGCCGGAGTCGAACGCCGGTTCGGCCAAGGGTTCGACGCCCGGGACGGACACGTCCCCGTCGTCGAGTTCCAGCAGGTACTCGCGCCCGCGGTCGTCGATGTCGGCCGAAAGCGTCCACTCGTCGGCGGTCGCGGCGACGGTGCGCAGGAGCCGGGCGAAGGCGGTTCCGTAGCGTCGCGTCCGGCGAAAGAGGGCGTCGGGACCGGTGATCACTACCTCGCGGTCGGTCGGACCCTCCCCCTCGCGCACGCGGATCTCGTACAGGAGGCCGAGGCGCTTGGCGGCCGAGACGAGCGCCTTCGGGTCCGTCGAACGCACGCGCACCTCCGTCGCGTCGAACAGCGCCGTTTGCGCCAGCGAGAGGTCGTACTGGACGAGCAGCTCCTCGGGGCCCCAGCGCGGGTCGAAGTCGGCGAGCACCCGGTTCGCGTCGCGGTCGGCGTACAGCGACGCCTCGATCTCGTCGGAGTCGACGCCGAGACGGTCGCCCGCGCGGTCGAGTGCCGCCGCCCGGTCGTCGGCGTCGGCGACCCCGACCGCCTCCGCGGCCTCGAAGGCGACCCGGCGCGCGCGCCGGGGCGGGAGCGGCGCGCGCGTCTCGAAGACGGCCTCGCGGTCGAGGAGAGCGGCGAACCCGCGCACGAGCTTATAGTCGTCGGCCTCCCGTTCGAGCGCCTCCAGCGACTCGTCGAGGTCGCTCCGACGCTCGCCGACGTGGCCCTGATACACGCCGAACACGCGCGCGGCGAGGCGGCGACCGTCCGGGTCGCCGGCGACGAACTGCGGCCGGTAGCCGCCGCGGCGACTGACGCGCAGGATGTCCTTCGTGATCACGGTCGTCGCGGGACGTACCGTCCCGGGCGATAAAGCGGCGGCGGTGTTGCCCGTCCGCCTTCGGGTTGGCGTCAGGGGATCACGGCGACGAGACGCCGCCGTCCCACGTCGCGATGGACAAGGTTCATGCCGGATCCGCGAAACCGGGTCGACGTGAACCGCCGGCGCCTGCTCGCGACGGGCGCTCGCCTCGCCGCCGCCAGCGGCGTCGCCGCGCTCGCCGGCTGCACGAACTCGGCCGACCCGTCCGGTCCGCTGACGCCGCCGCGCTCGCCGGAGGCGACGGCGGGGCCCGGCGAGGGGCTCGTCATCACCGACTTCACCGACGCGGAGGGCGACGACGGCGACTTACTCGTCCGCGTCACCGTCGAGAACCGCGGCGGCGAGGAGCGAACCGGCACCGTGGTCGCGACCGTGAGCGCCACCGTGGACGGCGAGGAGCGCGAGGAAACCGTCTCTCGGGACGTGACCGTCGCTCCCGGCGAGCGAACCGAGGCGACGCTCGAAACCTCGCTGTCGTTCGAATCGTTCAACCGCAGCGGGTCGATGCGCGTCGAGATCGTCTGAATCCGGCGTTCGCGTGAGTCGCCACCGACGCCGCCGTGTGCGTCGCTACCGACGCCGCTGCGCGACCCGTTCCTCGGCCGTCTCGTTCGTCACGAGTTCGTACAGCGTCGCCGTCTTCGCGCCGTCGTCACCGGGGCGGAGGATCCGGCCGAGCCGCTGGGTGAACTCCCGCTCCGAGCCGCTGCCCGAGAGGATGACGCCGACGCTGGCCTCCGGCACGTCGACGCCCTCGTCGAGCACGTTCGCCGCGACCACCCGCGAGTACGTACCCTCGCGGAACCGCGAGAGCGTCTCCCGGCGCTCCTCGGTCCCGGTTTCGGCGGTGATCGCGGGGATCAGGAACCGCTCGGAGATGCGGTAGACGAGCGCGGTGTGGGCGGTGAAGACGATGACGCGCTCGCCGCGGTGGCGGTCGAGGATGCGGCCGAGCCGGTCGAGCTTCGCGTCGGCGTTCATCATCACTTCGCGGGCGCGCTGTTTGGCGAGCAGCGCCTCGCGGGCGCGCGGATCGTTCCCCGAACGCTTCACGAGCTCCTGGTAGTCCGAGCCGGACGTGAACCGGATCCCCGCGTCGCGGACGTAGTCGACGAAGGTACCCTGCGCCTCCTCGTAGCGCTCGCGCTCCGCCCCCGACAGCTCCACCTCGATCCGGCGGACCTCGTAGTCGGCGAGGTGCTCGCCGGCGAGGTCGTCGGGGTCGAGATCGTACACGACCGGGCCGACCAAGTCGGCGACCGCCTCGTGGGCGCCGTCGGGGCGCTCGAACGTCGCCGTCAGGCCCAGGCGCGCGGGCGCGACGAACAGCCGCGCGATGTCCCGGTACCCCTCGCCGCCGAGGTGGTGGACCTCGTCGAGGACGAGCAGGCCGAAGCGGTCACCCAGATCGTCCGCGCGGAGGTACGCCGAGTCGTACGTGGCGACCGTGAGCGCCTCGACGGTCTGCTCGCCGCCGCCGAGGCGGCCGACGGGCACGTCGAACGTCGCGGAGAGTTCGCGGTGCCACTGCTCCAGCAGGTCGACGGTCGGGACGACGACGAGCGCCGGCGTCCCCGCGGCCGCGATCGCCGCCAGCGCGATCACCGTCTTCCCGCTCCCGGTCGGGAGTTCGAGCACCCCCCGGCGGTCGTTCCCCTCCCAGGCGTCGAGCGCCTCGCGCTGGTACTCGCGGAGGGTGTAGCCGGAGTCGAGCGGCGGGAGCGGCGGGAGATCGAGCACGCGGTCGTCCACGTCGCGGCCGCGGTCGCCGAGGGCGTCGCGGATCTCGCGGTAGCGGTGGGCGGGCGCGCGGCGGGCGTCCGAGCGCGCGTCCGTCTCGACGCCCGGAAGGCCGTCGAGATCGGCGCCGGCGGCGGCCGAGCCGGCGACCCGGACCGTCCCGTCCTCGAAGGTGAGCGTGACCGACGACACGGCCGGGGATGGGTCTCCGCTGCGCATAAGTCCGCCGTCGGTGGTCGACCGTGCCAACGGTAACCACCCTGTATCCGTTCGGAAGCCGTTCGGCAGGTCCGTTTATCTTCGACCGTTCGATATCCCCGTTGGGGCGGCGCCCCGAGCGGACGGGGCGCTCCGCCCGGTATCGAACCATGACCCGAACACCGCGGCAACGCGCGACGCTCGTGCTCGTGCTCGTCGCCGTCGGCGTCGCGATCGCGGGGCCGGCGAGCGCGCTCCCCGCGACCCACCCGTCGGGAGCCGTACCCGTCCCCGCCGCCGGCGGCTCGAACGACGCCGGGAGGACGATCGACGGACCCGCCGACTCCCCCGGCGACGCGGTCACGACCGGCGTGCGGACGATCGCGGCGGGAACCACGGCGGCGGTAGCCGACTCGCCGCACGTGCTGATCCCCATCGCGGGGTACAGCCGGTTCGGGGGCGACGGCTCGGACGCGCTCGATCACGAGACGCGCCGCCGGATGCACGACACGGTCGCCGACACGCCCGGCATCCACCTCGCCGGGATCGCCGACGCCGTCGGCGAGCCGGTGTCGACCGTCCGGTACCACGGCCGAGTCCTCGAACGCGAGGGACTGGTCGAGACGGAGAAGATCCGCGGGAAGAAGCGACTGTTCCCCGCGCTGTCCGGGGAACGGAGCCGGACGCTGGAGGCCGCGCTCGCCGACGGTGCGAGCCGGGCCGTGCTGCACTCCGTGTGGCACAACGAGCCGACAACCGTGAGCGAGCTGGCGGAACGGCTCGACCGCGCGCCGAGCACGGTCTGTCACCACCTGTGCCGGCTTGCCGAGGACGAACTCGTCACCCGCGACCGGGACGGGGAACGGGTCGTCACGACGCTGACGGACGCGGTCCGAACCACGCTGAAGGGTGGTCACTGACCCTTTCGACGGGTCCGTCAGAACCACTTTTTTATCGGACGTTCTCGGTCGAAGCGTGACGACAGCACGCGGAGAGACGACCGACGACGTGTTCGCGTTGATCGAAGACCGACGGAGGCGGACGGTCCTCCGGTATCTCCGGAACCGGACTGGAACCGGCGATATCACGGTCGGACGGCTCGCCGCCGCCGTCGCGTCGATGGAGTCCGTCGAAGGGGAGCCGGGAAGCACGGCTGCAACACCCGGAGACGGCTCCGTCGACCCCGCTATCGTCGAGCGGGTGTCGATCTCGCTGACGCACGTCCATCTGCCGAAGATGGCCGATTCCGGCGTGATCGACTACGACACCGACGCGGGAACGGTTCGGTTCGAGGGGTTCGAAACCGGGACGCTGGAGTCGCTCAAACGGATCGAGCGTGTGGCCGGGGAACTCGCCGCCTCCGGCGACTCGACACGCGCCTCCGGATGACCGACGAGGACCGCGACGCTGACCGGACCGACCCCGGCAACCTGACGGTCGACGGCGACACCGTCCTCCGGTACGAGCCGGAGACGGGCGCCTATCGGGGGACGTTCGACCCGGACGCGACGCCCCCCAGCCTGCTCGTCCCGCTGGTCGTCTCGGCGCTTCGCGAGGCGCCCCCGGAGACGCTTCCGGCCCTCCACTACTCGGTCGATCCGGCGTCGCTCGACAGGATCTGCGCCCCGGACACCGGAGCGAAGGCGCAGTTCACCTACGCCGGCTATCGGTTCTCGCTCGACGGGGCCGGGGTGGTGTGCGTCGCCGACGCGGACGAGTGACTGGCGCGACAGACCGTCAGCCCGTCCGGTTCGCGAGGACCGCGTTGACCGTCGCCCCGCCTCGCCCGCAAACCACACAAGGGGGACCGCCGAAGCGACGCGTATGAACGACGAGAACGGCGGCGACGGCGCAGGTGACGGCGAGGGAGACAGCACCGGCGCCGGGATGCACGAGGCCGTCGCGGCGTTCCTGGCGGGCGCCGACGACGTGTACGGGGAGTACGACCAGGGGTACATGGACGCCGACGCGGCGCTGTCGATACTGTCGAGCCGGATCGACGACCTCCGAGACGCGGCCGAATCCGCCGCGGACGCCGGCGGCGACGGCGGCGACGAGTAGGACGGCACCGACGACGAGCAGGGCGACGCGGAGGACGGTCCGTCGTCGGGGACGGCCACGCCCGGATCCGCAATCCGTATTTCCGCGCGACCGCTTCGATGGGGTATGAGCGAGGAGGCCGACGCCGGACACGACGACCCCGAGGACGCGACAGACGCCGCAGGCGACGCGGCGGGCACCGACGCGCGCCAGGAGTCGACCGAGCGCGACGGCGACGACGTGACCGAGACCGCGCTGGCCGACGAGGTCGCCAAGTACGACGACGCGCTGGCGGCGGAGGTCGCCGCCCTCGAACGCGAGGCCGTCGAGTCCACAGAGCGCGTGGAGGAACTGGAGTCGAGCCTGCGGCGGACGAAGGCGGACTTCCAGAACTACAAGAAGCGCGCGAAGAAGCGCCAGGAGCAGGAGAAGGCGCGCGCGACCGAGTCGCTCGTGAGCCGCCTCACCGAGGTTCGGGACAACCTCGTGCGCGCGCTCGACCAGGAGGAGGACGTCGACATCCGCCCCGGCGTCGAGTCCACGCTGGAGACGTTCGACCGGATCCTCGCCGAGGAGAACGTCGAGGTGATCGACCCCGAGTCGGGGCAGGAGGTGGACCCCGAGCGCCACGAGGTGATGATGCGCGTCGACTCCGAGCAGCCGGAGGGTACCATCGCCGACGTGTACAAGCAGGGGTACGAGATGGCCGACAAGGTGATCGAAGCGGCCCAGGTGACGGTTAGCGACGGCGAGTAGGCGTACCGTTTTGTCGCCGCCGCGAGACGAAGTCGTGTGAACGTCACCGTCCACGGTCCCGTCGACGGCGACCCCCTGTGGTTCGTGATGGGGTGGGGAAACACGCCCGCACAGCCCGCGGTCGGCTGGCTGCTCGACACCCTCGCCGACGCCGGGTTCCGCACCCGGGCCGTCGAGATCCCGACGAACGTCAGTCGCTTCGAGCGCGAGTACCTCGACCCGCTGGCAGCCGTCGTCGACGAGGAACCGGCCGCGGACCGCGTGCTCTCACACAGCACCGGCGGACTGATCGCCGCTCACGCCATCGACGCCGGCGTGCTGCCCGAGCGGGCCGTCCACCTCAGCCCGTGGTGGGGGCTGCACCCGAGTCAGCGGATCCCGTTCCGCGTGCTCGGAGCCCTCCCGACGAGCCGGGAACTCACCTCGGTGGAGCCGGACCGCGAGACGCTGGGCGAGCGCGCGGAGCCGAGCGAGCGCGATCCCGTCGGGCTGTCGCCGTCGTTCGTGCGGGAGGTCCGCCGCGCGCAGTCGTCGCTGCCGGCCGCGGGCGACGGGGAGGTCGCGTTCTGTACGCTGACCGACGGCCTCGTCGGGGTCGACGCCGTCGGCGAACGGCTGTCCGCCGACAGGATCCGGCTGTACGACGGCGGTCACGAGTGCTTCGCGTCGACGGGACGGGAAGCGATCGTCGCGGACGCGGTCGCTGTGCTGCGGGACGGGCCGGAGGCACTGGAGTAGGCGGGTCGAGCGACCGGGTCGATCCGGCTGGATTCGCGGTTCGTGATAAGCGTTGCCACTCGATGGAATCCATCGGCGGGATAATCGCAACACGGCGGCGGTGTGGGGGGAGACCGCGGTACGCTCTGTCTAGTAACGTTTAACGGACTCGCGGCGCTATTCGGGGCCAAGATGGCGACCAACAAGATCCTCGGGATCGACCTCGGGACCACGAACTCGGCGTTCGCGGTGATGGAGGGGGACGACCCAGAGATCATCGTGAACGGCGAGGGCGACCGAACGACGCCGTCCGTCGTCGCGTTCACCGACGACGGCGAGCGGCTCGTCGGCAAGCCCGCGAAGAACCAGGCCGTCCAGAACCCCGACCGCACGATCCAGTCGATCAAGCGGCACATGGGCGATGAGGACTACTCCGTCGAGATCGACGGGGAGGACTACACACCCCAGGAGATCTCGGCGATGATCCTCCAGAAGATCAAGCGCGACGCCGAGGAGTACCTCGGCGACGACGTGGAGAAGGCGGTCATCACGGTCCCCGCGTACTTCAACGACAAGCAGCGCCAGGCAACGAAGGACGCCGGCGAGATCGCCGGCTTCGACGTCGAGCGCATCGTCAACGAGCCGACCGCGGCGTCGATGGCGTACGGCCTCGACGACGAGTCCGACCAGACGGTGATGGTGTACGACCTCGGGGGCGGCACCTTCGACGTGTCCGTGCTCGACCTGGGCGGCGGCGTCTACGAGGTCGTCGCCACGAACGGGGACAACGACCTCGGCGGCGACGACTGGGACGAGGCGATCATCGACCACCTCGCCGACGAGTTCGAGAACGAGCACGGCATCGACCTGCGCGAGGACCGGCAGGCGCTCCAGCGCCTGAAGGACGCCGCCGAGGAGGCGAAGATCGAGCTCTCCTCGCGCAAGCAGGCCAGCGTCAACCTCCCGTTCATCACGGCGACCGACTCCGGCCCGGTCCACCTGGAGACGGAGATCACCCGCGCGACGTTCGAGAGCATCACCGCCGACCTCATCGAGCGCACCGTCGAGCCGACCGAGCAGGCGCTCGCGGACGCCGGCTACGACGCCGACGACATCGACGAGGTGATCCTCGTCGGCGGCTCCACCCGGATGCCGCAGGTGCAGGACAAGGTCGAGGAGATCCTCGGCACCGAGCCGAAGAAGAACGTCAACCCCGACGAGGCGGTCGCGCTGGGCGCGGCCATCCAGGGCGGCGTGCTCTCGGGCGACGTGGACGACCTCGTCCTGCTCGACGTGACGCCGCTGTCGCTCGGGATCGAGGTGAAGGGCGGCCTCTTCGAGCGTCTCATCGAGAAGAACACGACCATCCCGACCGAGGAGTCGAAGATCTTCACGACCGCGGCGGCGAACCAGACCTCGGTGCAGGTGCGTGTCTTCCAGGGCGAACGCGAGATCGCCGAGGAGAACGAGCTGCTCGGGGAGTTCCAGCTCACCGGCATCCCGCCGGCGCCCGCGGGCACCCCGCAGATCGAGGTGTCGTTCAACATCGACGAGAACGGCATCGTGAACGTCGAGGCGGAGGACCAGGGCTCGGGCAACGCCGAGTCGATCACCATCGAGGGGGGCGCCGGTCTCTCCGACGAACAGATCGAGCAGATGCAGGAGGAGGCCGAGCAGCACGCCGAGGAGGACGAGGAGCGTCGCCGTCGCATCGAGGCCCGCAACGAGGCCGAGAGCGCGGTCCAGCGCGCCGAGACGCTCCTCGACGAGAACGAGGAGGAGATCGACGACGACCTCGAGTCCGACATCCGCGAGGAGATCGAGGCGCTGCAGGACGTCCTCGCCGACGAGGACGCCGAGACCGACGAGATCGAGGACGCCACCGAGTCGCTCTCGGAGGCGCTCCAGGAGATCGGCAAGCAGATGTACCAGCAGCAGGCCCAGGCCGGCCCCGGCGGCGCGGGCGGCCCCGAGGGCGCCGCGGGCGCCGGTCCGGGCGGCATGGGCGGCATGGGCGGTCAGGGCCCCGGCGCGGGCGCGGCCGCCGACGGCGACGACGAGGAGTACGTCGACGCCGACTTCGAGGACGTTGAGGACGACGAGGACGCGTAAGCGTCCGAGGAGTGCTCAACTCGCCAGAGCTCGCTCTGGCGTAGTGGACGAGAACGACGACGAGTAGTCGGCGTTCCCGTCTGCTCACGAGAGCGAAGCTCTCGTAGTTTCAGTAACCTCGCCCCGCTCGGTTTCTGCAGTGGACGACGACGAGGACTCGTACGCGTCCGAGGGCGGCTTGGCTCGACGGACGACCCCGATGCCGGTCCGGTAGCTGTCCCGATCCGTTTCGACGGTCTCGAACACGGCCCCGATCAGTCCCTCCGCGAGCCACGCGATTGAAATAGCACGAGCGACCAACCAACGAACAACCAATGAGCGAGGACTTCTACGACGTGCTCGGGGTCTCGCGGGACGCCTCCGAGGAGGAGATCAAGCAGGCGTACCGCCAGAAGGCCACCGAGTACCATCCCGACGTCAGCGACGAGCCCGACGCCGAGGAGAAGTTCAAGAAGGTCAAGAAGGCCAAGGAGGTCCTCACGGACGAGGAGAAGCGGCAGGCGTACGACCGGATGGGCCACGACCAGTTCGAGCAGGCCGAGAAGCGCGGCGGCTTCGACGGCGGCCCCGGCGGCGCCGGCGGCGGCATGGGCGGCGGCCCCTTCGGCGGCGGCGGAATGGGCGGCGGCATGGGCGGCGGCGGCATGGGCGGCCTCGGCGACATCTTCGAGGAGTTCTTCGGCGGCGGGGGCGGCGGCCGCGGCGGTCCGCGTCCGGGGAAGGACCTCCGGACGAACCTGGACATCACGCTGCAGGAGGCCCACGACGGCATCACCAAGCAGTTCTCCGTCGCGCGCCCGACGCGCTGTGAGGAGTGCGGCGGGAGCGGTCACCCGGAGGACGCGGACGTGCGGACGTGTCCGCAGTGTGACGGCCGCGGGCAGGTGACCCAGGTGCAGCAGACGCCGCTCGGGCGCGTCCAGCAGCGGGGCACGTGTCCCAACTGCGAGGGCGAGGGCGAGCTGTACTCCGAGGACTGCGCCGTCTGTGACGGCTCGGGGATCACCCGCGAGGAGACCACCCTCACGGTGGACGTGCCCGCGGGCATCGAGGACGGGCAGACGCTCCGGATGGACGGCGAGGGCGCCCCCGGCGAGCCCGGCGCCCGCGACGGCGACCTCCTCATCGAGGTGCGCGTCGAGGGCGACGACCGCTTCGAGCGCGACGGCGCCGACCTCCACCTCACCGAGCCCGTCTCGTTCCCGCAGGCCGTCTTCGGCGACACGATCCAGCTGGAGACGCTCGACGGGAGCGTCGAGTTCGAGGTACCGGCCGGCACCCAGAGCGGGGAGACGTTCCGCCTGAAGGGGAAGGGGATGCCCCGCCTGCGTCGACGCGGCAACGGCGACCTGTACGTGCAGGTGCAGGTCGTCACGCCCGACGACCTCACGAGCGAGCAGCGCGAGGCGCTCAAGGAGTTCGCTGAGGCCGGCGGCGAGGAGATCGACGTGAGCGAGGGCTTCTTCGAGAAGATCAAGAACTCGCTGTAGACGGGGCCGGCCGCGGGCCGCGAGTTGATTCCGGGCTCAGGGGCTCCGTTGATCTCCACGTATTCGAGCCATCTACCGCTGAAACAGCCGTTAGCTAGGTGCTGTTAACCGAGCAGACAACGATCTCCTACTGGATCGACACCGCCGTCGATGAAACAGCCGGTACGTGAGTTTCGTATTGCGCACGGAAGCTACTGTCACTCGAAAATAGCGGGTCGACCACCGTGCGAGTGGAGATCTCACAGAGGGCGATGCAACGGGGCTTCGGTCCCGATCTCGCCCGCGGTTGCAGGCACCGGTTACTGGTCAGCAGTTCGTGCTTTAATAAACAGGAGGACAGCTGCAAGGCTCAACGGTACACCGATCACCAGATCGAACGGCGAGAGACTCGACGCGAACTCGTAGAAGAGGTTCCGTACGCGGTCGGTCGTGAGATCGGCGAAGATATCCGGTTCCTGTGCCGCAGGCGGTTCCGTCTGTGATGTCTCCGTCGGTATCGACAGAAGGGTGATCGACCGCGTAGCAAGCGTATAGGACTCGCTCGCATCCGTAACGAGCAGTTTGACCTGAAGCTCCTCGGATACAACCGGGTCCTCCAAGGTTCCCTCGGTGACAGTTATCTCATCCGCAGTATCGGCCGTTTCGAGTCCGGTCCCACCATCGGGCCCATACGGCTGAAACCGGACAGTAACACGACCATCGTCGTTGTCATCGGAGACGACAGCCGCAACGGTTGTCGACCGTGATTCGATCGACAGCGTGGCCGACTCAAGCCGCTGCTGTTCCCCAGACGGTATCGTGATGGCGAACTCAAACGTTCCGCGAGCATCGCCGCTGGTGTTGGTCGTCCCGTCGGCGAAGTTCGGCGTCGGGCCGAACACACTGGCGTTCGGTTTCGGTGGGTTCTGTGCTGTCAGGACGTAGGGATCGAGCCAAGACGCAGTGTCTTCGCCCGCGAGATCGACGATGATTCCGCGGAACTCCGTGTAGTTGAGACCCCCTTGCCCGCTGTGTTGGTTAACCCGATACATCACGTCGTGTATCGTCGCCTCGCCATCAGTTGCCTCCCGTAGCTTCACGTCCAAGGCGAACAACACCCGTGAACCTTTCTCGTAACTAGTCCGTCGGTCGTAGGTGTCTACTTCGCCGAGGGTGCTGTCTTCGTGGTAGTCCCCCTGTGGCCACTTGGTCTCGGGATCGGTTTTGTGTAAGAACGTTGCAGGCCGCCATTCGAGCTGGCCGTTAACAGGTTCGAAATACGACCCGTAGTAGGTGGCGCTGCCCTCGGTGAACCACGCCATATCTCGGTTATAATATGTCATCTCATTGATGTGTGCGGTCTCGTGAATATAGATCGAGAGGGGAGATCCCGCATGTACCACTGCGCTTGCACTCGATGCCCCTCCGGCTGCGATCTGCCCTTCGAGAACGAAGACGGAGACGTCCCGATGAGGGTCGCCTTCAATTGCGCGTTCGGTTGCCGCAAGGGCTGTAATTGCTTTTTCTGGCGAAACGGCCATGTCGACCCGATCAGGCACGAACAGGGAGATCTCCTTGCCATCCGCGCGCTCGGTGTACACGGTGTATTCGCCGGTGACAAATTCCGAGCCAGCGACAGTCCCCTCGCCGTGGACCCGAGCGGTCGTATCCAGGTAGAACCCGACGGGCTCCTCGTACACCGAGTCAACGAACCTCCCCTCTGGGGGATCTCCACGCTGGATGACTCCCGAGGGAGACGGGATCGTGACACGGTGCATCCCGGCGTTTGACTCGTCGGGAAGCGTATGTTCGACCGTGATCGAGGGCGTTGAGGTTGTGGTATCCCACGTGAATTCTTGGCCCTCCTCGAACCCGGTCGTCTCGACCACGGAGTAACTGTCAATATATTTGATACTTCTGATTCCGAACTGAACGGTGTCGCTTGGAAGGTCGAACGTGTACGTGAACTGTACGGTATCCGTTCCATTGACACGTTCGATGTCGACTCTGGTGGGTATCACCCGTTCATCGGGGAGGGAGCCGGACACCTGTGGGTTCCCTGACTCGATTTGATCTCCGCTTGCGGCGCCGAAGTCGTCAGTGGTGTTCGAAGTCGTGGTCTCGGCGGGGGTGGAGGATGTCGGCCCGGATGCACCAGCAACGACAGGTGCCAGCGCCAGTGTCCCGATCACGAGACAGGCTCCGATGATAGCGAAGGTAGATCGGTTTCGTCGACTCATGGGAGTGGGTAATCTCCTGGACTGATCTGTTTCGTCAGAGTGGGGTCGTCGTCCGCGATGACGGTATCGATGTGTCGCTCAAGCAAACTCAACGATAGATATCGGTTCGACTGTTACTCAGCATAAATCATTGGGTATCCGTCATACTGTGGACGGGGGGGCTGCCCGCCGGTGATCAGTTAATTCTCTGACTCTACCGATCTACTGCACTGGTTCCGGTAGTGATGGAGGAACCCAACAGAGCTGCTTCAGGACAACTGCGCCGCCAGGTCCGCCTCGGTGATGATCCCGACGGCGTCGCCGCCGTCGGTGACGACGACGGCCTTGTAGTGCTCCAACAGGTTCCGTATCTCGTCGACGGTCGCGTCCGGGCTCACCGGCGGGAACGACTCCGACATCACCTCGCTGACCGGGAGATCCGCGGCGTCCTCGCCGGCCTGGTTCACGTCCGAGAAGGATATCGACCCGACCGGCGTCCCGTTCTGGATCACCGGGAGCTGGGAGTACGCCTCCTCCTCCATCAGGTCGACGGCCTCGCGGACGGAGTGGTCGGGCGCGACGCTGATCACCGACTCGTGCATGATGTCGCGGGCGCGGACAACCCCGCCCTCGACCTCGTCGAGCGCCTCGACGATGCGCCGGAGCGTCGACAGGCGAGGGTCCACGTCCCCGCCCTCGATGCGGGCGATCAGCGGCTGCGACACGTCCGCGCGCTCGGCGAGCGCGCTCTGGGTCAGATCGAGCGAGGTCCGCCGCTCGCGCAGGTCCTGCGGCGTGGGGAGTTCCATACCCGCACGATTACCCGAGGTTATTAAAAATCGTTCGGTCGCCGCGGACCGCACCGCGGGCGGTTGGGACCTACTCGTCCTCGTCGTCGGCTTCCGTCTCGATCACGTCGAGCACGTCGAGGGGGACGTCGCGCAGGGCGCCGCCGATCTCGCTTTTGGCGATGCGGGTGGCGTGCTCCTCGCTGTCGGCGTTGAACACCTCGATCTCCAGCATCAGTCCGACGAGCGCGGTCGAGGCGGCGATGAACGCCGAGTCGAACGGCTCCCCGCAGGCGGGACACGGCGTCGCGCCGACCTCCACGTCGACGAACTCCTTGTTCGCCTCGTTGAGACGCCGGCCCGCCTCGCTGACCGCCACGCCGATCGCGTCGTCGATCGCCTCCACGTCCCGCACCAACCAGGCCGCCTCTAACGCGACGAGATAGTTGCTCACAGCACACCTCCCCGGCCTGCGGACAATAACCCGTTGGTTCCGTTCGCGCGTGTCGTCGTCGACCGACGCTGTCTCATTGTACCCTGTCGGTAGCCACCGGATCGGGTTCAAAGTTGCCACTCCCGCGCGCTCAGCGCGCTCGCGGCCGGCGCGATGGGAACGCGCACCGAACCCGCTGGTTCGCCGTAAGTTATGACGAACCCGCGCGTCAATCCGTCGAAAGGTCCGACTCTCAACGGCGGGAACCGGACGACGATCCCCGATCCCGGCATGAACGGTCGAACCGCAAGAGGGCGACGCGATCGTCGTCATCGGGGGAGCCGACACGTTTATGAGTGGGCACGGCTCCACGAGGTGATACCGGTATGACCCACGCCGTCCGAGCCGCCCGCCGCGCTGGCGTTCACGCGATCCACCACCTGACCGTGCTCGCGGGGATCTGTGCGTTCCCGCTGGTACTGCTCACTCGCAAGGCCGGGGTGCGCCTCCCCATGGGAGCCGCAGTCTCCCGCATTCGCGAGACCTACGAGGCCGTCGTCGACGCGACCGGCGAGTCGACGAACGGGGGCGAGTAACGGGCGCGGGTCCGACGGCCGTCTCCGACGGCCGACGACGACGGATTCTCTGATTCTCTCGTCTCCGAGCGGCGGTGCTATCACCACCCGCGATGGCGACGAGGCCCCGGGGACCGAGCGATGGCGTCGCCGCCGACCGGGTTCCTCAAAGGGTGCATTTATCAGCGGCGCTGCCCAACCACGCGTCAATGCGACCATCTAGTGACCTCGCGGACCTCGACGCCATCGGCGGCGACGAAACCGTGTTCGGACCGGAACTCGGGGAGTTCCCCAACGCCGACGAGCGTCGCGCCCAGGCGACCGGCGAAGGCGAGATGAAGACCGGGACGACGACCGTCGGCCTGCGGACCGAGGACGGCGTCGTGCTCGCGACCGACATGCGCGCATCGCTGGGTCGCATGGTCTCCTCGAAGGACGTCCAGAAGGTCGAGCAGATCCACCCGACGGGCGCGCTCACGATCGCGGGATCGGTCTCGGCGGCGCAGAACCTCATCCAGACGCTGAAGGCGGAGACGAACCTCTATGAGACCCGCCGCGGCAAGGACATGAGTATGCAGGCGCTGTCGACGCTCACCGGGAACCTCCTCCGCTCGGGGGCGTTCTTCATCGTCCAGCCGATCCTCGGCGGCGTCGACGACGAGGGTACACACATCTACTCCATCGACGCGGCCGGCGGCATGACCGAGGAGGAGTACACCGTCACCGGCTCCGGCTCGCAGTTCGCGCTGGGCGTGCTCGAACAGGAGTACGACGAGGGCATGTCCATCGAGGACGCGAAGCGCGTCGCCGCCCGCGCGATCAAGTCGGCCGTCGAGCGCGACACCGCCTCCGGCAACGGGATCAACATGTGCGTCGTGACCGACGAGGGCGTCGAGGTCACGAAGCACAAGGACATCGACGAGCTCACCGCCTGACGACTCGGTTCGTTCTCACGGTTCCGACGCCCGGTTCTTCGGTCCCGGATCCGCGGGACACCGACGTTTTTGCACCCGGACGGCGAACGCGACGCCGATGGCCCCCGGCGAGCGGATCACGTCGATCGACGAGGTACCCGAGCGCGGCTCGCACCTGTTCACCGTCAGCGACCCCCACGGCACCGACCGGGAGGTGATCCTGGTCCGCTGTCGCGAGGACCCCGGCGTCCGCGCGTGGGTGAACGTCTGTCCCCACGAGTACCAGCGCCTCGACCGCGGCCGGGGCGCGGCGATGCGCGACGGGGAGGTGATCTGCCCCAAGCACGGCTCCATGTTCGACACGTGCTCGGGCGACTGCGACAACGGCGAGGCCGCGGGAACGTCGCTGACGGCCGTCGACATTGCTGTCGACGACGGCGCGGTGTACCTCGCGGACGAGGACTACACCTACCGCCACGAGGGGGCGCGCGACGACGACGACGGGCCGAGTTCCACCTCACACATCGGCTTCTAACTCGCGAAGCGGGCGGGGACAGTCACGGGCTGACCGACCCGAACGCTACTCGTCGAACCAGTCCGCGAACGTGCCGTCGAACAGGGTCTCGCGCTGTCGCTCCACGTACGCTCGCTGCATCGCGGGGATCGCGTCGCCGAGGTCGGCGCCGTCGTCGAGCCGGTCGCGGACCCGGCTGCGCTTCCACGCGGCAGGCGTGACGCCGCTCCCGGCACGCCAGCGCAGCGGTTCGAGGTACGACTTCGCCTCCGTCTCGGAGAGGCCGACGTCCTCCAGGCCGGCCTCGGCGTGCGACAGCAGGTCGTCGAAGATCGCGTCGGCGTCGGTCGTCTCGACGCCGTCGGTCGTGACCCACGAGAGATCGGCGTCGATGCCGTCGTGGACGGCCGCATAGAAGTTGTCGCGGGCGGTTCCCCAGTCGAGGTCATAGACGGGGTGGCGCCGCCGCGGCAGGCTCTCCATCAGGCCCGCGAACGCCGCGAGGAAGGCGATCGAGTCGCCGACGGTCGGCTGTGCGGGGATCGGGCGGAACTCGATGCGCGCGTTCGCGGCCGAGCGGGTCGCGCCCTCGAACACCGGACGCACCCAGCGCCAGTAGGTCCCGTGTTTGCGGCGCAGCGTCGCGAACGCGTCGTCGAAGCGGTTGCCCTCCCCGACGGGCATCGGGACGATCGTCGGGTCGGCGGCGACGCGGTCGACCGCCTCCTCGACGGAGTCGAGGTCCTCGGGGAACGTCACCTTCTCGGCGCCCTCCTCGTTGAGGACGGACTCGAAGACGGCGACCCGGTTCTCGTGCCAACCGTCGGCGAGGACGTCCTCGGCGGTCGCGTCGGCGGCGTACAGGTCCGCCGGGAAGAACGGGGCGTTGACGCCGAGGGCGAGCAGCGGCCCGGCGACCCGGAGGGCGAGGTTGTGGTAGCGGGGGATGTCCTCCGCGCTCGCGACCTGGTAGTGCGGCTGGATCGACGTGATGAGGCTCTCGGGCATCACCGTGTCCGCCGTCAGGTCGACGTGCGGGGCGTCGATCGAGAACGACTCCGCGCCGGGGCCGTTCGCCATCGCGTGATAGCGCACGGCGTCGCTCATGTTGGTCGCGATGCGGACGCCGTCGTCCTCGACGGAGTCGGCGAGGTACTCGCGGGCGGTCTCGCCGACCGGCGGGACCGTCCACATCGCGTCCGAGACGAGGCGCATCCCCTCGGCGCCGGTCGTCTCCTCGGCCGCCTCGAGGCGGGCGCGGACCTCCGCCGACTGCGCGCGCACGCCGGCGGCGTTGAGCGGCTGCGGGCTCGTCGTCATCTCGGCGTTGTGCAGCCCCAGCTCCTTCTCGAAGCCGATGAGCTCCAACAGGCGCCGCGGAACCCTGCTGAGACGGGGCGCGTTCACGTCGGCCGCGGTCGCTTCGCCCGCGTTCGCGTCGCCGTCGGCGTCGCCGTCGCCACCCTCACGCCAGCGACCCTCCGAGACCGCGTAGAACTCGTACTCCAGCCCGATGATCGACTGGTGGTTGTCGAAGGTCCCGTCGCGAAGCTCCGCCTTCACCGTCTCCGCGTCCGCCTCCGCCCGTTTTCGGAACTCCTCGGGGTCGGTATCCAACACGCTCCGGACCCTGGCTGCGAGATCCCCGTCGGCGTCGGTCATGGTCCCCGATGCACTCGCGGCGTCCTTCAACCCGTCGAGGGAGCCCGTTCGTTGCTATCGTAATCGAGAACCAAGATTTATAAATGAATCCCCGGATCGTCGCATATGGAGACGTTGGGGCTCGTGCAGGCCGGCGCCTGTCCGTTCCGGGGGCGGGGGACCGCGGTCGATCGCTACGCGACGGCCTTCTTCACGAAGAAGGCCGAGCTCGCCGAGCTCGTCTGCGACGAGTGGGTCGTCCTCTCGGAGCGCCACGGCGTGATCGACCCCGACGAGGAGGTCGAGGGCATCGACCGGGAGTTCACCGAGCTGGAGCCGGCCGCGCAGGCGCGGTGGTCGATGGAGGTGGTGAGCGATGTCGCCTCCCACGTCCGCAAACACGAGTACGAGCGCGTGATCGTGTTCGCCGACCGGCCGATGCGCGACGCGCTGAAGGAACGCGGCGGGTTGCTCAGCCGGATCGCCGCCGCCGGCGCGGAGACGGTCGAGCCGCTGGCCGGGATCGGCGGCCGCGAGCGACAGGAACGCTGGCTCGACGAGCAGCTCTCGATCCGGCGGGACGCCGCTGATCCGACCGCGGCGGATCTCGAATCGGCGCCCGGCGATCTGTCCTGAGGGAACGTCGCGGATCGACCCTCGCGGCCGGTGTCGCCCGCTCCCGCACCCGCTTTTGCATCCCCTCCCGCATCCCCTCCCGCACCCGCTTCTGCACCCGCGGGCGCGAGTCGTCGGAGTTATTCTCGCCGCCCGACTTCGGGCCGGCATGGACTTCGCAACGTTCGCCGAGCGCGCCGAGTCGATGGCCGCCGAGCCCGGCGACCTCGCGACCGTCGCGCTCGTCGCCGAGACGCTGGCGGCCGCCGAGGGCGACGCGGCGTCCGGGAGCGACGACCTCCCGGTCGTCGCGCGGTTCCTCCGCGGGGCCGTGTTCCCCGGTTGGGACGGCCGGACGCTCTCGGTCGGCCCGGCGCTGTGTCACGCGGCGCTGGCGCGCGCGGCCGGCGCGAACGTCACTGCCGACGACATCGAGGCGCGCCTCGCCGAGACCGGCGAGATCGGCGCCGTCGCCGCCGACCTCGATCTGGGCGGCCAGACCGGCCTCGCCGCCTTCGCCGGCGGCGACGGTGCCGGCACCGGCGACGACGCCGACGGCGCCGGGAACGGCAACGATCTGACCGTCCGGGAGGTGTACGACGAGCTGGTCGCCGTCGCGGAGGCGACGGGCGACGGCAGCGAGTCGTTCCGCGAGGACACGCTGTTCGGCCTGTTCACGCGCGCGAGCCCGGTCGAGGCGAAGATCCTCGCCAGGCTCGTACTCGGGGAGATGCGGATCGGCGTCGGCTCGGGCACGCTCCGGGACGCCACCGCCGAGGCGTTCCTCGGCGCGTCAGTGACGACGCCGACGGAGGAGCGCGACGAGGACGACCGAACCGAGGAGCTGGTCGCGCTCGTCGAGCGCGCGCTGCAGGTGACGAACGACCACGGGCGCGTCGCCCGGATCGCCCGCGACGAGGGCGAGGAAGGGCTTCGGGAGGTGTCGCTGTCGGTCGGGCGGCCGGTCCGCTCGATGCTCGCGCAGTCGGGCACCGTCGCCGACGCGCTGGAGTCGTGGGAGGAGGCGGTCGTGGAGACGAAGTACGACGGCGCGCGGGTGCAGATCCACTACGAGGAGGAGGAGTCCGATCGGTCCACGGGCGCGGACGCTGATACCGACGACCTCGTCTCGATCTACTCGCGCAACATGGAGGACGTGACCGCCGCGCTCCCGGAGCTGGTCGAACACGTCCGCGAGCACGCGAGCGCGCCTGCGATCCTCGACGGCGAGGCCGTCGCCGTCGACGACGGCGGCGAGCCGCTCCCGTTTCAGGAGATCCTCCGGCGCTTCCGGCGCAAACACGACGTGGACCGGATGCGCGAGGAGGTGCGCGTCGAGCTCCGCGCGTTCGACTGCCTGCACGCCGGCGGCGACGACCTGCTCGACGCGCCGCTCGTCGAGCGCCACGACCGGCTTCACGAGGTGCTCGACGAGGGCGTCTCCGAGCTGCTGGTCTCCGACGACGCCGACGAGATCGAGGCGTTCGAGGCCGAGGCGCTGTCGGCCGGCCACGAGGGCGTGATGCTCAAGCGCCCGGAGTCGACGTACGACCCCGGGAACCGCGGGAAGGAGTGGCTCAAGCGCAAACCCGACGTGGAGACGCTGGATCTCATCGTCACCGGCGCCGAGTGGGGCGAGGGGCGCCGGGCGGAGCTGTTCGGCACCTTCGAGGTGAGCGTCCGCGTCGCCGACGGCGACGGGGCGCCGTCGGACGGGGACACCGGCGGCGACGCTCCGCCGGACAGCGACGACGGCAACGACGGGCGGTACGCCACCGTCGGGAAGGTCGCGACCGGCATCACGGACGAGGAGTTGGCCGACCTCACCGACCTGTTGGAGCCGTACGTGCGCTCGGAGTCCGGACAGCGCGTCGCGTTCGCGCCCGAGGCCGTGTTCGAGGTCGGCTACGAGGAGATCCAGACCTCCCCGACCTACGACTCCGGGTACGCGCTCCGGTTCCCCCGGTTCGTCGCGGTTCGCGAGGACAAGGCGCCCGCGGACGCCGACTCGCTCGCGCGCCTGCGGCGCCTCGTCGGAGCCGCCGACGCCGAGTGACAAGACACTACTCGGGGGCGGTCGTGCGCCCGGACATGGACACACGCCGTCTCCTCCGCGAGTACCCGCTGCAGGCGTTGCTCGCCGCCGCCACGGTCGCGGCGCTTTTCGCCACGCTCGTCGTCGCCGCCGGCGGCGCCGCCTCGACGACGACGCTACGCCTCGGCGCGCTCACGTTCGTCCTGTTCGTGTTCACGCTCGGCTTCTCGGCGGGCCCGCTCGGGGAACGGTACGTATAGGGGCGTCCCGACCCGACGCCCGGGCATGACCGTCAGACACGACGACCTGCGAGTCACGTGGTACGGCTACGCCACCGCGCGCGTCGAGAGCGCGGACGGCACGGTCGTCTACACCGACCCCGGACGCTACGGCGTGCTCTCGGGCGAGTGGACGCCCCCCGGCGGCGGCAACCCGAAGGAGGCCGCGCACCCGCGCGCGACCGACCACCGACCGATGGACGCCGACCTCGTGGTCGTCACCCACGACCACCACTACGACTCCGAGGGGATCGAGCGCGTCGCCGCCGACGACGCCACCGTCGTCGTGTACGAGGGCGTCGACGCCGCGAACATCGACCGCGACGTGAAGCCCGTCGACGACCTCCCGTTCGACGTCGTCCGGATCGGCGAGGAGGATCACGTCGCCGTCGACGGCGTCGGCGACGTGTGGTCGGTGCCGGCGTACAACGAGCCCGACGGCCCGCACGCCGATGCCGACGGCTCCGTCACGCACCCGAAGGGGTTCGGCGTCGGCTATCGGTTCACCGTCGGGGCGAACGGCACCTCCGTGTTCTGGCCCGGCGACTCCGACGCGCTCGACGCGTTCGCCGAGATAGACGCCTCGCTGTTTCTCGCGAACATCTCCGGATCGGTGTGTATGAGCGCCCCCGAGGCGGCCGACCTCGCCGGGCGGATGGACCCCGACCTGGTCGTCCCGATCCACTACAACACGCAGGCGTTCCTGGCGGCCGACTCCGCGGCGTTCGCGAGCGACGTGGCGAAGCGATCGATCCCCGTCGCGCTCGACGAGTCGGCGGAGTAACGGGTCGGGGCAGGTCGGGCCGAGTCGGAACGAGTCGGAACGAGTCGGGTCGGGGGCGTGAGCCCGCAGCACCGGCCGATGACGCCGCGGTGAAGCCACCTCGCATCGACACTGCACGCAAGCTACTTCCCCTCCGGCGAGTGACATTCCGGCGATGCCCTCCCGATCGACTGCGGCCGGCGGTTCCCACACCTGCGAGGCCTGCGGAACCCGGATCGACCCCGAGGACCGGTTCTGTTCGGGCTGTGGCCGCCCCGTGGGTTCGACCGATCGCGACCGACCCGAGCGAGGCTCGGGCCGTGGACACGGGTCGCCCAGCGCGGAGGACCGCGCGTGGCTCCGCCGCCGCGTCGCCGACCTGCACGCCGAGGGCTGGGAGACGCTCTCCGACGACGGCGACCGCGTCGTCCTCCGCAAGCGCGGCGTGGGCCGGGTGCCGATCCACCTGCTCCTGTTCCTCCTCACCGGCGGCTTCGGGAACGTCCTGTACGCGTTCTACAAGTACACCTCGGGGGGCCCGCGCCGGGAGGTGTACGCCGACGGCACCGAGCGCCTCCGCGGCGGCGACCGAGGGTCGGGGATGGATCTCCCGACCGTCGCCGGCGTCGGGCTCGGCCTCGTCGCGGCGTTCGCGGCGGCGGTGTGGGTCGGGGCCGGCCTGATCGCGAACGTCTCGGCGGTCGCGGTCGCGGTCGGCGCGCTCGTGTTCCTCCTCATCGCGCTCGCGACGGCGACGCTCCCGCGCGTCGCCCGCGACGGCGTGAAGTCGGTCCGGACCTTCGGCACGGAACGCGCCGTCGACCGCGAGCGCGTCCGCAACCCCCCGGAACCGTGTTCGGCCTGCGGCCGGCGGGTGTTCCGCGGAGAACACCGCCGCTACGCCGAACGGTTCTACCTCGCGGGGCTACCGCTGTGGACCGGGAAGTCGGGGGAGAACGTCTACTGTTCGGCGTGCGCCGACGAGGCGAACGGGCCGTTCGGGGACGACGACGATATCGACGCCGAGTTGGACCGCCTGCGGAGCGCGACCGAGCGCGAGCCCCCGGCCACTGATCGGTGGACGGCCGGCCGCGACGACGGCCGGGACGGAGACCGCGACGACGAACGCGACCGGGAACTCGACTCGAACGCCCGTTAGAGGATACCCATCTCCCCGAGGCGATCGGGGAGGTACGTGTCGGTCACGAAGTCGAGCCCCTGGGCCGCCAGCGCCTGCTGTTCGGCCTTCTTTCCGATGTCGAGCTGCAGTTCGATCTGTTCCTCCCAGAAGTCGGTCTGGAAGCGCGGGTCCTCCAGCTCCGATTCGAGGGCGTTCACGTCCGAGTCCGCCAGCGGGTCCGTCGGCAGGTCGTAGTCGACGATGTCCTGCGGGCGGATGCCGACGTACTCTGCCTCCGGCGTCGCGAGGTACTCCGAGAGGTGCGCGGACTTGATCGACCCGTAGGCGACCGACCCGAAGATGCGGTACGACCACGGGTCGCCGTCAGTGAAGACCACGACCGGGAGGTCGAGTTCGTCGTGCAGGCGCTTGGTGATCCGCCGGGTCGCGCGCGCCGGCTGGCCCTTCAGGTGGACGACGAGGCAGTTGTAGTCGGTGTCGAAGCCGTTCTCGATGAGCCGGTCGCGCATGCCGCCGGTCTCCACCGCCAGCACGAAGTCGATGTCGTGGTCGAGGAACTCGATCGTGTCGGGGTTGTTGGGGATCTGGTAGCCGCCCTCCCCGACGTCCTCCTGGCAGTGGATGTCGCGCTCGCCGCGGCGGGTCTGCTCGCGGAGCTCCAGCGGACCCATCAGCGTCGCCCCGGACTCCTCCGGGCGCATGTGGAAGTCCTCGCGGGTGACGCCCGAGACGATCTCGAGGTCCTCGACCAGTTGGTTCGACTCGTCCTGGTCGTTGAACCCCGCGTCCTCGGAGTCCCACGACTCCGAGAGGTAGTACAGCTCACGCAGGGTGGACGAGCGGTCCTCGTCGAGCTGCTGGGCGAGGAACTCGACGGTGTAGGCCGCCTTCAGGAGCTTTCGCGCGCCGCGCACGGAGTTGGCCGAGCGGGTGGACGTACGGTCGCCGTACACCCACACGCCGGATTCGTCGTCGAAGACGATGTTGCTCTTCGTCCGCGTCGGCAGGCTCATCTGCGGGATGTCGCCGCGCTCGAACTGATCGTAGATGTCGGCCGCCAGGTCGATCAGCTGCTCGCGGGCCTCGGCCTCGTTCAGCTTGGTGTCGGATTCTGGTGTGTCTGCGCTCATATCAGGCGTTGACGGTCAGCTTCTCGCTCTCGATGCCGTCGACGTTCACGTCGAACTCGGCGTCGCCGGCGACGGTGTACTCCAGGGTCGCCTCCTCGCCGCCGGGGACGCTCGGGTTCCACTTCACGAACCACTCGCCGTCGAGGTCGACCACGGTGGCCTCATCCGGCACGTCCGTCGGCTCCGCGGAGACGATGTCGGTCACGTCGGGCTCCTCGGTCCGGTCGGAGTGGTTCTCGACGATCAGGCGCACGGTGTCGCCGTCGCGCTCGCGCTCGACGCCGACATTGTTCATGATGCGCGCCATCGCGCCCTCGATGTTCGGGTGATCGCGCCCGGTCACCTCCGCGACCTTCTCGGCCATCTCCGGGAGGATCCGGCCGAGGACGTCCTGCTTCTCGCGGCGCTTCTGCATCGAGCGGCGCTTGTTCAGGTAGCTCTTCAGCTCGCGGGCGGCCTCCCGGACCGCGAGCTCGATCTCGTCCTCGATGGCGGGGATGTTCGCGAGCGCGTCCTTCGACTCGCTCGTGAACGGCACGTTCGTCGAGGCGACGTGGATCATGATCACCGCGGGGCCGTTGGGCATTCCGGAGCCGCCGGGCTGGTCCAGCCCGTAGTTGCGCCAGCCGATCCCCTTCACCACGTCGGTCGTCGCACAGGCGCCCCGCTGGTAGACGAGCGGGACTCGGTTGGCGAACCGGAGCAGGTCGACCTGTCCGCCCTCCTCCAGCTCGCCGCCGTAGGCGATGCCGGCCTCGACGATGAACGGGTCGCCGCCGTGGACCTCGGCGTCGCGCGTCGCGGCGGCGTAGAAGTCCGCGTCGAACTCCTTGCGCAGGCCGGCCTCGACGAGTTCCGAGGTGATGGGCGCGAGACAGTCCGTCGGCGGCGCGAGGATGTCCGTCTCGCGCATCGCCTCCAGCAGCTCGCTGGCGGTGTCGCGGTCGGCGGCCGCCTCGCGCACCTTCGGCGCGTCGTCGGGCACGGTGACCATCCGCGACCACAGCGCCTCGACGACGTTCTCGCGGGCGGTGTCGCCGAACGTCGCGTCGTCGAACTCCTCGGTGTCGTCGGCCGCCTCGTCGACGAGCGCGCGCAGCTGCGCGTGGGTCGTGCGCGTCCGTTCGTCGCCGGCGGCGAACCGTCGGGCGAGCCGCTCGGCCATCCCGGCGACGACCGCGTCGTCCTTCCGGGTCGAGGTGGCGTCGTCGACGAGCCCGTACAGGTCGCCGGTGAGCTCGTCCTCGTCGGTCTCCTCGTCGTAGGCGGTCATCGTCGCCCACGCGGCCTCGACGGCGTTGTCGCGGACGGTCCCGCCGAAGCGCGTACCGTACTCGTCCTCGGCGGCGTCGGCGACGTTGTCGACGATCCCGACGAGCTCGTGATGGCTCGTGCGCTCGCGCTCGGCGAGCGTGCTCGCGACCTCGCCCGCGAAGAAGTCGGTCGCGTCGGCGCCCTTGTTCGACACCGCGTCGGCGATGGCGTCGGCGACGGCGGCCTCGTCGGCGCTCCAGCCGAGTTCCCGGCCGAAGTGACGGTCGCGGAAGTTGTCGATCACCTTGTCGGCGGTCTTCTTGCCGACGCGGGTGAACTCCTCCTGGAGGAACCCCGACGCGGAGTAGCTCTCGGTCGCCTCCAGCATCTTGATCAGCGTTCCGAGTTCGACCCCGTGCGGGTGCGGACGGATCTCCTCGGTCTCGTCGGGAAGCTGGTCGGTGCCGCGCTCGGACTTCATCGGCCCGTCGAGCCCGGGTTCGCGCAGTTCGAGGCGCGCGTGGGGGTTGACGACGGCGGTGTGTTTGATGTAGTCGTGGAGCTGCTGGCGCGCGCGCATGTTCGCCTCCATCTCTATCTCGATGCGCGTGCCGTGCGAGCGGTCCCAGGAGGTGGTGCGCTCGGCTTTGATCTCCGGCTCGTTCGTGTCCGTGTCGATGATCAGCTCGAAGTACTGCGCGTCGGCCTGTCCCTTCGGCCGGGAAGTGATCTTGGCGGGTTTGCCGGAGGTGAGCTGGGAGTAGAGGACGGCCGCGGAGATGCCGATCCCCTGCTGGCCGCGCGACTGCTCGCGGGCGTGAAAGCGGCTGCCGTACAGGAGCTTCCCGAACACCTTCGGGAGCTGTGCCTTGGTGATCCCGGGGCCGTTGTCCTCGACGATCAGCCGGTAGTAGTCTCCTACTTCCCTGATCTCGACGTAGATGTCGGGGCGGATCCCCGCCTCCTCGCAGGCGTCGAGCGCGTTGTCGACGGCCTCCTTGACGGCGGTGACCAGCCCGCGGGCGCCCGAGTCGAACCCGAGCATGTGCTTGTTCTTCTCGAAGAACTCGGCGATGGAGATCTCCCGCTGGCCCTCGGCCAGCTCGTCGGCGATCCCCTGGTCCTCGCCGAGTTGCGACTGGAACGACGTCATTCTCGTGGCAACCCCTATCCGACGTGGGGTTATAACCGTGTCCTCACCGCGGTGAAAGTGAACGCGGATGAGCGTCGTGACGATCCGCGCCGGCCGCCGTCGCCGACGCGGTGTCGAACGGGGCGTCGACGCGGTGTCAGGGAAGTGCGCCGACGCTCGCGGTGACCGGGGCGTTCGAGACGAACTCGGCGGCTGACCGCTCGTTCAGGCCCTCCGAGCCGCACACAGCGCGAGGAGGAGCGCGCCAAGGGGACGGGATGGACGTGACCACCGGACGGTATCACGGGGCGCTCACGCGCGCGCGTGGGAGGACTTATAACCGGGGCTCCGTTAGGGGCTGGTAAGGTTCCTATGTCAGATTCAGGGGATAGTGAGTACGGTGCCGGGCAGATTCAGGTGCTGGAGGGCCTCCAGGCCGTCCGCAAGCGCCCGGCGATGTACATCGGTTCTACGGACTCTCGCGGCCTCCATCATCTGGTCTACGAGGTCGTCGACAACTCCATCGACGAGGCGCTCGCGGGCTACTGCGACGAGATCGAGGTGACCGTCCACGACGACGGCTCGGTCTCCGTCTCCGACGACGGGCGCGGAATCCCCGTCGACAGCCACGAGAAGTACGACCGTCCCGCCCTGGAGGTCATCATGACGGTCCTCCACGCCGGCGGGAAGTTCGACAACAAGTCCTACCAGGTGTCGGGCGGGCTCCACGGCGTCGGCGTCTCCGTCGTCAACGCGCTCTCGAAGCGGCTCGAAGTGGAGGTGAAGCGCGACGGCGCCGTCTGGCGCCACCGCTTCGACCACGGCGAGCCCGAGGAGGGCGCCTTCGAGCGCGTCCGCGACATGGAGTCCGACGAGGACACGGGCACGACCATCCGGTTTTGGCCCGACACGGACATCTTCGAGACGACCGACTTCTCGTTCGACACGCTCGCGAACCGCCTGCGCGAGCTGGCGTTCCTGAACGAGGGCGTCACGATCACGCTGGCCGACGAGCGCGACGGCGTCACCGAGACGTTCCACTACGACGGCGGCATCCGCGAGTTCGTCGAGTACCTCAACGAGACGCGCACGCCGCTGCACCGCGACGTGGTGTACTTCGAGGCCGACGAGGAGGCCGAGGACGGCGTCGTGCAGGTGGAAGTCGCGATGCAGGCGACCGACGAGCTCCAGGGGTCAGTCCACGCGTTCGCCAACAACATCAACACGCGCGAGGGCGGGACCCACCTCACCGGGTTCAAGACCGCGCTGACGCGCGTCGTCAACGACTACGCCAACGACAACGGCCTCATCGGCGACCTCGACGGCAACCTCAAGGGCGAGGACGTCCGCGAGGGGCTGACGGCCGTCATCTCGGTGAAGCACCCCGACCCGCAGTTCGAGGGACAAACGAAGACGAAGCTCGGGAACAGCGAGGTCCGCGGGATCGTCGAGTCGGCGGTCCACGAGCACCTCGGCACGTTCTTCGAGGAGAACCCCGACACCGCCGAGACGATCGTGAGCAAGGCCGCCGAGGCCGCGCGCGCCCGCAAAGCGGCCAAACAGGCCGAGGAGCTCACCCGGCGGAAGTCCGCGCTGGAGTCGACGGCGCTGCCCGGGAAGCTCTCGGACTGCCAGTCCCGCGATCCCGAGGACTCGGAGCTGTTCATCGTGGAGGGCGACTCCGCGGGCGGGTCGGCGAAGCTGGGACGTAACCCCGAGTTCCAGGCGATCCTCCCGCTGGGCGGGAAGATCCTCAACGTCGAGAAGCACCGCCTCGACCGGGTGCTCCAGAACGACGAGATCCGGAACATGATCACCGCCGTCGGCACCGGGGTCGGCGACGAGTTCGACATCGAGGAGGCGCGCTATCACAAGATCATCATGATGACCGACGCCGACGTCGACGGCGCGCACATCCGGACGCTGTTGCTCACGCTGTTCTACCGGCACATGCGCCCGCTGATCGAGGCGGGGTACGTGTACGCCGCCCAACCGCCGCTGTACCGCATCCGCTATCGGGGAACGACCTACGACGCGATGACCGAGGCCGAGCGCGAGACCATCGTCGAGGAGAAGTGTGACGGGAACCCCGACCAGGTCCAGCGGTTCAAGGGGCTCGGCGAGATGAACCCCGAACAGCTGTGGGAGACGACCATGAACCCCGAGAACCGGGTGCTCAAACAGATCACGATCGACGACGCCGCGGCCGCAGACCGCATGTTCAACGTCCTGATGGGCGATTCGGTCGAGCCCCGCAAGCAGTTCATCAAGGAGCACGCGCCCGAGGCGGAGTGGGTGGACATCTGATGCAGGTGACGGAAATGACGCGACACGAGCACACGACGACGCGAGCGACGGGAGCGACGCGATCCGACCACACGAACACGACGACGGAGGAGTGTCGATGAGTTCCGAGCCGCCAGTCGACCCCGAGGACGTCCGCGCGGCGCAGATCGACCGCGTCCGCATCGAAGAGGAGATGGAGCAGTCGTACATCGACTACGCGATGTCGGTCATCGCGGGTCGCGCGCTGCCCGACGTGCGGGACGGCCTCAAGCCGGTCCACAGGCGCATCCTCTATGCGATGCACGAGATGGGCGTCACCTCCAACACCAGCCACCGGAAGTCCTCGTCCGTGGTCGGCGAGACGATGGGTGATTACCACCCCCACGGCGACCAGGCCATCTACGACACGCTCGTCAACATGGCCCAGGAGTTCTCGATGCGCTACCCGCTGGTCGACGGCCAGGGGAACTTCGGGTCGATGGACGGCGACCCCGCCGCGGCGCCGCGGTACACGGAGGCCCGCATGGCCGACATCGCCGAGGAGCTGCTCGCGGACATCGAGAAGGACACCGTCGACTTCTCCGCGAACTACGACGACCGCCTGACCGAGCCGGACGTGCTCCCGGCGGCGTACCCGAACCTGCTGGTCAACGGCTCGACCGGCATCGCGGTCGGGATGTCGACGAAGGTGCCGCCGCACAACCTCGGGGAGGTGATCGACGCGACGATCGAGCTGATCGACGACCCCGACGCGACGGTCGCGGACCTGATGGAGCACGTGAAGGGGCCGGACTTCCCGACGGGCGCGAACATCGTCGGCCGCAACTCCGTGCGCGAGGCGTACACCACGGGCCGCGGCCGCGTTCGCGTCCGTGCGGAGATGGAAGTCGAGGAGTACGACAACGACCGCGAGCGCATCGTCGTCACCGAGTTGCCCTACCAGGAGAACAAGGCGCGCATCGTCGAGCGCATCGCCGAGGACGTGAACGAGGGGATCATCGAGGGCATCGCCGACCTGCGCGACGAGTCCGACCGCGAGGGCGTACGCGTCGTCATCGAGCTCAAGCGCGGCGCGAACGTCGAGGTGGTGAAAAACCAGCTGCTGGAGCACCACCTGGAGTCCACCTTCGGCGTGATCAACCTCGCGCTGGTCGACGGCCAGCCGAAGGTGCTCACCCTGAAGGAGACGCTGGAGCACTACATCGACCACCGCAAGGAGGTCGTCACCCGGCGCTCGCAGTTCGACCTCGACGAGGCGGAGGACCGCGCACACATCCTCGAAGGACGGCTGAAGGCGCTGGAGAACGTCGAGGACGTGGTCGAGACGATCCGCGAGAGCGAGGACCGCGACGCCGCGAGGACCGCGCTGCGGAACACCTTCGAGTTCAGCGAGGAGCAGGCCGAACACATCGTCCGGATGCAGCTCGGCTCGCTGACCTCGATGGAGGCCGCCGAGATCGAGGAGGAGTACGAGGACGTGCAGGCGCGCATCGAGCGCCTGAACGAGATCCTCGACTCCGAGCAGGAGCTGCTCGACGTGATCAAGACGGAGCTTCGCGAGATCAAGGACAAGTACGACGACGACCGCCGGACCGGGTTCGTCCAGGACACCGGCACCGTCACCCACGAGGACCTCATCCCGGAGGAGGAGTCTGTGGTCGTGCTCTCGGAGGACGACTACATCAAGCGGATGCCCGCGGCCGACTTCCGCGCGCAAAATCGCGGCGGCAAGGGGATCATCGGCGCCGACCTGAAGGAGGGCGACCGGGTCTCCTCGGTGTTCCTCGCGTCGACGCACGACTACCTGCTGTGTTTCACCGACAAGGGCCGCGTCTACCAGCTGAAGACGTACCAGGTGCCCGAGATGGGCCGCACCGCCCGCGGGAAGTCGGCGGTGAACGTGCTCGACCTGGACGGCGACGAGGAGTTGACGGCCGTCGTCAACTGCGCCGACCTCACGGGCGAGGAGTACCTCACGATGGTCACCGAGGGCGGCTACGTGAAGCGGACCGCCGGCGACGAGTTCGACAACATCTTCTCGACGGGCATCCGCGCGATCACGCTGGAGGACGGCGACGCGCTCGTCGACGTGGAGGTGACCGACGGGGGGCGGAACCTCGTGATCGGCACCCGTGACGGGATGGCCATCCGATTCGACGAGAGCGAGGTGCGCGCGATGGGTCGCACCGCCCGCGGCGTCCGCGGGATCAAGCTCACCGGCGACGACCGCGTCGCCGGCGTCGCGGCCATCGACGAGGACGAACACAACTGGGTGCTCACCGTGACCGAGAACGGCTACGGCAAGCGCACCGACCTCGACGAGTACCGAACCCAGAGCCGCAACGGGAAGGGGCTCATCGACATCAAGACGAACGAGCGCAACGGTCCGGTCTGTGCCGTCGAGGCGGTCACCTTCGGCGACCACCTGTTCGCGATGAGCGCCGGCGGACAGATCATGCGCACCCGCGTCGAGGACATCTCGACCATCGGCCGCAACACGATGGGCGTCACCGTGATGCACCTGGACGAGGGCGACGCGGTCGCCGCCATCGACGTGCTTCCGGCCGAGCGGGTCTCGGCCGAGCGAAGCGCGGAGGAGTCTGCGGCCGAGGGCTCGGTCGACGGCGCCGAGTAGCCGGCGCGGTCGCGGTTCGAGCCCGAGCCGAGGATCCGAACGGCGAATCCGAACGAACCGGTCCCCGTCGGTCGGTGAGGAGGTGTTCGGTGTGCGTTCGAGAACCGGTGTTCGATACCGGCGGCACACGCGTCTCCGGTATATTTGTCAGGGTGAATCTATTTTTGGCTCGGTTCACAAAACGTTCCAATGGCCGACTATCGGGAGCTTTTCGAAAAGATCCCCGACGGGATTACGCTTCACGACGCCGAGGACGGCTCGCTCGTGGACGCCAACGAGCAGTTCTCCGAGATGCTCGGCTACAGCCGGGAGGAACTCTCCGAGTTGAACTTCGACGACCTGATCCTCGACGAGGACCCCTACACCAGCGAACGTGCCGAGGAGTACATTCGGAAGGCGGCCACCGACGGACCCCAGACCTTCGAGTGGCGCGATGAAACGAAAGCCGGCGAGCCCCTCCCGGTGGAAGTTCACCTCAGGCAGACGACGATCGACGGGGACCTGCGCATTCTCGCGGTGGTGCGCGATATCACCGACCGCAAGGAACGCGAGCGCGAACTCGAGCGGAAGAACGAACGCCTCGAGGAGTTCGCCAGCGTCGTCAGTCACGACCTCCGGAACCCGCTGAACGTCGCGCAGGGTCGGCTCGGATTGGTACGCGAGGAGTGTGACAGCGAACACCTCGGCGCCGTCGAGCGGGCTCACGAACGGATGGAGACGCTGATCGAGGACCTGCTGGCGCTCGCGCGCGAGGGAGACGCCACGATGGATCCCAAGGACGTCGCGCTCGCGGAGATCACCGCCCGCTGCTGGCAGAACGTCGAGACCCCAGCGGCGACGCTACAGATCGACGCGTCACGGACGATCCGGGCCGACCGCGCTCGCCTCCAGCAGTTGCTCGAAAACCTCATCCGGAACGCGGTCGAACACGGAGACGGCGACGTGACCGTCCGGGTCGGCGAACTCGCCGACGGGTTCTTCATCGAGGACGACGGCCCGGGCATCCCCGAGGAGACACGGACGCGGATATTCGAGGCCGGGTACACGACGGGCCACGAGGGCGCGGGGTACGGGCTCCAGATCGTCAACGAGATCGCTGTCGCCCACGGGTGGGAGATCGACGTAACGGAATCCGAGGACGGGGGCGCACGCTTCGAGATCACCGGGGCCACGGTGCCAAAGTGAGAGATACAGACGACCCTCTTTTCGCCTCGGGGTTCCTCGGCCGCCTCCGGCGGCCTGCGGGAACCGCTCGGCGAAATCCCGTTCATGTCGTCGGGTTCCCCCGGAGTCCGACTGCTGACGGGAGATCGAAGATTTCCCGTAATGCCAAAAGCCGACGGCTCGTCCTCCGGACTCGCCGTCGGTGAATCGGGCTCACTACCGGGCTCTGACGAACCGCTCGTTCGCGCGAATGCTCGTATTCACTTCGCAGTTTGTAGTTAATGCTCGTCCCGGATATCCGGCCGGATCTATCGACTACTCGGTCAGAGGATCCGCTTGCCGAACGCGCTGGCGACGAGTTCGGTCGCGAGTTCGGCCGTCTCGTTCGACTCGTCGAGGACGGGGTTCACCTCCACGACCTCCATCGAGCGGACGCCGTCGGTCTCGGCCACGAGCTCCATCGCGTGGTGGGCCTCGCGGTAGGTGACGCCGCCGCGGACGGGGGTGCCCACGCCGGGGGCGATGGTCGGGTCGAGCCAGTCCATGTCGAGGCTGACGTGGACGCCGTCGACGCCGTCGGCGGCGACCGTGAGGGCGGCCCCGACCACGTCGGTGATCCCCCGCTCGTCGATGTCCGACATCGTGTAGGCGGTCATCTCCGAGCCGCGGATCGCCTCGCGCTCGCTGTCGTCGAGCGCGCGCAGTCCGACGTACGCGACGTTCTCCTCGCGCAGGCCGGGGGCGTTCGCCCACTCGACGCCCTCCCAGTCTCCGTGGCCCAGTACCGCCGCAAGCGGCATTCCGTGGACGTTGCCGGAGGGGGAGGTCGACGGCGTGTTGTAGTCGCCGTGGGCGTCGAACCAGACGGCGCCGACCTCGGCGTCGCGGGCGCTGCCCGACAGGGAGCCGATCGCGACCGAGTGGTCGCCGCCGAGCACGAGCGGCGTCTCGCCGGCGGCGACGCTGTCGGCGACGCGGTCGGCGAGCGCGGTCGTGACCTCCTCGATCTCCTGGAGGAACTTCGCGGTGCCCGTGCTCGGCGTCCGGGCGTCGGGATCGCGCTCCTCCGCGCGGGGAACCGCGAGGTCGCCGGCGTCCGCGGCGTCGACGCCGGCTGACGACAGGGCGTCCGAGAGGCCGGCGTAGCGGATGGCTGACGGACCCATGTCGACGCCCCGGCGATCCTGGCCGTAGTCGGTCGGCGCGCCGATGATGCGAACGGTCATGCTAGCACGGGCGCCCGCGGGGGGCTTCAAACGGCTGGTTCCCCTCGGGCGGACCGAACCGCCGGGGCCGTTCCCGGGCGGTCACTCCCCGTCGGCATCCGCATCCGACCCGTCCCCGTCGTCGTTGCCGTCGGCATCGGTATCGTCTGAATCGTCGGCGTCGTTTCCATCGCCGTCGTCGTCGGCGGCGGAGCCGTACGTGCCGGACGGCGAGTCGAGCGGGAGGACGATCAGCGACTGCTCGTCGTCGTCCGCCCACGACGGGTCGAACTGCGTCGTCACCTCTGGAACCAGGTCGTAGCGTTCGAGGAACGCCTTCGGCGCGATCGTACCCCCGGAGTCGGTGACCGAGACGGTGTATGCGGCCTCGTCGGCGTCCTTGTCCGCGACGGGCTCGATCCCCACGCGGTTCTCGTCCTCGTCGTAGTACATCACCGCCCCCTCGCTGTCGCCGAAGTACTCCTCGAGGGCCGGCCGGTTCACGCCGATGCTCGCAGACTTCCGCAGCGAGATCATCGGCTCCGTCCCCGCCGGTCGCCCTCGTCCCGCGCCCGATTCGTCGAATTTCTCGAATCCCATAGCCACTTCTTCACAGCTTACTCTGTTAGCTTTTGTTGTTACAATTGTGTGCGGCGCTCCGGCGATGCCGCGGCGACGCCGGGGGGTCGAATACGGGTCGGTGGCGGATCGAACGCGACGCCGGCAGTCAACTCGCCCGCCGAACCGACTCGCCGCAGGTCCTGCAGAAGTCCTCCTGCCACGGGACCGTCCGAACGACGGACTGGTGACCGCAGGACGGACACTCTCGGAGGGCCAACTCCGGCATACGACGGGGTCCACGCCCTCGATACTTGGTTAGTTGGAGGATAGTTCGCGGGGGCCGACGTGGGTGAGCCGTCGGCGGAGGGATCAGGCGTTCTGGATGATGCCGATGAAGAAGCTCCCGAACACCGCTTGAACCCCCACGACGATCGCGGTGAACGCCAACAGGCTGGCGCCGACGGACGGGATCGCCTCATACCCGGTGGCGATCCACTGTAACACCATACCGCCGGCGAGTCCGGCGCCGACGGTGAACACGACTAACCCGGCGAACACGCCGGTCTCCAGCGTGAACCGCCCGGTCACGAACTCGGTGATCGCGTCCTTCGGGCGGCGGATCGGATCGCTCGCGAGCGTCGCGTAGATCCCGAAGCTCGCGACCTGGACGCCGGTGATCACGAACAGGCTCCCCGCCATGAGGGTCCGGACCCCGAACGAGCCGCCGCCGAGTTCCAGCCCGGAGACTGCCAGCGCCATCAGCGCCGCGCCCGCGACGGCCAACAACAGTCCCGGCGCGGAGAACAGGTAGCCGGGCGCGTTCTCGAGCATGAATCGGACGTGTCGCCACCCGTCGCGGAAGCTCTCGAGGGTCGCCTCGCCCTCGCGCTCGTGGTAGGTGATGGGCTCCTCCGCGATCTCGAGATCGCGGGCGCCCGCCTCCATGATCATCTCGCTCGCGAACTCCATCCCGTCGGTCTCGCAGTCCATCCGGTCCCACGCCTCCCGGGAGAACACGCGCATTCCCGAGTGGGCGTCCGAGACGCCGGCCTTGTAGAACGCGTTCAGGAACCGCGTCAGCAACGGGTTCCCGACGTACTGGTGGAGCGACGGCATGGCACCGGGCTTGATCTCACCGTCGAGACGCGAGCCCATCGCCATGTCGGCCTCGCCGGACTCGACGAGGTCGTACAGCTTCGGAAGCTCCTCGAAGTCGTACGTCGTGTCCGCGTCGCCGATGGCGATGTAGTCGCCGCGACAGCGGGCGAACGCGTACTGGTAGGCGTAGCCGTAACCGGCCTCGTCCGGGACGACCACGATCGCGCCCATCTCCGCCGCGATCTCCGGCGTTCGGTCGGTCGAGCTGTCGGAGATCAGGATCTCGGTCGGCTCCTGCAGCTCCTCGACCGCGGTTCGGATCCGCTCGATACACTCGCCGATCCCGTCCTCCTCGTTCAGCGTCGGCATGACCACGCTGAGCGTCGGCCGGACCTCGCTGTCCTCGCCGACGATCAGCTCCTCGGCAGTTCGTTCGTCCGATCTGTCCGGTTCGGCGACCGCGTCCGTCGCGGCGCCGTCGACTCCCCCCCGTTGTTCGAGTGATTGTTCAGACATCCTGCGATGGTCTCGACGATTATCCGACGATCGTTTCGCCGCACTCGACGCAGACGATCGCGTCGTCGATCGTTTGCGCCGCCGGTGCGTTACATGCGATACACTTCACCCGCGAACTCCGTGCCGGACGAGGATACCGACCCATAAGCAGATGAATAACTTCTTTCATCTTGAATATTCGGATCCGCTGAAAATCAGCGGCGCCGTCATCATCCCGTCCGTCGGTACCGAGCGTTTACTCAACCCGGCGGACCGACACCGATGTCGGCGTACCAGCGGTCACGTCGGCGCAGTGACGTTCACCCACAGGTGGAGCTCCCGGTAGGCGGTGTCGGCGCGAAGCGTCTCCGGTGGATCGCCCGTGTACAGGAAGTACGTCAATCGTAATCGGTCCCCGGTCATCTCCGGGGCGACCGTATGCCGGAGCTGCCAGGTCTCGTTGTCCGCCAACTCGACGCGCCACTGCCGGAGCCGCGAGGAGTCCGTCACCGTCGTGGAGTTGTTCGACACCTCGACGCGTTGGATCGCGGCCACCACGGTGTAGTTGACGGGCCGGTGTTCGTGGTTCGAGACTCCGACGACCAGCGACTGAGGCTCCCCCTGCGTGAACTCGGTCGGGTAGTCGTCGGCGACGAGCTCGCCGTCCTCGCCCTCGGTGAGGAGGTAGAACTCGGAGAACGACTCGCCCTGTTTCGGGACCGCGACGGCGTAGCCGACGCTCGAGACGGCGATGACCACGCTGATCGCGAGCAGCACGTTCAACGCCGCGTCCGTCCGGGTGTCGGGCTCGAACAACTCGGCGCGTGCGTCCGAGGCCCACCGCCGGTAGGGGACGCGGAACCGCTCGTCCTCGGGGAGCGCCCGACGCCGTCGCGCCGCCACGGCCGTCAAGACGAGGGTGACGCCGCCAACGCTCGCGACGATCGGCACCAGCCGGATCCCGAAGGGCGTGAAGTTCAACACCAACCCGATGAGCGGGACGACGGCGATGCTCGTCCCGAACGACAGCGCGACCCGTTCGATCCCGTCGATCCCGGACTCGTCGGCCGGCCCGGCGGCCACGTCGGCTGCATCGGCCGCTTCGGCTTCCGCGTCCGCGTCGCCGTCGACGGATCCGTCGGGGTCGCGATCGTCCGTCGGTCCGGATCCGGCTTCGGGGAACAGCGCGGCGATGAGCGCGTACCCCGGGACGAACAGCACGAACGGGAGCCCGACGATCACGCGCAACGGCGTCTCGTCGAGGCCCGGGGTGAACACCGCGACGACCGTGAGCGCGACGGCCGCGACGACCGCCGCGAGGTCCGCGGGAAGGCGCCGGACCGGCGCCGGGAGGATCTGTCGCCACCGCGGGTCGGCGCGCATGTGACCGTCGAGGCATTCGTCATGCAAAATACGATCGGTGTCGACGACGGCGGGCCGGGGGCGGCGGGGCGGGTCCGGCGATCGCGTTCGTTCCAACCCTCGGATCGCGTTCGTTCCCGCCTGCCGATCGTGTCAGTCCCCGTCTACGGCCGCAACGCTTGGGCGCGTTCGACGGCGTCCGCCGCCGTCGACCGGGACACGCCGCGGGGGCCGAACGCGGCCCGCTCGTAGCTGTCGGTCAAGGCGTCGAGGTCGTCGACTCGGCCGTCGAACAGGCCGCGCTCGCGACAGGCCGCCGCGAACTCGCGGTGCGTGAGCGACGGGTCGAGGTCGAACCTGGACTCGACGGACGTACGGAGCGCCCCGAAGGCGATCTCGACGGCTGCGGACGGGTTCTCTTCGAGGTGCCGACCGGCCCGTTCGACGAGAGACGGGGCGGCGGAGTCCGTGTCGGTCTCGGGGACGATCGGAGTCGCCGCCGCCGACCCCTCGGTCGAATCCTCGGAGTCGCCGTCGCGACCGCGAATCACGACGAACGCGGCCGCGGCCGCGGCGATCGCCAGCACCGCCGCCCCGATCACGGCGGGAGTCTCGCCGTCCACGATCGCCTGCAGCAGCCCGCCCGACGCGCCGTCGCCGGTCCGGGCGGCCTCGGAGCCGTCGTCGTCCTCGGGCAGCGAGACGGTCGCCGTCGCGTTCGTTCCGTCGAGGTTCGACCCCGTCCCGTCGAAGGTCGCGCGGACGGTCACCGACGCGCCCCGCTGAGTCGAGTCGGGGACCGAAACCGTCGTCGAGAACGCGCCCGAGGCGTTCGTGTCCGCGGTGGCGACGACCGTCCCGTCGAGGAGGACGTCGATCGCCCGCCCCGCGACCGCGTCCCCCTCGACGGTGGTCAGCTGACCGGACACCTCGGCCGCGTCGCCCGACGCCGTAGCATTGAGTCGAAGCCGCGTGTCCGTCGAGGCGACCCGAACGGTGTCGGAGGCGGCGTCACTCGTTACCGCCCTGTCGGCGAGCGCGACCGTCGCCGACAGCGTCCGGTTCCCGGCGTCCACCCCCGCGGGAAGGATCGTCCGGAGGGCGTACTCGCCGTCGTCGTTCGTCCGGGCGGTCCCGAGCACCGCATCGCCCAACGTGACTCGGACCGGAACTCCGGGGACGGGAACGTCCTCGGCGGCGACACGGCCGCGAACCGTTACGTGGTCCCCGAACGCGGCCGTCTCCGGACCGTCCACGTCGACGGACGCGGTCACCTGTCGCACCGCGATCGGCGCCGTGGCGTTGCTCGGGAGGAACACGGACCCGTCGTCGGGAACGTAGCGGACCGCGAGTCGGTCCCGGTCGAGCGGCACCGTCGTCGGCCGGTACGTCGTGGAGAACGAGCCGTTCTCCCCGGTCCGAACCTGGACCGTCCGCTCGCCGACCGACAGCGCGATCGACCGGTTCGAGACCGCGCTCCCGTTCTCGGTCGTCAGCCGGCCGGTCAGTTCCAGCGGGTCGAGGAACGAGGCCGACTCCGGGTCCGCAGACAGCGACAGCCTCGTCGAGACGAGCGTCGACTCCGTCACCTCGGCGGCGTCGGCGGAGATGTTCGCCGAGATCTCACGGACGGTTCGCTCCTCCCGGCTCATGTTCGCTTCCGTCGCGTTCTCGATGGCGTCGTACGACGTGGTGAGGTTCTCCCCGGTGCGGTTCACCGCGTCGGCCGTCCGAGCCAACTCGCGTGCGAGCTCCCGGGCCCGCGTCTCGTTGCCCGCCTCGACCGCATCCTCGTACTCCGATCTCGTCTCGCGGTACGACTGCGTCCGGTTCACGTACTCGCGCTGGCGCTCGGCGGCGGACTCGAACGCGTCGCCGCCCGACCCGCCCTCGGTCTCGCCGGCGACGTCGACGAACTTGTCGAGGTCCTCGTCGTAGTCGTCCCCGAGCACCTCGCGAGCGCGGTCGTACTCGCCCTGGCTCAGGTTGATCACGCTCCCCTCGAGGCGCTGGCCGAGCGACGACGCGAGGAACGACCGCACGCGCTCGGTGTCGCCCTGCCCGTCAGCCGCGTCCGGGTCCTCGTGTCTGACGGTGGAGTTGTTCCGTTCGTCGACCGGCGTCCCCTGCTGGAACAGCCCGTCGGCGGGAGCCGCCGACTGATCGGCGGTAGCGGCGTCGACCGAGGCCCCCGACACCGGCGAGCCCGCGGCCGCGGAACCCTCGACCGGCGCCCCCGCGACCGCACCGCTGGCGCCGACAATGAGCAACAGGCAGGCGAACACGGCTCGCACTGTCGGGGGCCCGTGCACGCGGGAGACGACGCTCGCTCGACAGTTATGTGTACCCATTCGGCGGGTCGCGATCGCCGCACACGCCGACGGCGTCCCGTTCGGAAGGGAACACTCATGTGTCGACCGACATGACGAACCGGGTATGCACGCCCGGCGGCGGACGTGGGGAACGGCGATCGCGGGGGTGGCGATCGTCGCCTTGGGCGCGTTCGCCGACCGACCGCTGCTCGTGGTCGCCGGAGTCCCGCTCGCCGCGTGGCTCATCGGCCGGCAGGCGAGTGCGGTTCGCGCGTTCCGCGACGTCGACGATCGACTGACGCTGTCGGTGTCAACGGCGCGCGCGGCGGTGGCCGTCGACGAGCCCGTTCGGGTCACCGCTTCGGCACGGTTCGAGGGAACCGATCCCGCGCCGGCCCCGGTTTCCGTCACCGTCCCGTTGCCCGTGGGAGCGACGGGTGCGAGCCGGGCCGAACGGACCCTCGAGATCCCGGCGGGCGAGCGCGAGGCGGCGACCGCGTTCTCGTGTTCGTTCCGGACCGCCGGACGGTTCGACTTCCCGCCGGCGACGGTGACGGTCCGATCGCCCGACGACCTGTTCGACGAGACCCTCACGCGAGCGTCGACGCCGACCGTCCGCGCCGACCCCCGGACCCCGTCGGACCTCCACGTCGGCGCCGGCGGGGAGTCGCTGTCGTACGGCGACCATCCCGGCGGCCGAAGCGGCGGCGGGATCACCCCGGAGGAGCTGAGAGAGTACCAGCCGGGCGACGCCGCCGATCGCATCGACTGGAAGGCGACCGCGCGTCACGGACAGATCTACGTCCGCGAGTTCGAGCCCGAGTCCGACCGTCGGACCGTGCTGATCCTCGATCACCGTGCCCGAACCGATCTCGGGCCCGAGGGGGCGACGCTGTTCGCGTACCTCCGCGAGGTCGCCCTCGGCTTCGTCGACGGGGCGGAGGCGCTGTCGGACCCCGTGGGCTGTCGGACCGTCGGGGACGACGGGATCACCGGCCGCTTCGACGCGACGAGCGCGAGCGCCGGCTACGACAGAATCCGTGCACACCTCCGCGAACTGACGCCGACGGAGGGGACCCGAACGGTCGAGAACGACGGGGGACCGCCCGTCGCCGACGGGGTCGGCGGCGACTCCGTCGCCGGGACCGGACACGCGCAGGTTCGTCCCGCCGCGGCGGCCGCACGCGCGGTCCGGCTGACCGACGACGCGCCGTTCGCCGAGCGGGTTCGACCGTTCCTCGAGGCCCGCGACTCGTACGTCCGCCGGCTCCGGGGCGACGCGCTGTTCGGCGCCGTCGAGCGCGCCCGCGCGGACATCGGGAGCACGGCGTTGTCGGTGATCGTGACCGACGACGCCCACCGCGACGGGCTGCTCGAGGCCGTGCGCCTCGCGACCCGCGGCGGCGCCCACGCGCTCGTGTTCGTCGCGCCGCGGGTCCTCTTCGACGCCGACGACCCGGCGGACCCGGAGACGGCCTACGAGCGGTACCTCGAGTTCGAACGGTTCAGACGGACCCTCGACGGGATCACGCGCGTCACCGCCTTCGAGGTCGGTCCCGGCGACCGGCTCGACCGACTGCTCGCGGTCGGGCGTCGCCGGCGGGAGTGAGCCGCGCTCGACGCGCTGGTGAGAGAAACCGAGCGGACACCGACAGCGGCGTCGAAGTAGTTCGAAAGCAGTCACTTCATTAGCCAGCCGTCGATAGCCCCGGTATGGTAGATTCGGAGGCGACGCCCGACCGTTCGCTGGTGCTCCCGGCACTCGCGGCGGCGACGCTGGCGGGGGCGTTCGGCCTGATCGCGGGGCCGATCGCCGCTCCGGCGGGTCTGGCCGTCGCCGCCGTCGCGGCGTCGGTCGGCCCCGGCGCCGCGATCCTCGCCGCACACGTGGCGGCGGTCGTCGTGTTCGGCGCCGGCGGCGTGGGGACAGGGATCGACCCGATCACCCTCCTCGCGTTCGAGACCGCGCTCGCGCCGCTGATCGCCATGCCGATCGCGGGCCGTGCGAGTCTCACTGACGCCGCGGTCGCGTGGCTCGTCGCCGTCGGCCTCGCCGCTGTCGTCGTGATCGCCGCGAGCAGCACCGACGGGCTGTGGCCCGTCGCAGCGACGTTGCTCGCGGCGGCCGCGCTGGGGAGCTACGGGCTCCACCGCTTCGAACTCGTCACGCTGGGGCTCGTCGCCGACGCCGAGCCGGGTGGTGACCGATGAGCGGCGACGCGGACGGGACCGTACCGGAGGAGAACGGGGTGTCCGCCGGAGCACCCGGCGACGAACGTGGCGGCGAGCAGGACGACGACCGCGACGGGCGGACGCTGCGCGCCCGCGTGGATCTGCTCGAAGCGGAGAACCGGCGGCTTCGTCGCGCGTACGAACGCCAGCGTCGGACCGAACACCGGCGTGCCGCGGCCGCGCTCGTCGGCGTCGGCGCGGCGGCCCTCGCCGGGGCGGCGGCGTTTCCGTCGGTCAGGGAGGTGCTGATCGTCGTCGCCGCGATCGGCGTCTTCGGGGGCGTCCTCACCCGGTATCTGACCCCCGAACGGTTCGTCTCGGCGTCCGTCGGCGAGCGCGTGTACGAGGCGCTGGCGGGCAACGAGGCGTCCCTGGCGGCGGAACTCGGCCTCCGCTCCGATCGCGTGTACGTCCCGGTGGGCGGGCCCGACACCGCCCGCCTGTTCGTCCCGGAGCGAGGCGACTACGATCTCCCGGACGCGGAGACGCTCTCGGGGAACACCCTCGTCGTCACCGGGTCGGACGCCGAGCGAGGGCTGTCGCTGACGCCGACCGGCGCGCCGCTGTACCGCGAGTTCGAGCGGTCGGCGATGGGCGAGCCTGCGTCGGTCCCCGGCCGTCTCGGCGACGAACTCGCCGAGGGGATCGTCGAGGCGTTCGAGCTCGCCTCGTCGGTGACGGCGGCCGTCGACCCCGAGGAGGGGCGCGCCTCCTTCGAGGTGGTCGGGGGCGCGCTCGGGGACGGAAGCGACTTCGACGACCCCGTCGCGTCGACGCTCGCGGTCGGCCTCGCCGTCGGGCTCGGGGTTCCGGTGTCGGTCGAGGTCGCCCCGGGCGAGGGGAGCTACACGGTCACCTGCCGCTGGGATGTGGACGCCGTCGGCGGCGACGAGGGGAGCGATGAGGGCACACCCGAGAATGGCGGAAGCAGTGAGAGCGCGAGCGATGGCGATGTGACCGACGAAGACGTAGGGGACGCCGGTCCCGCCGCTCCGGGGTCGGAACGAAATTAGTGGACACGGGCCCGCGTCACGGAACTCGGAGCCGGGGTCACGACGGTGACGAGCTGGGCCGTCGGGCGCCGCCTACTCGGTCGCTTGGGCGCTCGGCGCCGTCCCCGTGGGCGGCTCGACCGCGCCGAGGATCCGGTCGACCACGTCCTCGACGGACTCCCCGCCGATCTCGGCCTCCGTCGACAACAACAGTCGGTGGACCAGGATCGGCTCGGCGAGCGCCTTCACGTCGTCTGGGATCACGTAGTCGCGGCCGTGGATCGCCGCCCGCGCCTTCCCGCCGTTGAGGAACGCGAGCGTCGCCCGCGGCGAGGCGCCGTACTCGACGTCCGCGTCCTCGCGGGTCCGCGCGACGATGTCGAGTATGTACTCGCGAACGCCCTCGGAGACGTGGACCTCCGTGACCGCCTCCCGGGCGGCAGCCAGGTCGTCGTCGTCGACGACGCGCTCCACCCGGTCGGGCCCCAGGTCGGGGTCCTCGTCGAACCGGTCGAGCAGCTCCCGCTCGTCGTCGCGGTCGGGGAGGTCGACGCGGAGCTTGAACTGGAAGCGGTCCCGCTGGGCCTCCGGAAGCTCGAACACGCCCTCCATTTCGATCGGGTTCTGCGTCGCGATGACGATGAACGGGTCCGGCAGCGAGAGCGTCTGTCCCTCGATCGTGACGCTGCGCTCCTGCATCGCCTCCAGCAGCGCCGACTGGGTCTTGGGCGTCGCGCGGTTGATCTCGTCGGCGACGACGAGGTTGGCGAACACGGGACCCTTGTTCAGCTCGAAGGTGCCGGTGTTCTCTCGGTAGACGTGTGACCCCGTGATGTCGGCCGGGAGCAGATCCGGCGTCATCTGGAGTCGGGTGAACTCCAGCCCGGTCGACCGCGCGACGAGGTTGGCGATCGTCGTCTTCGCGACGCCGGGAACCCCTTCGAGCAGCACGTGTCCCCGCGTCAGCAACGAGATCGTGATCCCCTCGAGCACCTCCTCGTTGCCGATAAGCACGCGACCGGCCTCCTCGCGGATCGCCTCGTACACCGCGGCCGGGGCGTCGGCGGCATCACTCATCCTCGGAATCCTCGGTGTCGCGTGGTAAAACCGCTGTCATTACGCGACGGATCTTGGCGGCGTCCCAATCAGGGTGTCGCGTCGCGAGCGACGCCGCGTACGTCCCCTCGTCGACGGGGGCCTCGTGGTCGGCGGCCGGCCCCGATCCCGGTCCGCTCCGGCTCCGGTCGTCCCCTCGACGCCCGACCCACGGGAGCCGAGCCAACGAACGTCCGGCCCACGAGCGTCCGGTCCACGGCCGCCGGGTCCAGAGACCGACGCCCGCGAGCAGTCCGGCGCCGACGAGCGCCGTCGCGAGCGACGACTTTCGCAGCGCGAGCGCGAGGGCGGCAAGCGGCGGCTGGCCCGCCGTGTGCGAGTAGTCGAGCAGGACGCGGTCGTGTGCGCCGAACACCGCCGCCGCGAACCGTCGATTGTTCGGTCGCTCCAGCATCGCGTTGATGAACGCGCTCGGGTCGGAGACGACGACCACCCGTCCGTCGCCGACGGGCTCGACCGCCGCGACGGGGCGCGCACGCAGTCGCTCGTCGTCGTCGAGTTCGGCGTCGCCGTCGCCGTCGAGATACGAGAACCGCGAGGAGTTCGCGAGCACCGTCGCGTTCGTCCCCGCGACGGTCGAGGCGTTCGCCGACGACGCGGGCACGACCGTCGTGCCGTGGTTGAGCGTCAGTCGGTCGACGCCGGCCGTCAGCGGGTGGTCGGTGACGGTCGGCGCGACCGGCAGCGCGGGCGACCGGTAGTACTCGCGCTCGTCCCGGAGCGTCCGGCCGTCGACCCGGAGCGACGACCCCGTTCCGGCCAGCAGCGCGTTCCCGTGGTCGCCGAAGTCCTCGGCGACGACCAGCGTGCCGCCGCGCTCGACGAACCGCCGCAGGCGGTCGCGCTCGGCCGCGGTGTAGGGGCGGTCCGGCGAGAGGACGACCGCGACGGTGCCGTCGGGGTCGACGGCATCGTACTCCGAGGCGTTCGTGAGCACCGTTACCTCGGCGCCGGCGTTCTCGCCCACCGCTCGGAGCTGGGAGGCGCCGTCCCACGCGGGGTTGTACGACCCGAACGCGGCCGCGGAGGTCCCCCCGGCGAACGCCACGGCGACGACGAGGACGGCGACGAGGCCAGCCAAAAGCGCGCGGGGGTAGTTCAGCTCGATCGGACCGAGACGCACGTCAGATCACCCCCGGCGGCAGGATCGCGAGGATCCGACGGATCACCACGTACCCGAACACTGCGAGGCCGAGCGCGATGATCCACACGAGTCGCCGACGCCAGTCGGGGGTGACGGCGAACGGAGCCGTCAGCTCGGTGACGACGAGGAACCCGATCAACGACACGACGAACGCGAGTTCGAGGCTGAGCGACCCAAGCAGGACGAGCACGAGTGTGGCCCCCAGCATCCACGCCATCTGTGCGCGGACGAACCGTGCGCGCCGGCGTGTCGTCATCTGTACAGGAACCGTCCGCCCCGGCGCTTACTAACGTGTCGGTGCGGCCGAACCGACGGCGGCCGATCAGGCCGTCGGGACCGGCGTCTCGACCCCGTCGATCGGCGGGAGAAGGTAGCCCGCGATCGCCGTGAGACTGAACCCGAGGAAGTGCGCGTAGAAGTTCACCACCGATCCGTCGCCGCCGGCCGAGGGCGGGAACGCGAGCAGCGGGAACGCGAGGACGAGCGCCCCGCCCAACACGCCCAGCTCCGCGTACCCCGGTCGCAACACCCAGTCGTGCCACAGCGACTCGGTGCGTCGGAGGCTCGTGTACAGCCGACCGCCGTACGCGGCGGTGACGACCCCCGCGGTCACCGCCACGACCCACGTGCCGGGCGCGCGCCACACCAGCACGAGCCCGATGAGCGAGAGGTCGGCGAAGTACGGCAGCGAGTCCCACCCCCGCGCCAGGTCGACGCGCAGCGCCCGGCGCACGTACCCCGACAGCGTGAGCGAGAGCACGCCGAAGAACCCGGCGAGGACCCCGGAGAAACCGAACCCAACGCGCGGGCGGACCAACGCGACGTTGAGCCCCGACAGCGCGAACGGGACCCCGACCAGCGTCGCGACGAACAGCACCCGGAACTGCGGGAGCGACCGTTGAATTCTCGCGAGTTGATACGCCACCCCCACGACCAGCAGGTACGCGATCAGGTTCGCGATCAGGTGTTCGCCCCCGAGGTGAACGAAGTGGGCGGTGAAAGCGGTCACGACGGTCGGGTCCGTGTACGTAAGCGCGAACGACCGTTTCACCGGCTCGGGAAGCGGATACACCGCCAGCATCGCCACCGCCGGAAGCGCCAACAGCGCGATGTCCGCCCGTGTTTCGGCGGCGCCGCTTCCGTCCATACCGGCGGAACGCCGATGCTACTGAAAAGGGACACCATCAGTTTATCAAAATTGAATCCCGGAATGTATAGTACTGAGGACGGGGAGCGGACCGTCCCGACAGAACCATGGGTGAAAAGCGATCGGCCCGACCGCGAGGAGTGAACTACTCCTCGTCGTCGAGCGGGTCGGACCCGGATCCGGTCCGCGCGCGGTACACGGCGAACCCGGCGATGACGACGAACAGCGCGAGCAGCCCCAGGGAGAGCCACAGCGGGACGCCGGCCGGCTCGTCGACAGGCGTGCCCGGCGTCGGGCCGTCGCCGGACGGCGGGGTCGCGGTGTCCTGCTGAGCGTCCTCGACCGTCACCGAGGCGACGGGCTCGTCGTTGACCGCCACGTCGTACGTGCCCGGCTCGTCGAAGCCGACGGTGAACTCGACCGACTCCGTTTCGCCGGCGCCGACGGTCACCTCGCGTGCGTCGATCACCTGCCCGTCCACCGAGAGGTTCGCGGTGAACGTCCCGCTGGCGTTCCCGTCGTTGCTGATCGTCGCGGTGACCGTGGTCTCCTCACCGACGGTCAGTTCTCGCGACTCGATGCCGGTCTCGTCGATGGCGAACCGCGGTCGCTCCTGTGCGCCCCCACTCCGCACGCCGATCGCGTACGCGGAGAAGCCCGGCGAGCGTGCGCGGTAGCTTCCGTTGCCGAGCGCCTCGGTCGGAAGGGTGTTCCAACGCTCCTCCGTCTCGTTGTAGCGAAGCAGGGTGACCTGGTCCGCCGAGACACCCTCGGGGAGGTCGGAGTCGGCGACGCTGAACGTGTAGTTCACCCCGTCGAACTCGGGGGTCGCCTCCCCGTCGGGCGTCGCGGTGAAGTAGCTGATCGCGCTCGCCCCGTCGGTCGTCTCGTTCACGGGCGGCACGTCGGTCGGCGGATCGGCCTGCGGGGGCGTGACGTTCACCCGGAACGAGGTGGTGTTCTCCCCGACCCGCATATCGAGCCCGGTCAGTCCGGTCCCGTTCGAGGCGGTCCTGTTCCCGAGCTCGACGCCGACCACGTCGCCCTCGCGGACCCGGTCGACGCTGACTGTCGCCCCGGTGTCAGTGTCGGTCACGTCGGACGCCGGCACGTCGTCGGGCGGCCCCTCACCCTCACCCGGGTCGGGATCCGGATCGGGGTCCGGGTCAGGGTCGGGATCCGGCGACGGACGACGCCGGACCGTGAGTTGCTTCGCGTCCAAGTTGTCCACGGCGATGGAGCGTGTTCCCGCGGAGTTGAACCGACGGGTGAACGTGACCGTCTTCGTATCGTCGGCGTCGACGCGGACCTCCTTCGTGTCGACGACCTCACCGTCAACCGACAGCTCGAGGGTCTCGTTCTCGTCGAGGTCGCCGGGGTTCCTCACTCGCGCCGTGATCGTCACTGACTGCCCGACGAATATCGAACTGCGGGAGAGGCTGAAGCTCTCGGTGAACGCCTCGTCATCGACCTCGAGCGTTTTCGGGTCCAGGTTATCGATCCCGAGCTCGTAGGTGCCCTCGTCACTGAAGGAGGTCGTGAACTCCACCGTCGCCTCCGCTCCGCCGGGGATGTCCTCGATCTCTTTGGTCTCCTCAACCGTTCCGTCTACCTTGAACTCGACCGTCTCGTCCTCGATGAGTCCGGGGTTGGAGACGGTCGCCGTCACAGTCACCGGGTCGTCGGTCCCGACCTTGTCGCTCGATAGCTCGAACTTGGTGACCTTCGCTTCCTCGTCGACCTTTAGCGTCTTCGACGGGAGGTTATCGACCGATACCTCGTAGAAGCCGAACTCGTCGCGCGAGAGGGAGAACTCGGCGTAGGCGTATTCGTCACTGGGGATATCTTCGATTTCCTCCGTGTCAACGACCTTCCCGTCCACCTTCAGCTCGACCGTCTCGTCCTCGACATCGTCGGGGTTGAAGACGGTCGCGTTGACGGTGATCTCCTCGCCAGGCTCGGCCTTGTCCTTCGAGAGCTCGAAGCCTGTGACGTACGCCTCGGTTTCCTCTTCGATCTTGACCGTTCCGCTCCGTGCGATCGTTTCCGACCCGTCCGTAGGTGTGGCGACGTAGAGGTAGGTGTAGTCCCCGCCGCGCCAGTCCGACTTCGTCCCGACGTCGACCGTCGTCTCCGGTCCGGCCTCCACACTCGTCACGGAGGCGTTGATCACGGAGTCACCGGTCGTCACGGTGACGTTCCCGCTTTCGTTCTCCAGCGCCGCAATAAGCTCCTTGGTCGTGTTCATGCTGAGGTTGGCGAGCGGAACGTCGACGGTCGAGACGTCCGGTTCGATACGTGTAACCCCGTTCGTTGACCCGATACTCGTCGAAACCTCGCTGACGGAGTCGTTCTCGACGACGGCCTCGACGGTCTGACCGCCGAAGGTGTCCTCATCGATGACGAGGACGGTGTGCCGGACGGTCTCGCCCGCGTAGGTGGCCGAGGTGTTCGTCTTCACGCTCACGTTCTCCCCCGCCGGCCGACCGTACGCGTGGACGCTCGCCCCGTCGTTCGCCTTCCGAACCGGGAAGAGGTCGAAGCCGACCACCGTCACGGGGCTGTCCACCGAGAGTTGACCGACCGAACTGCTCGGCCCGGTGACGCCCGCGCCGCCGTCGTCGTCCACCGCCACGGCGACGAGGGCGTACTGACCGGACTCCTTGGGCGTGAACGTGACCGTGTCCGCCCCGGTCCGCTCGTCGACGATACGCCCGCTCACGTCCGAGTCGTCCTCCAACAGCGAGGAGACGTCGTCGACCGAGTCGACGTCAGGGGCCTCGTTGTCACCGAGACGGACGGCTACGTACTGAACTGTCTGTCCGTCGAGTACTCCCGCTTTCCCGACGTGCCCCGGTTTCAGGGTCGTCTCGATCTCTTTTCCGGCCTCGAAGAAGCTGAGCCGGTCTTTCGGGTGCTCGACCGTGTCGTCATCACGCGTGACCCGAACCGTGGGGACGTCGAGAGACGTATCGACGTCCTCGCCGTTTGCGTAAACGTTCTCGTTCGTGTCGAGCGTGAGCGGCGACCGTTGCCAGACTGAGACGTTGTCCGATCCCGCCGTCACCCCGTCGGAGGAGGCGTTGATGTCTGTCGGTCCGATACCACTCCGGAGTTCGGTTGTCGAGACCCCTGTCGTCCCCCCGTCAGCTGCGGTCGACAGACCGATCGACACCGGTGCGACGACGGGCGAGAGCGCGAGCGTCGCAACGACGCACAGGACCGCGATTCGTCTGAGTCCTGTCCAAAAAGGCATTTGACAACTAATACGAGTAGTCGCTCTTAAAAATACTGGAGTAACTGACAGTATCACGCAAGAGAACTAGTACGAATGTTGTTGTAATTCGGTCAGCACGTATCGGACTCCGGAACAGAGAGCAGCCGTGGTCCGACGCGATCCCGATCACGTTTCGCGTTCGATCAGCCGCGATGGCGCCGCCGCGAGGAACGGAACCGCGGCGATGCAGACGCTGAGTGCCGCCAGCAGGACGCTCCCGACAACAGCGACGGCGATGACGGGACTGGCAAGGGGGAGATCTATCCGGAAGCCGAACGCGACGAGCAGGTCTAGCTCGGAGATGACCAACGCCACTGCAGCAGCGAGTACCACCGCGAGCAGTGCGGCGGGAACGGCGACGAGGACGGCATCGCGGACGAGCACCGACAACAACTGTCCTCGGGTCGCTCCGGTCGACCGATAGACGCCGACCGTCTGCCGACGCGAGTGGACTGCTCGGGCGAACGTCGCGACGGTTCCGCTGATCGTGCTCGCCCCCGCGAGGGCAACCATCCCTCCGAAGAGCACCTGGATGTTCCCGAACACGCGGGTGATGACGGTTCCGAGGCCGGTTCCGCTCGCGTAGGAACCCGCCTCCGACGGCAGCGACGCCGATCCCGTTGCGTCGTTCGTCCCTGTGACCGTGTACCTCGCTGTCGCGACGAGCTCGCCGTCAGCGAACAGTCGGAAGGTGTACGTTCCCGGATCGACGCGTCCCTCGAACCCGACGCGCTCGGGGTCGATCCGTATCCGGGAGACGTTTCCTGGATTGAGCGTGACGCTGCGCTGCTCGGCCCCGTTGGGCATGACCAGCGTCAGATTCCGTTCGAGCGTCCGTCCCCACGGGTTGGCGACGTAGACGCTCACGTTCGGCCGCGTCACCGGCGTTCCGGTGGTCGGTTCGATATCGACGCGGGCGCCGATCTCCTGTGCTGCGTCGGGGGTGACGGTGATCGTCGTGGTGGCGGCCGAGCGGTTCGGCGCCGACACGCGGACCCGATACTCGCCCGGTTCGTCCGGAAGCGGAACCGTCGCGATCCCGTCGTTCGAGACCGGGATCGTCATCTCGCCGAACCGCACCGTCGCCTCCGGGACGACGGTTCCGTTCGCGGTTCGCGCGGGGACGAGCAGCGTCTCCCCGGGCGGCGCGGAGTCGGGGAACTCCGGCGGGAGCGTGAGGGCAGTTTCGCTCGTCACCTGGACGGTCCGTTCGAACGGCCCGACGCTGACCGGGTACGCTCCGGTGCGGTTCCATCGTTCCGTGACCGTGATCGTCTCGGTCTCCCCCGGGGCGAGATCGACCGTACGCGTGCGAGTCCGGTTGCCCGTTCGGATCTCGAGGGTGCGCGAGCCACCCTCGGTGCCGACGTTCTGTACCTCGACCTCGACGGATACTGGCTCGCCAGCGGTAGCCGAATCCGGGGCGGTGACCCGCGTGACGATCATCTGCGGGCCGCTCGCGGTGGCTTCTTCCAGCGTATCGGCCGCGATCGCCTCCGTTCGGATCACGTGTACGGTGTCCTCGTCGCCTGTCGCGCCGGGTGCGATCGTCGCGCGCGGGACGATCAACTGGTCGTCCATCGCCCCAGGCGCAGCGAAGACGCCGACGACGGTTACGCGGTCGACGAGCGGGGAGACGCTCCCCCCGATAGTGATCGTGTCGCCACGCTCGACGTCGAGCGTGCGCGCGAGGTCGGCGCCGATCACGGCCTCGTTCGGGCGCAGGGGTTCGCGGCCCTCGGTCAATTCCGCACCGGTCACACGCGAGAAGGCGCTATAGTTCGCCCCGCGTAGGAGGTACGGTCGGCCGTACGACGCTTGCGCCGCGATGATTTCCGGGCTCGCCGCCACGCCCTGTGCCCGGAGACTGGACGCGTAGTCCGCATCCATTCGGCTGTTCAACGGATGGATCGCACCGGGTTCGGCGATCGTGCCGGTCGAGGTCGCCGTCAGCGGGGCCATCACTCCGACCAGCCCGCCCACTAACAGGACGATCAACACGAATACCGACAGCGTCGCCGCCGTCGGCAGAGCCGTCCGCCAGTCCAGTATCTCCGGTTCGGGGATCACCAGCCCCACTGCCCCCAACGGTGATCCATTTTCGGGGGCTGACGGTCCGACGGTATCGCCCCCAGCAGTGGATCCGAGATCCTCGCTTTCTCGATCGAGCCGGCGTCCACGGTTGCCGCGCACCCGCCCAGCGAGCATCGCCGGTGGGCCTCGAACTGCGTGGATCGCGGTTGCGACGCCGGCACTGGCGCCCGCAGCGACGAGCAGCCCCCCGAGGGCGACGATCTTCTGCACCTTCTCGACCGTCAGTCCCGTGGGCAGCGTAACGGGAAGCCCGATCGTCCGCGCACCGGCGACGAGCGCCGGCGGGGCAGCGACACCGAGAATGACCCCAGCGAGGACGCCGACGACCGCGATCGCTGTCGCACGGCCGGCGATGAGTCCGCCGACACGGAGCGGGTCGGCACCGGTCGACCGGAGCACCCGGATCGTCCGGCGTCGGTCGCGAACCGTCATCTGCGTGACGTTGTAGACGACGACCACGACCACGACCGCGCCGGCGACGCCAGCCAACGAGAGGATTCGGAGGACGTCCTGGATCCCGAGATAGAGGTACGGAAGCGCGGCGACGAGCGCGACCCCGGTTGCGTGTCCCCCCTTGGTGCCCCCGTCCGGATCGATGACGAACGTCCCCTCGTCGCCCAGTCGGTCGGCCACTGCCGGGTCATCCGCGTACCATCGCCCCGGGAAGACGGACTCGTTCTCGGCGGGACGCACCGTCCGGTCGAGCGTCTCGTCCGCTCCGACGATGCGCACGGTGTGACGGTACGAGACCGGGCCGACCCCCGCGTCGTCCGTCGTATGGGGGAGCCTGGCAGGCTTCCAGTCGACGGACGCCCCCTGGATGATCGCGGGAGCGTCCGGCGGGACGCCGACGAGTCGCGTCCGCGTCCCGTTCACTTCGACGCTCGCGACGGCGACGCCGATCCGATCGCCCGTCCGGTCCGCCTCCTCGAGGGTGGCGGTATCGTGATACGACGCGGTCGCCGTCGTCGAGAGATCCTCCTCGAGCGTCGCGGTGTAGGACCCGGCCGAGAGCAACAGTAACGCCGTCCCGATGAGGAAGGCGGTCGTCACGGCGACGACCGCGACGCTGAGCCAGTCGCGCCGCGACCACCGCCGGAGCAATCCCGCGTCACGCATCGCCGGCCACCGGGCGCTCGCCGCGTATCTCCCCAGCTATCACGGCTACACCGCCGTAAGCGAGCCGTCGGCCAGTTGGAGTCGGTCGTCGAACCGGGACGTCAGTCGACGGTCGTGACTGATGACGACGAGCGCGGTCGAGGCCTCCGATCGGATATCCAACAGGAGGTCGAGCACGCGGTCGGCAGTCTCCGGGTCGAGCTGCCCGGTCGGCTCGTCCGCGAGGACGACCGACGGTCTGTTCGCCAGCGCACGGGCGATCGCGACCCGCTGTTTCTCGCCGCCGCTGAGCGTCGCGGGGTACTGCCCGCGGAGATCCGTGATCCCAAGTGCCCCGAACAGCTCCCCCAGCCACTCCGCATCGCGTGTTCCGCGATGGTCCTGTGGGAGCGCCGCGTTCTCCCACGCGGAGAGGTCGGGGATGAGCTGGAAGTCCTGAAAGACGAATCCGATCGTGTCGCGTCGGATCCGCGCGCGTCGTCGTTCCCCCAGTCCGCTGGTCGACTCGCCGTTGACGTACAGCGTCCCCGAGGTCGGCGGTTCCAGCAGCCCGAGGACGTTGAACAGGGTCGTCTTTCCGGCGCCGCTCGGGCCCTGTATCAGCAGCCGCGCGTCGGCCGGGATCGTGATCGACACCGAGTCGAGGATCCGATCGCCACCGCGGTCGATCGTCAGATCGGCACCGCGGAGCACCGCATCGGTCATTACCCGCTCCTGTTCAGCCGAACACCGTAACAATACCGCTCCCGAGACCGCGCTCGAGCCAGGGACCACTCATGAGCAGGAACTCGCCGAGCCAACCGAGTCTCACAGCCCGGACCAGTCCCGCAACCGATGCCATTTTTGCCACCTGTTGGATAGACTGTGTGTGGTTGCTACCGTCACGCCCGAGCACGAATCCGCACGAGGAGGCGATCGATGACCTCCGGCAACGCGTCTCGGCGCGCCCTGGTGCTCGTCTCCGTCGCCGCGGTGATCGTCGCCGGCGCGTCAGTCGCGATCGCCGGGACGAACCCGGCGTATTCGATCGCGATCAGCGACGACGACATCGTCGATCTGATCGACGTGCCGGCGACGACGTACACGGCGGAGGGTGAAACCGTGGAGGTGACGCAGTTCGCCCGCACAGGACAGGAGGGTATCCTGAGGTACGCTGTCGAGGCGCCGTCAGGTGAGTCCTACACGGTCAAGATCGTCGACAGCGAAGGAACGCTCGTAGAGACGACGGCCGGAACAGGCGACGACACGTTCGAAACGTATCCAGAAAACTACCAGGTGGGAACGTACGTCATCGCCGTCACGAACGAATCCGGGGACCAACGGGAGGTCAATGCGGCCGAACCGTTCGTGGTCCGCGGCTACACGGTGACTCAGGATGCGGAGTCGACGGTCGAACCGGACGGGACCCTCAGAGTGGACGTCACGATCGCCCCGGAGGGTTCGCCGCCGGAGTTCACGTCGGTCACGGTGACCGTCGGCGACGACTCCACGAGGGTGGTGCAGAACGCGACGCGGATCAACGAGACGGCGTACTACGCCGAGTTCGATGCGTACCAGTTCGATGAGGGCGAGTACACCGTCGTCAGCGGTGTGCGCGGCGAGGTGGGGTTCGACGGGACGGCACGCGAATACTACGGCGTCAGCGACACCTCGACGGTCGAGGTCACGAGCGATGCAGGAACCGCGACGGCGACCGCGACGGAAGACGGAAGCGGCGGCTCCACCGGCGGCGGTTCGTCGGCAGGATCGACGACGGCCACGGAGACCGCCACGCCGACGACCGCAACGGGAACGACGACGGCAGGGACCCCGGCCGCGAACGAGACCGAGGACCCGAACGGCACCGTGACCCCGACCGACACCGCGACCGCCGACGGCTCGACCGCAACGACGACCCCCGGACCGACGACGGGACCGACTACAACGGCAGCCAACGCGGACGACACGTCGACGACGGAACAGACCGGCGACAAGAGTAGCGAAAGAGGCGACGACGGGACGACCGAGACGACCGGAGCGCTGTTCCACCCGCTCGGATTCCTGCTCGTGTTCGGTATCTCCCTGGCCGCGCTACGGTACCACTCGCCGTAGCTGCGGCGTCCATTCCCATCTCACTCCTGTCGGTCACGGCGACAGCGGACGCACGCGGACACGAGTTGTACCCTACTTATTCGCCGTTCAGATCCGCCAGACAGCGCCACGCGTACATCGTCCGGAGCACGTCCGAGGCGGCGCCGGGCGCGAACACGAGGTCGTCGGTCGAGCGCACGTGCTCCAGCACGTTCTGCGAGGAGTGTTCCGGCGCGGCCGCGACGCCCGAGTCGAATTCTTCGGCCCACTCCATCACCCGGAGGTCGGACTTCGAGTCGCCCATGACGCAGACGAACGGGTCGTCGACGCCGAGCACGTCCAGCGACGCCTCGACGCCGGCGGCCTTGTGCAGCTCGGCGGCGGCGAGTTCGGCGGCGTCCGCGCGGTAGAGCGCGATCTCGAGGCGCTCGAACAGCGTCGCCGCGGTGTCCGGCACGTCGCCGTCGGCGGCGGCGCCCGCCCGGTCGATCGCGCCGGCGATCTCCGGGTCGGCCGCGGCGTAGTACGCCCGCGCGGCGGCGGCGCCGTCGTCGATGTCGAGCCGCTCGCCCGCGGCCCCGCCGACCAGGTCGAGCAGGTGGACCATCGCCTCGTCGATGACGGCCTCGGCGTCGTCGCTGCCGGTCTCGTAGTTGGGCTTGAGGGTGACGTTGAACTCGTTGCCCTGGAGGTGACAGCCCCGCCGGACGCGTTCGGGCGCCTCGCGGAGCACGCCGTCGCGCACGTCGTCGACGACGCCGCGCACGTCCTTCGCGAGGTCGTCGTACAGGAGGCGCTTGGTGTCGGCGCCGCTGCCGGGAGTGAACACGCCCGCGCCCGCCTCGTAGACGACGGACACGTCGCCCGAGTGGACCAGTTCGTTGCCCAACCCCTGTATCAGGAATCCCTTCACGTTCTCCAGGGTCTGGCCCGTGCAGATCACCAGCGGGGTGCCGCGCTCGGCGAACTCGGTGAGCAGGTGGAGCGTCTCGCGGGGGATCTCGTTGTCCGTGTCGCCCGCCGAACGCAGCGTCTCGTCCACGTCGAGCACGAGCGCGTTGGGTGCGCGGCCGTACTTCCCGTGGAGGTCGAGCGCGGTGAACGCCGACTCGCGGTCGGCCATCGCGGCGACCTCGGCGAGGGCGTCACCCTCGTCGCCGAAGGCGCGCTCGATGCGCTCGCGGCGGTCGGCGAGGTCGGCGTTCGCCTCGTCCCAGTTGTCGAGCGCGACCCGGGAGTCGAGCGGGGGAAACAGGTCGACGAACTCGCGATACGCCCGCAGCGTCTCCGTGTCGAACTCCGCGTACAGCTCGTAGAGACGGTCGTAGAGGGTCATGGGCGGCCTACGGGAGGGCCACTCAAAAGACTCACTCGGATCGCAAGTACTGATGTGCCCGGGACTCGGTCGTCGGTGCCGGGGACTCGGTTCCGACGGAACGTCCCGGTCCCGCCGGGGAGTCTATGGTCCACCGGCCCCTCGGTCCGGTATGACCGATCGGGCACAGCGGAAGGAGACCGGCGGACTGTTGTTCGTTCTCGCGGGCGTTGCGGGGTTCGTCTTCCTCCTAACGATCGTCGTCATCTGGGCGCTCGCGTACGGGCCGCTGTCGTAGCGCGCCAGCTACTCGGAACCGGAGTCCGACCCGGAGTCGGAACCGGACTCGGTCTCGTCGCCCCCGTAGCTTCGTCCCTCCCGCGCGTCGGCCTTCATCCGGCGCAGCGCCGCCACGGCCTGGCTCGCGTCGTATCCGAAGAACACGTCCTCGCCGTACTCGGCGGCGACCTCCGCGGCGTGGTTCAGGTCGTCGATGTCGACGTTCACGGCGTACAGCTCGACGGAGAACGTCACGTCCAGATCCGCCAGCCGGCTCTCGAACCCCTTGGCGATCGTCTCCAGCCAGTAGGTCGTCCCGTAGTTCGTGTCGTACAGCGGGACGACGAACTCGTCGACGTGGGGGGAAAGCGCCTCCAGATCGAGTCCCGCGCGGTCGTACAGGTGGCCCGGATACGGGTCCGGATACAGCGTGAGGTAGGTCTTCCCGGGGATCCGCTCGGTCGCCTCGGCGACGAAGTCGGTGATCACCTCCCCGCGCCAGTCGGCCCACTCGTCGTGGTCGCTCTCGGCGAACAGTCGCTCACACCTGTCACAGCGACAGTACCCCTCACGCGGGAACCCGACGTCGTCGAGTCGCACGTCGCCGTTGACGGCCGCGCAGTCCTCGACGATCTCCAGCAGGCCGCGGCGGTACTCCTCGTGGGTGGGGCAGATGTACGCCCAGTCGAAGTACGTCCGGTCGCGCGTCGCCGGCCGGCCCTCGGCGTCGACCGGCACGAGGTCGGGGGTCGCCTCCGCGGCGGCGTTGTCCCCGAAGCACGACACCATGTTCACGGCCGTCTCCAGGGGCTCGGCCGAGCGGCCGGTCACGTCCTTCACCTCGTAGAAGGCCAGATCGAAGTCGGGCCACTCCGTCTCCTCGGCGTTGCGGGTGACGACGCCGTACTGGGTCATACGGGTGCTTGGCCGCTCGTGAGGGTACGTGTTTCGAAAGAAGGGATCGCGTGGGGGGCCGGGGCGCCGATTGACCGGCAGCCGCCGGCAGCGGCCGCCTGCGTGCTCAGTCTTCGGTCTCGACTTCGACCTCGACCGGCTCGCTGTCGGAACTGAAGAGGACGTACAGGAGCACGACGACACCGAACAACACGACGAGTTTGGACTTTCCGGACATATGCGTCACTTCAGGCGGCGGGCACTAATCGTTTCCGCCCTGGGCCGCGTCCGTCGGCGGGATCGATCGTCAGGCGTCGTGGGCGTCGCCGTCGTCGGCCGGGTTGCCGTCGACCCCCTCGTCGCCGTCGCCGCTGCCGGCGCCATCGTCGCTGTCGGTCCCGTCGTCGGCGAAGACGTGTACCTCAGCCCCGCAGTCGACGCACGCGAGCACGTCCCGGGTGGGCGTGTCCTCGATCCCCATCGTCCCGCCGCAGCAGCCGTCGGCGACGGTACGCTCCTCGAGGTCGCCCCCGCAGGCGGGACACTCGGGCGTGAACAGCCGCAGCGGCGTCGTCGCCGGCGCGCGAAGCGACTCGGGCACGTCGAGGCGTTCCATCGCGCGCACGGCGGCCACGTCGCCGGTGGCGTTCGTCGGCCGAAGCCAGACGACGCCCTCGTCGCCCTCGACGGAGACGCCGTCGTACTTGCGCTCGCCCTCGCCCTCGAAGGGGACGACCTCGGCGGTCGCCTCGACGAGGTCGTCGGGGCTCGCCTCACGCAGCGTCTCCAACTCCTCGCGCCAGGCGGCCTCGAACGCCTCGGTCAGGTACAGCGCGTCGTCGTCGCCGTCGCCCTCCTCGATCACGCCGTGGCGGAACATCGCGCCGAGCAGCTCCCCCGGATCTGTGTCGGCGACGAGGTCGTCGGACTCGCGACGGCGCTCGGGGTCGCCGCCGTCGGGGGCGACGTGGCGAAAGCGGTCTTCGAGGCCCAGCGACCGGACGAAGTCGGGGGCGAATTCGGGCGTTCCGGGGACGACGTAGCCGCGCAGGTACACGAGCGCCGCGCCGACCGCGAGCACGGGGACGGCGAGCGACCGCCGCCGGATCCCGGCGAGTGCGGCCGCGGCGACGACGACGGCGACGTTGACCGCGGTGCACGGGCCACACCGGTTCTCGCCGGTGTACTCCGGTCGGCGGAGCGTATCGATCGGATTCATGGACCACAGTGACGGCCCGAACGGGATAGGGGTTTCCGATGCGTCATCGCGGCGGTTCGCGGACCCCGACTCTGTCGAGGGTCCGGTCAGTCGTCGGCCTCGGTCGGCTCGTCTCCCGGCCCCGTCGACCGCTCGGCGTCGTCGGATCCCACGCCGTCGGGCGGCCAAGCGGGCGTGCGGCTCGTGTCGTGGGTGCCCGCGGGCGGGAGGTTCGTCGCGGCGGCCGGCGAGGCGTCCAGGTCGACCTCGTGGCCGGTCCGCTCCATCTCGCCGTCGCGGTCGCGCGCGTCCTGGTCGATCCGCATCGAGCAGAACTCCGCGCCGCACATCGAGCAGAAGCGGGCTTCCTTGTAGTTGTCCCCCGGGAGCGTCTGGTCGTGGAAGGAGCGGGCGCGGTCGGGGTCCAGCGCGAGCTGGAACTGCCGGCGCCAGTCGAACTCGTAGCGGGCCGCCGAGAGCGCGTCGTCCCAGTCGCGCGCGCCGGGCAGGCCGTTCGCCACGTCCGCGGCATGGGCGGCGATGCGGTAGGCGGCCAGTCCGTCGCGCACGTCGTCGGCGTCGGGGAGGCCGAGGTGCTCCTTGGGCGTCACGTAACACAGCATCGCGGCGCCCGCGCGGGCCGCCTCGGTCGCACCGATGGCCGAGGTGATGTGGTCGTATCCCGGCGCGATGTCGGTGACGAGCGGTCCCAGCACGTAGAAGGGGGCGCCGTCGCACACCTCGCGCTGCCGTTCGACGTTCGCCGCCACTTCGTCGAGCGGTACGTGCCCCGGCCCCTCGACCATTACCTGCACGCCGGCCGCCCGCGCTCGCTCCGTCAGCTCCCCGAGCGTCTCCAGCTCGGCGAATTGCGCGGCGTCGGAGGCGTCCGCGACGCTGCCGGGTCGGAGCCCGTCGCCCAGGGAAACCGTCACGTCGTGCTCACCGAGGACCGCGCATATCTCGTCGAAGGCGACGTACAGCGGGTTCTGCTCGCCGTGGGTCTCCATCCACTCCGCGAGGATCGATCCGCCCCGGGAGACGATCCCCGTGATCCGGCCGTCGGTGAGGGGGAGGTGTTCCATCAGCACGCCCGCGTGGATCGTCATGTAGTCGACCCCCTGCTCGGCCTGCTCGCGGATCACCTCCAGCAGGAGGTCCGTCGTGAGGTCCTCCGGCGACCCGGCGCGTTTCACCGCCTCGTAGATCGGGACCGTCCCGACCGGGACGGGCGAGTGTGCGAGGATCGACCCCCGGATCTCCGCGAGCGGGCCGCCCGTGGACAGGTCCATCACCGTGTCGGCGCCGTGGTGGACAGCCGTGTGGAGCTTCTCCAGCTCTTCGCCCGGATCGCTCGCGTCCTCGCTCGCGCCGATGTTGGCGTTCACCTTCGTCGCGAAGTCGGCGCCGATCACCATCGGATCCAGCGCGTCGTGCGCGTGGTTCGCGGGGATCACGGCCTCGCCGTCGGCGACGGCCGCGCGAACCGTCTCCGGCTTCCGGTTCTCCCGCTCGGCGACCCGCTCCATCGTCGGCGTCACCTCGCCGGCGCGCGCTCGTTCGAGCTGCGTTCGTGGCATGTGACTACCTAGTAATACAACTAATTAATATACCTGACGACGGGTCGCGATCCCGGGATCGAATCGGAGCAAGACACGAGATCGGCAGGTGTCGACGGCGGCCGTCGGCGTCAGTGAACGGCGAGGTGGTCGCCGATGTCCTCGCGGACGATCTCCCCGCAGAACTCACAGCGGACGCCGTCGTCGACGACCTCGAAGGCCGACTCGACCGGCTCGTCCTGGTTCGTGATGCAGTTGTGGTTCGGACAGGTGAGCAGCCCGACGACGCGCTCGGGGCGCTCGACGCGCTTCTTCTCGACGACCTCGAACTCGCGGACGATGTTGACGGTCGCCTCCGGCGCGAGCAGCGAGAGCACGTCGACCTCGCCCTGGCTCAGCTCCCGGTCCTCCACCTTCACCACGTCCTTCGTGCCGAGCTTGTCCGAGGGGACGTTCATCCCGATCGACACGCCCATCCCCTCGTCGCCGCCGATGCCGAGGATCGCGAGGACGTTCAGCGCCTGTCCGCCGGTGATGTGGTCGATGACGGTCCCGTTGCGGATCTTCGAGACGCGTAGCTCGCGCTCGGGGTCGCTCATCGGTCGTCACCCCCGTCCTCGCGGAGGAGTTCGTCCAGCAGCGCCATCCGGACCGGGACGCCGTTGTGCGCCTGCGCGAAGTAGGCGGCGTGGTCGGTCGCGTCCACGTCGGGGGCGATCTCGTCGACCCGGGGCAGCGGGTGCATCACGGTGAGGTCGTCGCGGGCGCGCTCCAGCGTCTCCGCGTCGATCTGGTACTCGCCGGCGACCTGCTGGTACTCGTTCTCGTCGGGGAAGCGTTCGCGCTGGATCCGGGTGACGTACAGCACGTCCAGCTCGCCGAGCACCTCGTCGAGGTCGGTGTGCTCCCTGAGCCTTGCGCCGGCGTCGTGGAGGTCGAACTGGACCCCGCGCGGCAGCCGCAGTGACTCGGGGCTGATGAAGTGCATCCGCGCGTCGAAGTTCGTGAGCGCCGACGCCAGCGAGTGGACCGTCCGCCCGTACTTCAGGTCGCCCATGATCCCGATCGTGAGGTCGTCGAGCCCAGCCCGCTCGCGGATCGTGTACAGGTCCAGCAGGGTCTGGCTCGGGTGTTGGCCCGCGCCGTCGCCGGCGTTGACGACGGGCACGTCGACGAACTGGGAGGCGAGCTTCGCGGCGCCCTCGCTGGGGTGGCGCAGGACGATCCCGTCGGCGTACCCCTCGATGACGCGGACGGTGTCCGCCAGCGACTCCCCCTTCTTCACCGACGACGACTCGACGGAGCCCATGTCGACGGTGTCGCCGCCGATCCGCTTCATGGCGGTGTCGAACGACATCTTCGTGCGCGTGCTCGGCTCGAAGAAGCACAGCGCGAGCAGCCGGTCGGCGTGGCGGTCGCCGACGAGCCCGGGGTCGTCGGCGAAGTCGGCCGCGCGGTCCAGGACGGCCTCGATGTCCTCCCGGGTGAGCTGGCCCGCCGAGAGGAGGTGGTCGTGTCGCATCACCGAATACGCCGTCGCCGCGTCCCTTCAATCGCTCGGCTCGGGGATCGAGCCGCTGTCGTGCGGTTTTGCACGGAGGTGCACCCCCGCGCCGCGACGGTTTCGAGATTCGTAACGGCCCGCGGGGACGGGTCGCGGCCGCCGATCAGTTCCGCCCCGCCGTCACCGCTTGAGCTGGAAGGACACGTGCAGAACGGTCTTGTACTGGTCTATCTGCCCGTCCTCGACGGTCGCCGTCTGCGAGACGATCTTGATCCCGCTGATCTCCTCCAGCGTCTCGTCCGCGTCGTTCAGGGCGCTCTGTGCGGCGTGCTCCCACGATTCGTTCGAGTTGCCGACCAGCTCGATCACCTTGGCAGTATTTGACATATGCGGTCGTGATCGTCGTCACAGTCGACAATAAGTCGTCTCACGGTTCCAGCCGGACGACTATCGCGGCTCGCCGCCGCGTTCGGGAGACGGGGACTCCTCGAAGGGACGCGTTCGCTCGCGCCTCAACACACCGGCTTCACGTCGATCCCCATCCCTGTCAGCGCGTCGGCGTAGTCGTCGTAGGCGATCTGCACGACGTACTCGGCGACCATCCGTGCGCGCTCCCAGTCGTCGTCGGTCCCGCAGGCGTCCGCCAGCAGCGTCAGTCCGCGCTCCAGTTCCTCCTCGGTCTCGGCACGCAGATCGCGAAACAGGTCGGCGCGCCCCTCGTCGCCCTCGTTGACGAAAAAGGAGACGATCTGGAGGTGCGAGCGGTCGCTGACGAGTCCGCGGCCGACGGTGCCGGCGGCGACGCGCTCGATCGGGTCCTCGCGCGCCCGGAGGTACTTGTGCATGGTGCCGCCGTCGACGGGGTCGTGCTCGACGCCCATCGCCGAAAGCGAGTCGAGCACGCGCTCGCGGTGGTCGCGCTCGCGCTCGGCGAGCCACGCGAACAGTTCCGCGGCGGCCTCGTCGTCGGCGTCCGCGTCGTCGTCCGCCGCGTCCGCCGCCCACCCGGCGAAGGTGGTGTGGGCGGCGTGCTCGGAGTCGGCCGCGGCGCGCAACACCGCCTCGGGCTCCAGGGTCGCGTCGGTGAGCGCGATGAGGTGCTTGTTCGAGCCGAGTCGCTCCAGCTCGGTCGACTTCGCAGACTCGACGGTCTCGCGGAATCGATCGCCGTCCATGGCCGATCGGTCGCCGAGGGCGGCGTTAACGTTTCCCCCGCGCGACACGACCGATCCGGTATGGCACACATCGACGCCTCGGATATCCTGCCGAACGAGCACGTCCAGCGGATGGCCGCCGAGGGGAGGGTCACGCAACTGCATCGCGGACACGCATACGCCGACGAGGGGGACACCTTCGAGATCGACGGCACGACGTTCGAGGTGACGGCGATCGAGCGCCGCACGCTCGGCGACCTCACCGACGAGGACGCGCGCGCCGAGGGCTCGGAGGACCTGGAGGCGTACCGGGAGCGACTGAACCGCGTCCACGACGAGTTCGAGTGGGACGACGGGAGCGAGGTCGTGAAACACGCCTTCGAGCGGCGGGAGTGAGGGGGGACGGAACCGATGACCGACGGTTCAGATTCCGCCGCTCGCGACGCAGCCGACGCGGGATCGCTCGGCGGCGACCCCGGCGGCGAACTCGGGCCGGCGGCGCTCGCGCGCCTGCTTCGCGACGGCGAGCCGGTGTCCGTGCTGGACGTGCGCGACCGCCCCGAGTTCGAGGCGTGGCACGTCGACGGCCGCTCGGTGACGGCGAGACACGTCCCGCACGTGAAGTTCGTCGCCGCGGCCGCGACGGACGACGCGAGCGACCCGCTCCCCGACGACCTCCCCGAGCCGATCCTCGTCGTCTGCGGCCGGGGGAAAGCGAGCGCCGAGGTCGCGGGCGACCTCGCCGACGCCGGCGTCGACGCGGTGAACCTCGCCGGCGGCATGGACGCGTGGGCCGGGACGTACCTCGCGGAGCCGCTCGTCAGGCGAGGCGACCTGACCGTGATCCAGTACCAGCGTCCCTCCTCGGGCTGTCTCGCGTACCTGATCGTCGCCGGCGGCGGTGAGGGCCGCGAGGGCGACGACGGCGACGACCGCGAGGCGCTCGTCGTCGACCCGCTGCGCGCGTTCGCCGACCGCTACGTCGAGGACGCCGCCGAGATGGGTGCGACGCTCCGGTTCGCCGTCGACACGCACGTCCACGCGGATCACGTCAGCGGCGTCCGCGCGGTCCGGGAGGCGACCGGCGGCGACGCCGAGGTCGTGCTCCCGGCCGGCGCGACCGTTCGCGGCCTCGAGTTCGACGCGACGCTGTTGGCCGACGGCGACGTGCTCCGGATGGGCGACGCCGAGGTGTCGGCGATCCACGCCCCGGGACACACGAGCGAATTGACCTGCCTGCGGCTCCACCGCGACGACCCCGACGCGGCTGACGTGCTGTTCACCGGCGACGCGCTGTTCCTGAACGGCGTCGGCCGGCCGGACCTGGAGGAGGGCGACGACGGCGCGCGCGACCTCGCCGAACGGGCGTACGACACGCTCCACGACCGGCTGCTCGCGCTCCCCGAGGACACCCTCGTCGCGCCGGGGCACTTCGCCGACCCCGCCGACGCCCGCGGCGACACGTACGCCGCGCCGCTTTCGGCGCTGCGCGACCTCGACGTGCTCGGCCTCGACCGCGCGGCGTTCGTCGACCGCGTCGCGTCGTCGCTGCCGCCGCGCCCGGCCAACTTCGAGCGGATCGTCGCGACGAACCTCGGGGTCGAGTCGATGGACGACGGGGAGGCGTTCGAGGCCGAGTTGGGCCCGAACAACTGCGCGGTCGGGTAGTCACAGGATCGCACGCCGACCGAGCACTTTTCCGCGCCGGCGTCGCCGTCCCCGCATGAGCGAACGCGAGGTCGTCGAGCGCACCGAGGCGCCGCTGACGACCGACGGGCTGCGGGCGGACCTGCGTGATCTGGGCGTGAGGCCCGGCGAAACCGCCCTCGTCCACTCGTCGCTGTCGGCGATCGGGTGGGTCGCCGGCGGCGTGCCGACGGTCGTCGACGCGTTGCTCGGCGCGGTGACGGAGGACGGAACCCTCGCGGTTCCGACACACTCGACGCAACTGTCGGACCCGGCCGACTGGGAGAACCCGCCCGTTCCCGACGACTGGATCGAGACGATCCGCGCGGAGGGGGCGCCGTACCGGCCCGAACTGACGCCGACGCGGGGGATGGGCGCGATCCCGGAATGCCTGCGCGACTACCCCGGCGCACGCCGCAGCCGCCATCCGACCACGTCCTTCGCCGCGTGGGGAGCCCATGCCGAGGCGGTGACGGCGGATCACGCGTACGACTCGCCGATGGGGGAGGACTCGCCGCTGGCGCGGCTGTACGAGCGCGACGCGCTGATCGTCAGGGTCGGCGTCGACGCGAACACGTCCCTCCATCTCGCGGAGTACCGCGCCGACTACGGCGGGGACCCCGAGACGAACGGCGGGCCGGTGCTCGTCGACGGCGAGCGCGAGTGGGTCGAGTTCACCGAGCCCGAGTCGCGCGACGACTTCCGGGAGATCGAGGCGGCGTTCGAGGCCGAACACGGGTCGGAGGTGTGGCGGGGCCGCGTCGGCGATGCGGAGGCGACGATCTGTCGGATGCGACCGCTGGTCGACTTCGCGGCCGAGTGGATGGAGGCGAACCGCTAGGGTCCGGCCTCCCGGGCGCCGTTTCGGTCCCGGCGAGCGTGCCGCCGCGATCGGAACCGTAGCTCGACGCGGACCCCCCGAGGGTCGCGGTTCTCGATGGTCAGCCGGCCGTCCGAGAGCTCCACGACCCAGTAGATGACCCACAGCCCCAGTCCGCTGACGTGCTTGAGCGGGAACTCCTGCAGCTTCGCGAGCGCGTCGAGCTCCTCGCTCGGGATGTCCGAGCCGTCGTCGACGACCGTCACGGTCGTCCACTTCCCCTCCTCGGCGACGGTGAGGGTGATGTCGACCGCGTCGTCGTTGTGACGGACGGCGTTATCGAGCGTCTCGCGGATCGCCGTCCCCGCCGACGGGTGGACGACGGCGGCGGCGTGTTCCGGGATCGACGCGCGGAGATCGATCTCGGGGTGCGTCTCGTGAAAGCGGCGCACCTCCTCGCGCGCGACGGTCGCCAGGTCCGTCTCGACGGACTCGTCGGCGTTCCACAGGTCCGCGAGCGTCTGCGCCTTCTCGGAGAGCTCGTGGACCCGGTCGACGTGGTCGATCAGCGTCCGAAGGTCCGACTCGACATCGGCCTGGTCCGTCGACTCCGCGGCCGAATCGGCGACCCCCCGAATGATGCTCACCTCGTTGCGGATGTTGTGTCGGAGGACCCGCTGGAGGACGGTGAGCCGTCCGGTCAACTGCTCTTGGGCGGCTCGCTCGGCACGAACCCGTTCGACGTAGTAGCCGACGAGCCCGCCCGAACTCGTCCCCAGGCTCCAGCCGATCGAGAGGACCAACCACCCCTCCGTGACGGGCTCGCCGCTGGCGTGGCGGGAGACGGCGTACACCGCGGACAGCCCGCCGACGACGACGCCGGCACCGAGGCTCGTCGCGACGAGTCGGGCCACGCGCTCGCTCGGGAGCTGCTCGCGACGGACGCGAACGGCGACGAACGCGAGCACGCCGGCGAACACCAGGAGGATCGACGCCTCCGCGAGTTCTATCGGGTACGGGTCCTCGTCGAGCAGAACGTGTCCGATCGCGAGACCGAGGACCGCCGCCGCCAGCGCCGCGGGGAACAGCCGGACGCCTCGATCCCGTATCACTGCCTGCGGGTTCCGACCGGGGCGATGAAACTGTTGTGGCGGACCTCAGTCGTCGTCAGCGGCGGCGCCGGCCGTCGCGGCGGCGTCGTCCTCGATGCTCGGCGGGTACTTGCCGCGGTCGAGCTTCAGGTCCGACTGCGCGCGCGCCATGCAGGTGAGCGCGTAGTCCTCGGCTTCCTCCTCGGTGAGCGCGCGGGCGACGGCCGCCTGCTGGGCCACCTCCCCCTCGACGATCTCGGCGGTGCACGCCAGACACATCCCGACCCGGCAGGAGTACTCCTGCGCGATGCCCTCCTCGATGCAGGCGTTCAGGATCGTCTGCTTGTCGGACACCTCGATGGTCTCGCCGGTGCCGACGAACTCCACGGTGTACTCGGCCATGCAACCAGTGTTCTCGGGTTCTCCCTTCTACGTTTCGCTCCGCGGACTAGCCGTCGGACAGCTCTCGCACCGCGGTCGGTCGGGCCCTACCGCCCCTCGAACTCCGGCTGGCGCTTCTCGGTGAACGCGTCGACCCCCTCGGCGTGGTCGTGCGTGTCGAAGACGGTCGCCTGCGCGCCGGCTTCGTGTTCGATCGCCTCCCCCAGCGTCGCGAACTCCGAGCGCAGCAGACGCTTCGACGTTCGCAGCGCGACCGTCGGCCCCGAGGCGATCCGATCGACCAGCATCGAGACGCGGGCCTCGAACTCGTCGTCGCCGACGGCGTGGTTCACGACGCCGAGCTCCTCGGCGCGCTCGGCGCTCAACAGCTCGCCGGTGTAGACGAGCTCCTTCGCGACGTTCTCGCCGACGAGGCGCGGCAGGAGATAGGAGGTGCCCGAGTCGACCGCGAGGCCGACCTCGCGGAAGCCGAAGCCGATCTGGGCGTCCTCGTGGAGCGCGGTCACGTCGCAGGCGATGGCGAGGTTCGCCCCCGCGCCGAACGCGGCGCCGTCGATCTTCGCCACCGTCGGGAACTCGCACTCGTACACCCGCTTCACGCACCGACCGATCTCCTGGATCACGTGGCGCACCGCGTGGTCCACCGGCTCCTGTGACTCCTGGCGGTCGAGCATCGAGTCGATGTCGCCGCCGGCACAGAACGCCGGTCCCTCGCCCTCGAACACGACACAGCGGGTGTCGCCGCCCTCCAGGTCGTCGATCGCCGCCTCGATCCCGTCGGTCATCGCGACCGACAGCGCGTTTCGTCGGTCGGGGTCGTTCAGGACGACGCGCGCGACTCCCTCGTCGTCGCGTTCGAGTCGGACGGTGCCGTCGGAGAACTTCGTCGTGTCGGCCATACCGGGGCGACGGGGCCCCGGGGTTTGGTCGTTTCCCCGCGCTCGGGGGAGGTCGATCGGGGGCGCCACTGGCGCCCGCGGAGCCCGTGGGTGGTGGAGGAGTGGCGGGTGAGTGCCTACTCCCCGCGAAGCTCGAACTTCTGGACCTTCCCGGTCGTCGTCCGCGGCAGCTCCTCGACGAACTCCACTTCCCGCGGGTGTTTGTACTCCGCGAGGTTGTCGAGACAGAACTGTTTGATCTCCTCGGGCGTCACGTCCGCGTCCGGGACCGGGACGACGAACGCCTTCACCGTCTCGCCGCGGCGGTCGTCCGGGATGCCGACGACCGCGGCGTCGGCGACGGCCTCGTGCTCGAAGAGCAACTCCTCGACCTCCCGCGGATAGACGTTGTACCCCGCGGTGTTGATCATGTGCTTCTCGCGGTCGACGATGTAGAAGAAGCCGTCGGCGTCGTGGTAGCCGATGTCGCCGGTGTGGAACCACCGCTTCCCGTCGTGCTCGGTGAACACCTCCTCGTTCGCCTCCGGGCGGTCGTGGTACCCCTGCATCACGTTCGGCCCGTGGATGACGACCTCGCCGGTGATGTCGTCCAGGTCGACCTCGTCCTCGTCGACGGGGCCCTCCCCGACCGGCGCGACCTCCTCGAACTCGTGGTCGACGATCATCGACTCGACGCCGGGGAGCGTCTTCCCGATGGAGCCGACGCGCCGGCCCGCCTCGGGGCGGTTGAAGTGGGTGACGGGGCTGGTCTCGGTCAGGCCGTACCCCTCGTAGATGTTCACGTCGTACAGCTCCTCGAAACGCCGGAGCACCTCCACGGGGATGCCCGACCCGCCGACGCCGCAGAGTCGGAGCGACGAGAGGTGTCGCTCCTCGGCGTTCGGCTGGTTGATGACGTCGTTGTACATCGCCGGGACGCCCTGGAACACCGTGAGTTCCTCCTCCTCGACGAGGTCCAGCGCCTCCTGTGCGTCCCACGAGGGCAGGGGGTAGTACGCCGCCCCCTCGAACAGCGAGGCGTTCATCACGACCGTCATGCCGTAGATGTGGAACAGCGGGAGGACCCCGATCTGTTTGTCGTCGGGTTGGAGCCCGCCCGGGAGGAGGTCGGCCGACACCTGCGCGTTCGACGCGAGGTTGTGGTGGGTGAGGAGGACGCCCTTCGGCGTCCCGGTCGTCCCCGAGGTGTACGGCTGGCAGGCGATCTCGTCGTCGCCGCGGGCGACGGTGTCGAACTCGGGCGCGCCGCAGAACTCCTCGAAGGAGACGGTTCCCTCGACCGACTCGCCGACGGTGACGACCGTGTGTACGTCGGTGTCGTCGCGTACCTCCTCGACGAACCCCGCCAGGTCCGGGATCGTGACGACCACCTCCGCGCCGGAGTCCGAGAGCATGTGCTCGATCTCCCGTGCCTTGTACTGGGGGTTCATCGGGACGACGACCCCGCCCGCACGCAGGGTGCCGTGGAAGCCGACGACGAACTGCGGGAGGTTCGGGAGGTAGATGCCGACGCGACCGTCCTCCTCGAGGCCCGCCTCGGCGAGGCCGGACGCGAACGCGGCCGTCTGCCCCCAGAACTCGCGATAGCTGATGTCGGTCCCGCGGAAGGAGACGGCCGTCTCCCCCGGGTACTCCTCGACGGTCGACCCGACGTGCGTGACGAGGTTTGTCATGCCATCGAGTCGGAAGGACGGTCCCGGCTAAAGTCTTTCCCGGTCGTTCACGAAGGTCGGCGCCCGCGTTGGGTTCTCGCGACCGCACCGCGTCCGCGAGTCGGTGGAGCCATTGCCGTGGGGGACCGACGGGCGGGCATGAGCGATCCGACCAAAGGCGGACGCGACCGCGTTCGCCCGGCTGCGACGCGCAGACGGCTCCTCACGGCGGTCGCGGCCGGAGCGACAGCAGGGCTCGCGGGCTGTACCGCCGGCGGCGACGACGGCGAAGACGGCTCCGGCGGCTCCGAGCGGTTCGACGGCTACCTTTCCGACGCGGAGGGGTTCGACGGCTCGGTCGCCGACAGGACGGGTGACAGCGAGGTGACCGTCGCGGTCGGCGCCGGCGACCGCGGCTACGCGTTCGACCCCGCCGCCGTCCGCGTCTCCCCCGGCACGACGGTCGTCTGGGAGTGGACGGGAGCGGGGAGCAGACACAACGTCGTCGACGAGGACGGCGCCTTCGAGAGCGAGTACTACGCCACCGAGGGGGAGACGTTCTCCCGGGAGTTCACGGACCCTGGCGTCACGAAGTACTACTGTAGCCCCCACCGGAACCTCGGGATGAAGGGCGTGGTCGAGGTCGTCGAGGACTGAATCGAGCGCACGCGCGACGCCGTCCCACGTCGACGGCGCCCCACCCGTAACCGGTCACTTCACCAGTTCGTCGAACGCGTCGCCAGCGATCCCCGGCCCGGTCGGCACCGCGATCCGACCGTTCTCGACGGGCACCGGATCCGTTGTGATGAGGTCCTCAGCGAGCAGGTCGCCGGTCGCGAGCCCGTGTGCGCGCTGGTCGCCCCCGGGGAGCGCGGCCGCGACGTGGACCGCCGCGGTCCGCGCGACGGCCGCGTCGATGGTGGTCGTGACGACGGCGTCGAGGCCGGCGTGGGCGGCCGCGTGACCGGCCGCGAGCGCCCGCGAGGGACCCCCCAGCGCCATCGGCTTCAACACGACCGCGTCGGCGGCGCCGGCGGCGATCACCTCGCGAACGCCGTACCGCGTCAGCGACTCGTCGAGGGCGACGGGCGCGCCGACGCCGCGGAGCGCGGCGTGGCCCGCGAGGTCGCCCGCGGGCAACGGCTGTTCGACGTACTCGACGAGGCCGTCGAGCGCCGCGAGCGCGCGTCGTGCCGTCGGCCGGTCCCAAGCGCCGTTGGCGTCGACGCGGAGCGTGACGGCGTCGCCGTCTGCCCTCGATGCGTTGCGGGCGTCGTCGACCGCGCGGACCCGCTCGATGTCCTCTTCCACGGGTCTCGCGCCGACCTTCAGTTTCACCGTACGGTACCCGGATTCGACCGCCGCCTCCGCGGCGGCGACGGTGTCGGCCGCGCTCCCGTCGCTGACGGTCGCGTTCACCGGCACCGACGACGCGGCCGGACCGGTCGCGTCGTCGGCTCCGTCGCCGTCGCGGGCGAGCGTCGCGGCCACCGACCGTCCCGACCGGCGGGCGAACGCGTCGCGATACGCCGACGTGACGGCGTGGCGGGCGGCGGGCGTCTCCGGCCCGGGCGGGGTTCCCTCGTCGCGGGCGCGTTCGAGCGCCGCCCGACACTCGGGGAGGGACTCGGTCCACCCCGGCAGCGGCGTCGCCTCGCCGACGCCGGTCGTCCCGGCGAGGTCGACGCGGACGAGCAGCCCCTCCCGCGTCTCGATGTCGCCGGCGGCCGTCGACAGCGGCGTCGCGAGGTCGAGCGCGAACGCCCGGAGCGCGACGACGGTCACAGCGCCAGCCCGACGGCGAACAGCGCCGCGAACGCGGCGAGCAGTTTCCCGGTGCGCTCCAACGCCGGGTTGAGTGCGTCGCCCGCGGTCTCCGTCAGGACGGTCCGCGTGAGTGGGACGGCGAGCGGGAGCGTCGCCAGCGGCAGCAGCGCGGTGGGGTCGCCCGTCGAGCGCCAGAACACCGGCGGGATCGCGTAGGCCATCCCGAGCAGGAGGACGAACTGGACCCGCGAGAAGCCGTAGCCGAACCGGACGGTGAGGGTGTTCTTGCCCGTCTCGGCGTCCTCCTCGCGGTCCCTGAGGTTGTTGACGACGAGGATGTTCGTCGAGATGGCGGCGATCGGGAGGGCGGCGACGACCGCTGCGACGGGGACCAGCTCGGCCCGCGGAACGAGCGTGAGGAAGTCGACTCCCAGCGCGGCGGCCGCCTGCACGTAGTAGGTTCCCGCGACGGCGACGAGGCCGAAGAAGACGAACACGAACACGTCGCCGAGGCCGTGGTACGCCAGCGGGTACGGGCCGCCGGTGTAGGCGACGCCCATCGCGACCGAGACGAGCCCGACGATCATGATCGGCAGGCCCGCGACCGCGACGAGGTAGGCGCCGACGAGGATCGCCGCGAGGAAGGCGATCCACATCGCGCGCTTCACCTCGGCGGGGTCGATGAGACCGCCCGCCGTCACCCGAGTGAATCCCTCGCGGTCCGCCGTGTCCGCGCCCTTCTCGGCGTCGTAGTAGTCGTTCGCGAAGTTCGTCCCGATCTGGATCAGCGCGGCGCCGACGAACGCGACCAGCGCCGGCAGGGGCGCGAACACGCCGTCGCGGACGGCGAGGCCGGTCCCGACGAGGACGGGCGCCAGCGCCGCCGGCAGTGTCTGCGGGCGCGCGGCGATCACCCACGCCCGCCGTCTGGAGATGTCCGACTGACTCGTCTCCGTGCTCATTGTCGGAGACTGGAACGGGCGGGGTATGAAGGGTGGGCTTCGCGGGCGGCGGCAGGGCCGACGACGGCGCGGCCGGCGGGCAGGACTGCGGGACGCGGAGACCACTGCGGCGACGGGGAGAGCTATACGTCGTCCGGATGAGGGGGTCGTATGGCACGCGTTCCGTCCGTCGACCCGGAGGAGTTACCCGAGGAGTACCGCGATCTCGTCATCTCGAAGCTGCAGGGCAAGCCCGTGAACGTCTACGCCGCCCTCGGCAACAACCCCGAAGTGCTTGCGGGCACCCGCGCGTTCCTCTCGTCGCTGTGGGAGTCCAGCGGCCTCCCGGACCGCGAGCGCGAGCTCGTGATCCTGCTGGCGTCCGCCGAGAACGGCTGTCGCTACGAGTGGCACCAGCACGTCCGCATCGGCGGCGACGCGGGCGTCACCCGCGAGGAGATGGCCGCCATCGCCGACGGCGACTTCGACGCCTTCGACGACGGGGAGGCGCTGCTCCTTCGGTACGCCCACGCCGCCCTCGGCCGCGAGGTCGACGACGCGCTCCACGACGAGTTCGTCGCCGCCCGCGACGAGTCGACGGCCGTCGGCGTCGCGTCGCTGGCGAACGGCTACTCCTCCCTGGCGGGCGTTATCGACGCACTCGGCGTCGAGTTGGAGGAAGGGGAGGAGTTCGCGGGCTGGGATCCCCGGGAGTAGCCGGCACGGTCGCGGTGGCGTTGCTGTCGCGGTTTCGGTGCGGTAGCGGTGCGGGAGTCACCAGCGGTCGTACCGCGAGCGAGGCCGTAGGCCGAGCGAGCGGCGTTTTGGCATGAACGGGTTTTGCGGGGGTCTGGCCGCAGCGGGCGGCTTCGCCGCCCGCGAGGACATGCCCCCGCAAAAGAGGTTCGTTAGTAGTGCCAGGGGTAGTCGCTGAAGTCCTGCTCCCTGCCTTCTAAAAACGCGTCCCGCCCCTCCTGCGCCTCCGGCGTCATGTACGCCAGCCGGGTCGCCTCGCCGGCGAACACCTGCTGGCCGACCATCCCGTCGTCGGTCATGTTGAACGCGTACTTCAGCATCCGCATCGCCGTCGGCGACTTGCTCGTCATCTCGTCGGCCCACTCCAGGGCGACCTCCTCCAACTCGTCGTGGGGGATCGCCTCGTTCGCCATCCCCATATCGACGGCCTCCTCGGCCGAGTAGGTCTTCCCGCGGAAGAACACCTCGCGGGCCTTCTTCTGGCCGACCTGCTTGGCGAGGTAGGCGGAGCCGAAGCCGCCGTCGAAGCTCGCCACGTCCGGGTCCGTCTGGAGGAACTTCGCGTGCTCGTCGCTGGCGAGCGTGAGGTCACAGATCACGTGCAGGGAGTGGCCGCCGCCGACCGCCCAGCCCGGGACCACGGCGACGACCGGCTTGGGCATGAAGCGGATGAGCCGCTGGACTTCGAGGATGTGCAGGCGGCCGGCCTTCGCCTCCCGCACCAACTCGTCGTCGGACTCGTCGGCCTCGTCGTCGTCGCGGTACTCGTAGCCCGACTCGCCGCGGACCGACTGGTCGCCGCCCGCGCAGAACGCCCAGCCGCCGTCCTTCGGGGAGGGCCCGTTCCCCGTCAGCAGGACGCAGCCGATGTCCGCCCGCTTGCGGGCGTCGTCGAGCGCGGCGTACAGCTCGTCGACGGTGCCGGGGCGGAACGCGTTGCGCTTCTCCGGGCGGTCGAACGCGATGCGGACGGTCGGCGAGTCGACCGCGCGGTGGTAGGTGATGTCGTCGAACGCCTCGCTGCCGTCGACCGGCTCCCACCTATCGGGGTCGAATATCTCCGAGACGGCGTCGCTGCCGGCGTCGCCGCCGCCGTCCGTCGCGTGGTCCGCGTCGTCGCTGTCGCTCATGCTCGAACGCGCGGCGGGAGTCCGCAAAAAGGTGCGCGTGTCGGGGTCGATCGCCGACGACGCCGCGGTCACCTGCTCCGCCGGTTCCGTTCCCTGTCGGCGCGCAGGCTGTTCCAGTCCTGCGGGCGGGCCCGCGGTCCGCCGCCGGTGAGGCGCACGACCGCGGCCGCGACGACGGGGAAGCCGAGTCCGAGCGCGAGGCCGAGCGTCCCCGCGACAGTCAGCGAGACCGCGGATTCTCCCCAGCCGGGGGGCGCCCCGGCGGTCGCCAGCGCCGCGATCGCGACGATCGCGAGGTTGTAATAGCCGACGCGGGCGAGCAGCGGCCGACGGCTGCCGTCGGGCCACGGGGGGATCCCGCGGCGACCGTCGCCGCCCGAGAGGCGGTTCCCGCGGACGACCGCGAGGCCGACGACGAGCGCGACGTAGCCCGCGAGCATCGCGGTCGAGTCCCCCGGCGGGACCGACAGCGCGGCCCACAGCAGCGACGGCACCGCGATCAGCGCGTGCTCGCCCAGGGCGTCGAACGTATCCTCGAGGAACCGCCCCAGGGCGTCCGTCCGCTCGCGCGGCCGAAGCTTGCGTCGCTCCGTCGACTCGTCGGTCCCGCGTGAGCCCATACCCCACCATCCGGGCCGCCGTCTCAAAAACCGTCGCCCCACAAAGCCCATGGGTCGCCGCCGCAGTCGGCCGTACGATGCCCTCCAGACGCGACACGCTCGGTCTCTGCGGCGGCGCGCTCCTCGGGCTCTCCGGCTGTATCGGCCCCGAGGGCGGACGCACGGGGACCGCACGAACGGACGACCGAACGGACGGATCGGACGACCCGAACGGGGACCCGACGACCGAGGATCCGGACACCGACTCCCCCGACCCCGGAACCGGCATCGAGGTCGAGGGCGGGTCGCTCGCGTGGGAGCGCGCCTTCGGCGAGGACCTCGTCTCCGAGCCGGCGTTCGTCGACGGGACCGTCGCGGTCGCCGTCGGCACGGACGTGGTCGGGATCGACGCGGCCACCGGCGAGACCGCGTGGACGTTCGAAACGGCCGTCACGCTCGACGGCGACTACGAGTACGGTCGACCGACAGCAGACCTCCGCGTGCGCGACGGCACGCTGTACGCGCTTGTCGGGATCAGCGTCGGCACCGGCGCCCACGACCACGTGCTGCACGCGCTGACGGCCGACGGCGACGAACGGTGGCGCTTCGGAACCGGCGTCTCCGGCTTCCACTCGTTCATCGGCTTCGGCGACGGCGCCGTCGTCGTGGCGACGAACGACGACGCGATCAGCGCCGAACGGGACCACGCCGTCTTCGCGATCGAGACGGCCACCGGCGACGAGCGGTGGAGGGACGAAAGCGGCGACGCGATGGGCGGCGCCGTCGGCGACGGCGTCGCGCTCGTGGAGGCGGACCGCGCCGTCGACTGTTTCGACCTCGAAACGGGCGAGCGTCGCTTCCGCTACGAGGCGCCCGAGGACGCGCGCGCGACCGCGACGGCCGTCGGCGACGGGCGCGCCTTCGTCGTCCTCGACCGCTACGATCCCGGGCCGGATCAGGCGACGATGGAGGTGGTGTCGACGGCCGACGGGAGCGCGCGGTGGAATCTCGCCGGGGAGGTCGTGACATCGGTGCGCTACCGCGGCGACTGTTACATCGGCGGCGAGCGCGTCGCCCGCCTCGGCCCCGACGGAACCGAGCGCTGGTCGTACGACGGCGGCGGCCCCGTCTATCACGCGCCGTTCGATGCGGAGGCCCTCTACACCGTCTCCGAGTCGCGGGTCGTCTCGCTCGCGCGGGACTCGGGAACCGAACGGTGGGACGCCGAGGCGACCGATCTCGCGATCCCTCGCGTCCGCGCCGGCGACGCGGTCGTCTCCGCCGACGGCGACGCGCGAACCTTGTTCGCCCATGACGCCGGCGACGGGGCCGAGCTGTGGCGCGCGACGCTCCCCGGCGGCTACCCGCCGACGCCGACGGCCGGCCCCGACGGCGCGTACGTCGCGACCACCGTGGGCGGCGTCGGAAAGATCGGTTTCTGAGCCCCGGGGTCGCGACGGCCCGCCGACTCAGTCGAGGTCTGCGACGCGCTCGGCCACCTCGTCGGCGATCTCCTCGCGCACGCGGTGGCTCGCCTCCGCGTCGCTCACGACCTCGATCACGTCGGTCCCCGCGCTCGCGACGCTCTGGCAGTACAGGTCGCGAAAGCCCTCGCGGTCGTCGCCGTCGACGCGCGCGAACGACAGGTCGTACAGGTCCTCGGTCGGCTCGAAGTCGAGGTCGTGGGGCGTCTTGAACTGCCCCGTGAACGGCGGGTCGAAGTCCTCGATGGGGAGCATGTGGAAGATACCGCCGCCGTCGTTGTTGATCAGGACCACCGTCGCGTCCACGTCACACCGCTCCAGCGCGAGCAGGCCGTTCATGTCGTGGTAGTACGCCAGGTCCCCCGTCACGAGCGTCAGGTCGTCGGTCGTCGCCGACCCGGCGCCCAGCGCCGTCGAGACGACCCCGTCGATGCCGGAGGCGCCGCGGTTGCCGAGCATCGTCAGCCCCTTGGCCGCGGGGGCGGCGAAGCGGTCGGCGTCGCGGACGGGCATCGAGTTCGAGACGAACACGGTCGACGGCTCCGGGGCGAGCTCGGCCACGTGGGCGAGCACGCGCCCCTCGAAGAAGCGACCCTCGCCGGCGGCGTCGCCGGCGACGGACTCGACGGCGTCCCAGTGGGCGGCCTCGGCGGCCTCCCAGCGCTCGCGCCACGTCGTCGAGTCGGAGTCGGAGTCGGAGCCGGAAGCGCCCCCGGCCCCGCCGGCTCCCACCTGCCGCGAGAGCGCGCCACAGAGCCGCGACGGGTCGGCGACCACGAGGTCCGTCGCCGTGAACTCGGCCTCGCGCCAGGCGCCGGCGGGGTCGACGAGCAGTTGCCGGGCGTCGGTACTCGCGAGGTACTTGCGCAGCGGCTTCGAGGTCGGGGAGGCCCCGAACCGGAGCACGACCTCCGGCTCGGGCCAGTCGTCGGGCGCGCCGTTCGCGAGGAAGCCGTCGTAGCCGCCGAGGACCGGGGCGACCCGGACGGACGAGCCGAACCGAAGGCCCGAGACCGGGTCCGCGAGCACGGGGAAGCCGGTCGCGTGCGCCAGCGCGGTGACCGCCTGCGGGTCCGGGCCGGGCGGGTCCGCGGGGCCGGCGACGATCAGGCCGCGCTCGGCGTCGAGGGCGCGCGCGAGGCGCTGAAGGTCGCGGTCGTCGGGCATCGGGTGCCCGGCGGTCGTCGAGACGAACGCGCGGTCGCCGTCGCGACCCGCGGCGGCGAGCGCCGGGAGGTCGGCCGGCACGTCACCGTCGACCTCAACCGGCTCCAGCGGCTTTCGGAACGGGACGTTCAGGTGGACCGGCCCGGCGGGGGTGCCCTCGGCGGTCGACACGGCGCGCGCGAGATCGGTGCGCAGCGAGCGGAGCTTGCGGTCGTCGGCCTCCGGCTCCGGGAGGTCCTTGTACCAGCGGACGGCGTCGCCGTACAGCTTCTCCTGGTCGACGGTCTGGTTCGCACCGGAGTCGCGCAGCTCCGGGGGTCGGTCCGCGGTCAGGAGGAGCATCGGCACCCGGGAGTTCGCGGCCTCCATCACGGCGGGGTGGAAGTTCGCGGCGGCGGTGCCGGAGGTGCACACCAGCGGGGTCACCTCGCCGGTTCGGCGGGCGCGGCCGAGCGCGAAGAACGCGGAGGCGCGCTCGTCGAGGTGGGAGAAGACGTGGATGTCGGGGTGGTCGGCGAACGCGACGGTGAGGGGGGTCGAGCGCGATCCGGGGGTGATGCAGACTGCGTCGACGCCGGCGGCGGCGAGCTCGTCGGCGACGGCGCGGCCCCACAGCGCGTTCCGGTTCGGGGCGTGTCCGGTCATGTGCCGGGGTTCGGCCGGGGCGCGGATAAACGGGGCGTGTCCGGATCGAGGCGCCGTCGGCGACCGTCTCGGGAACGACGGAGTCACCCGCGTAGCTAGCCGACAGTAACCCGGGAACCAGACACTTGTCCGGAACTCGCGTGTCTCCGTCCATGCGACTCTCGGAGGCCCGCGAGGCGTTCGCCGACCGGCTGACGTTCCCGATAGACCGCGAGACCGTGATCGAGCGCGTCGGCGACGTGACGCTCGACGCGCCGAACGGCGAGAACACGACCGTCGCGGCCGTGCTCGACCGGTCGGACCCGACGACCTACGAGTCGGTCGAGGAGCTCCACGACACGCTCGTCGGCCTCGTCGACGACGCGTTCATCGGACGCAAGTACTACGACGACCGCGGCGACCAGACGGGGATCCCCACCGATCAGGAGTCGTTCTGACCGGCCGCCCGGCGGCGGCGGGTTCTCAGGCGACGAGCCGGCCGTGTTCGACCTTCATGCATCGGTCCTGCGTCGTCAGCAGACCGGCGTCGTCGGCGCGCGCGAGCGCCTCGTCGTCGGTGATGCCGAGCTGGAGCCACAGCCCCTCGACATCGCCGCGGTCCTCGCGACGCGTGAGCACGTCGTCGACGATGCCCGCGACCTCGTCGCTCGGACGGAACACGTCGACCAGCGCGATCTCCTCCTCCACGTCCGCCAGCGAGTCGTACGCCTCGCGGCCGAGGATCTCGTCGGCGTAGGGGTTCACCGGGATCACCTCGTAGCCGTGCTCCTGCAGGTACTTCGGGATGTCGTGGGCGGCCTTGCCGGACGTGCTCGAACAGCCGACGACCGCGACGGGATCCATCGAGAGCAGTTCGCGCAGGCCGTCGTCGTCGGTGACTGGCATACCCATACCTGCGTCGTGTCGAGCCAAAAGGGTTCGTGCGTCGGCCGAACTCAGGTTCTGGCGCGCGCCGGCGCGGCTCCGTCCGCGCCGGACGCGCGCGAGGGGCGAGGTGCGAGCCGGAGGCGAGCACCGAGTCGGCTGGGGAGGCTCACGTGAACGGAGTGAACGTGAGTTCGTCGGAGTTTGCTCCGACGTAAGTGTGGCTGCGGTGCGGTCGCGGCGGGTGGGACTGAAAGGGGCCGCGTCGCTCGCGGATCGAGGCGACGAAAGCACGCGAGGGAGCGAAGCGACCGAGCGCGCGCAGCGAGCCGCAGACCGCGAGCGACGCGGGGGCTTTCGAGGACGATATCGACCGGACCTCGACGAGGTAGTGGCGAGGCGCTCATCGACAGCACCTCGGTCGAGAACCACCGGAACAGAAGCCGAACGGACCCGACTACTACGCGTTCGCCAGCCGAACCGACGGCTCGCCGTCCTCGCTGGTCTCGATGATGCCGTCGAACAGCTGCTTCAGCGTGTTCATCGTCTGGTCGTCGTGGGCCGTCGAGTCGATGCAGTACAGCCCGAGCCCGTCGACGCTCTGGACCCGACCGGTGAACACGTGGAGGAAGCGGAACACGGTCTGGAGGTCCGAGTACATGAGCAGCGTCGACAACGAGTGAACCATCACGCGGTTCTTCCGGATGCCACGGTCCTTGTAGAACGCCTCCAGGAACGACGAGAGCTTGATCCCGATGCCGGTCATGTCGACCGGCGAGGAGGTGTACTTGATCCGGTCGCTGTCGCGCACGTCGTTGACGCCCTGCTGACGGGTGACGGTGTCGACGACGGCGACCGGGCGGCCCTCGTACTGCTCGCGCTTGGCGAACTGCTTGAGCAGGCGGTCGGCCGAGTCCTTGGTCGTCACCATGATCGCCCCCTCGTCGTTGCGCGTTCCCTCCGCGAGCACGTCGAGCGCGAGGTCGCGCTTCCCGCTCAGGGGCGGCCCGGTGAGAAGCACGTTCGACCCGGGCTCGATCTCGGTCCCGAGGGCCTCGACCTCATACATGGGGTGCCCCCGCGGACCGATCGGCGCAGACGGCGCGCTCTCGCGGGCTCGTCGTTCGCTCCGTCTCGCCGGGAGTCATCCAACTACCTCTTGGTTGCTGTGAGCCGGTATTATTCTTTATGATTGGTTGGACGACGTGACGGGCCTCCACGGCTATCCCACCACCGTCGCGACCCGGCCCGCGACGAACGCCGCCGCCGCCAGGAACGTGCCGCGTTTGATCCACCGCTGTGCCGTCCCCGGGTCCCGAAACCCCCACGCGGTCGCCCCCAGCATCGCCGCGTCCGCCGGGAGGACGACCGCCAGATACGCGAGGCCGAAGGTGCCGTCGACGTACGGGACCGCGCTCGCCAGCGTCGCCGCCGCCATCGCGACCGTCGCGAGCGCCAGCGCCCGGCGCTCCCCGGCGACGATGGGGAGCGTCCGCAGCCCCTCCTCGCGGTCGCCGGCCACGTCCTCCACGTCCTTCACCACCTCGCGGGCGAACGTCGCCGTCGCGGCCAGCCCGAACAGCGTCGGCGTCGGCGCCGCGATCGGCCCGACCGCCGCGGCGCCGAACAGGAACGTCGAGCCGGTGAGATACGCGACGACGAGGTTCCCCACCGCCGGTAGCCCCTTGAACAGCTGCGTGTACGCAAGCAGCGCCAGGAGGTTCACCACCGCGATCGCCAGCGCCAGGGTCGGCAGCGACAGCGCCGCGGCGGTCGCGATCAGGAACAGGGCGGCCGCGAACGTGGCGGCCGCACGCGCGGAGACGCGGCCGCTCGGGATCGGACGGTCCGGACGATTCACGGCGTCGATGTCCCGGTCGAAGTAGTCGTTGACCGCGTTGCCCGCGCCCGTCGCCGCCGCGGTCGCGACCACGGCGAGCGTGACGGCCCACGGGCTGTCGAGCCCGCCGGCGACGAACGAGCCGACGAACGTGAGCACGCCCGCGGCGACCGCGTTGCCGACGCGGGCGAGCTCGAGGTAGCCGCCGATCGTCCGTGTCGCGTTCATCGTTCGCGGTCACCGGGCGGTCGGGGATAAAGGACGCGGGACGGCGTCGCCGCTGTCCGTCGTCCGAATACGTGTGCGGCGAAGTGTGAGTGAGTGTTCGGGCGGTGAAGCCCGAACGATCCGGTGCCACTATTCCGGCGGTGATCTGCGACCGCGCGGAGAGCCCGACACCGGAACCCAACCCAACATGGAACCGACGCCCGACCGACCGCCCGCCTCCGCCCCGACCGTTGGTGGCCGTCGTCGCCGATCGGTCACTAACGAGTGTTGTATATATATCTTCGCCTCCGGTCGGCGGACAAAAGCGCGGGAGTTAAACGGGACTGTCGGATAGCAACGTTCGAGGGCGCTTAGCTCAGTCTGGACAGAGTGCTTGGCTTCGGACCAAGTTGCCGCGGGTTCAAATCCTGCAGCGCCCATCGTTCTGCGACGAACGAAGTGAGGAGCGAACGATGTCGCGGGAAGGATTTGAACCGGACGAGTCGCAGCGCCGAGCGGAGCGAGGCGACCGTCTCGGCGTGGTTCACGGTCCTGCAGCCCCATGGAGTTCACCGTTCGTAATAGACGGTTCACGGGTAGATCGTGGCCACGTTTCTCCGCGGGGCGAGGTTCTGATGACACGGGTTCCTGCGACGCATCAGAAGTCTATTGGGAGTCACGGCTCGTTGTCATTGACTCTTCCCCGCCTTTCGTTCCCCGAACGAATGGTTTCGAACGCTCGGATGGTCCAGTGGACGGTTACACCGATACCGACGACGACGAGTAGATGAAGGATCACCCGAAACAGGTACTCCCCAAGGGTCACCCCCTGACCAGTGTGCAGTACGACGCCCGATATCGAACTCATAAATGAAGGCAGGGCTCGGTGAGATCAGCTACGTAGTCTGAACTCCTCGGTACGACAATACGACCCCGACGATGAAGACGATCGTCGCCAGGTAGATCGGTCCGAGATGCGTCACCCAATCGTGAGCGAACGCATCTCCCGTCCAATGCATCGGTAACGCGAGCGCCAAGCCGACGACGGCACTGACGATCGCCGTCGCCCACGCCCACGTGAGCCCCTGGCGTACGCCGTACCACGAGAGGCCCGCGACGGCGATACCCGTTGAGATGATGAACGCAGCGGTGGCGACGTGGAGGTGACTAATGTAGTACGCCACCGTCGGATCGAGATCGGCGGCCGTCATCCCGGCCAGTGTACTGACTCCGAGTTCGAATCCACTCCCCACGAAATTCAGCACGAGGAATACGATCCCGTAGCCGACGAACGCGATCCCGGCGAGGGCCATCAGTGCCGCCCCGTTTCGGAGCTGCGACTCGAACCGGACCTGTTCTCCCTGTTCGTCAGTGACTGATTGTTCTGTCGCCATGATCTTCACTTTATTGCCCCGACCGTGACGCTCTTGACACCGTACTTCCCGCACGCGTTGGCCGCCCGATCAGAGAGGAATTCGTACTGTGTGTTCTCTCGGGTCTCCGTCACTGAGAAACCAGCAGCTTCGATGAGCCTCGTGTAGCTGCCGATCTGTTCGGCACCACCGATACATGCGGCCCACAGGTCCGCGTCGGACTTGATGCTCTCGGGCATCCGTTGTTCACTGACGATGTCGGAGAGAGCCAGCTGTCCGCCCGGTTTGAGCACCCGGTTCGCCTCCTCGAAGACCGTTCTCTTCTCGGCGGAAAGGTTGAGTACGCCGTTCGAGATCACCGCGTCGAACGAGGCGTCCTCGAACGGGAGATCCTCGATATACCCTTCGCGGAAGGTGACGTTGTGGAAACCGTTGTCCGTTGCGAGGTCGTTGGCCTTCTCGACTTGCTCCGTAGTCATATCGATGCCCGTCACCGTACCGGTCTCAGTTACGTGTAGCCCGGCGACGAAGGCGTCCATCCCCGAGCCACTGCCGAGGTCAAGCACGTCCGCACCTGATTCAAGCTCTGCCGAGTCGAAGTAGTAGCCAACGCCCGCGAACGAGTCGATGGCCGCGTCCGGGACGTAGTCGAGATCGTCGGGGTCGTACCCGAGGCGGACCGCGAGATCGTGGCCCGTCTCGAAGTGGAACTCGGCGTCGGAGGACTCCGCGACATCCCGATACATCGACTTGACCTCGCGTTCGAGTTTGTCCGTGTCGAGTGCTTCGCTCATCGGTGGTCTCCGTTAGTCGTCGCCCGCCACCTCGGCGGGAGTTGCGACGGTCATCTCGACGTCCTGAGCGAGCGAGACGAGCGTGTAGACGGGTGCCCGCCGTGCCCACTCGTCGATCTGGTCCTGATCGAGGTCCTCGCCGTCTATCTCGACTTCGGCGGTTAGGTTCTCGAACGCTGAGTCGGCCTCTTTGAGTTCCTTGAGGCTGAACAGAACCGCCGGATCGAAATCGGTCCGGACGCGCGTCTGGAGGTGGTCGATGTCCACATCGCTGGCGGCGGCGTTGATCGTGATGCCGACGTTGATACAGGCGGCCAGCGCCGACAGCGCCGCTTCAATCGGCTCCATCCGGTCGGTCGCGCCGATCCACCCACCAGCGTTCAACACTTCCTTCCAGCCGCCGTAGGGAATCGTGTATTCGCGCGTTTCACGGGCTATTGTCTCGCCTCCGAGCTCGTAGCTCTCGATCTTTGCCAAGCTATGGGCGGCCGTCCCTTCGTAGGTTGCTGACGCCCCGAGGCCAAGCTGGACAGCTTCGGGCTCCGCAGCTGCGTGTTCGGTGAACCCTTCGAGTGTTTCGAGGTCAATGCCGTGCGATGTTCGCTGGTCGTCAATCATTTGTCTCCGCTCCCTGCCAGAGACACTACGATCGGGAAGGTACTGTAGTTAATTTGTGATAGTACGCCAGGAACTGCTGGCCTGGCAGTCACTGGAAAAGTATCACCTCCTGCGATCCGATGACGGTTTGGATCGAACCTCCCCGCCTCGACGCCGAGATGAACTCCTCAAAACGAGTCGAGATTCCGGTACGGTATGAACCGATCACATCAGTCGTCTTCATTTACGGGGGGGTGACTGGCTGACCCTCCGACGCGTACGTTTCACACACCGACTGTGCCCACTCGCGGACAGCCGCTACGTCGGTGTCGATCAATACGTGGACCGTCCCACTGTCCTGTTCGTAACAGCTGATGGTGACACACTCATCGAGAAGACCGGTTCCACATGGGGGGAGGGCATCGTGCTCCAGAACGGTGAAATTGTCCTGTTGCATCATGTCCGAGCTGCGCTCCGGGTACGTCGAGAGAAAGTACGCATGGCTCTCTGGTCTAGCCACCAACACTACCTCGACTCCCTCGTCAATCAGTTGAACGAGAACCTCAAAGCACGGTTCCATCAAGGCAATCTCAGGACGAATTAAGCGAAGTTCGTTCGTCTCCGTGAGAAGCGACTCGAATCGGTCGATCGGGCGGTACGGTGAATCGGGTTCGGCGACAGTGATCGTCATCGCTTCCCACGTCTCGATGGACAATTCGCTGAACTCGTCGGGAAGCCAGTGCCAGATATCACGCAATTTCCGCTCTGTTTCGACCTGTTCGATCAGGTCTTCCATTCCTGAAGCGATCACCTCCCCGAGCCGTGTCGCTGTGTATTGGTAGCCGTCTTTGCGGATCCAGACCCGGGATTCGAACTCGTCCAACGTCCGCCGCATTGTGGAGGACGAAACGCCGCCCATCTCACAGAGTTCAGAGCGACTCCGAGGACGCTCCGTCAGCGCGATTAGTGTCGGGACCCGGTGTTCGGACCGCGCGAGATACGCGATGTCACCGATCGGTGACACCGCATTTTGATGTGGTATGCTATCGTGGCCCATGAATCGAGTACGGATACGAGCCTGAAAACGATTTACCCCACCTACACGACGATCGATAATAGATTAGCCGAGTCACGTGCTGTGTTTGCCGAGGCAGGCAATTCGTGTGACGCTGCGCGATGTCTCTCTCATCCGATCACAGGACAGTGTGTCGAGTGTCTAATTCTGATCACGAAAACGCTCGAATCCGGCCGCCTCACGTCTGAAAGGTCGATTCGTTTGACGGTCGAACCGGAGCCTGCGGCGCTCATAGTTTCGAGGGGTGTACTCGCCCGACTGCGGCGAGGTTGTCCTTGACACGGGCAGTTTCTCCGTGATCATCTCAGCGTACCATCGTTCAACTCCGCTCAGCACGTTGTAGAGGAGCGGACTTCTATCGCCTTCTATTCACTCGTGGCGTGTTCACACGATGAACAGCGAAGCTACCGTGAACGAAGTAAGCCCCATACTATCATCGTGAGTCGAACCGATGAACGAGACGGCCCACGACTATGCCGTCCCCAACCACTCCCAACGAAGGCGAATCAGTGATGACCTACACACGGATCTCTGCCGACGCGGATGGAGAGTCGCATTTCAGTGACGAGCAGGTTGCGCTCGACAAGGCTGATATCGCTCCACCGGCTCCGCCGGTGAATATGTCTTCGCCCACACCCGCCGAGAACGTCTCGTTCGTGACGTTGCCCGCTGGGTGGCCCGAGGATGTGAACGACCCACACGTCGCCCCGGCCCGTAATTACTGGATCGTACTGGCCGGAGAGATGGAACTCAGCGCCAGCGACGGAGAGAGACGGCAGTTCCCGCCGGGAAGCGTCCTTCTGGCGGAGGATACGAGCGGCAGCGGGCATACGACGACCGTCGTCGGCGACGAGCCGGTGGAACTGGCCGTCGTCGAGACGGCGGACTGAGCGTCGGTGAACCGCTTGGAGAATACTGCTCCTCAACAGCCCATACCTTCACAACGAGCAGATGTCATGCACCTACCAACCGAGATCAGTAATCCGGGGACGGGCGAGCGAATCGTCTTCGACGAAGATGCCTCAAACGATGAGAGACTGGTGTGGAACGAGTGGCGGCCGGCAGACAGAGAACCACCGCCAGCGCACTACCATCCCGCTACGGAGGAGCGTTTCGTCGTTCACGAGGGACACCTCGTCGTGCAGATCAACGGAATCGACAACCGCATCGACGCGGGTGAGGAGATCGTCGTCCCTGCGGGGGAACCCCACGTCTCGTACACGGAGGCAGAATCCACTCACTTCCGACGCGAAGTTGCTCCACCCGGACGGTGGCGGGAGGCACTGACCGCGCGGTTCGGCGCCGCGCACGCCCACGGCGATCACTCGGGCTTCAGCAACCTGCTTCAGACGCTCCTGCTGCTTCGGGAGTATCCGGATGTGGTCGTTCCTGCACGGCCGCCACGCTCCGTCCAGCGTGTCCTGTTTCCGGTTCTCGCCGCGGTCGCCCGGGTGACGGGCCGGACGGCTCACTGCCCGTATCCACAGGAGAATGTGCCCCGGGAGGAAGTACACTGAACAGTACTGTCGTGTTCCGGACCCTGGAAACACCACCACGTGGGCGTTCCAGTAAGACACGAGCGAGAAGGTGAGAGACACGCGTGCGCTATGCGATCGGCTCGTCGAGTACGTCGAGTTGCTGAAGTGCGGCGAGGAAGTTCCAAGTGGCCCACGTTTCCGCGATCTTCCCGTCCCTGATGCGGTGCATGGCGGTACCGGGAATTTCCATTCTCTCGTCTGTCGGATCGACACCCCGGAAGACGCCCTCGTGCGTGCCCGTCATCGTCCCTTCGAACGCCACCAGGTCGTCCTCGGCGATGAGTTCGCCAATGAGAACTTCGCTGTCGGGGAACGCCTCGTGGAGTCGCTGTAGTGCCGTAATGAACGGCTCCGGACCCTGTTCGGCAACGTCAGCATCCGGATCGTGTCGCGTATAATCGGCGGTGAACAGCTCTCTCACCTTGTCGTAGTTCTGGGCGTTCGCCTCGCTGATGAACCGCCGAACGAGTTCTTTGTTCTCTTGAACTGTTGTTGCCATAGGTTCTCCGCGGAGTCACGGACTCCACATCTATCTCGGCGGAGGAGGCTATTCGCAATATCCCCTGAACACTGCTCACAGTGTGAACGAAGCATTCGAGACGAGAATGGCCCTATCCAGCGAACTGCTCGGGGACGGCTCCGATCTGTTGGGCCATTCCGAAAGTGGCGTACACTTCCCCGGTTTCAGCTATCTGGCCGTTTCCCCGATCGATCGACATCCCCGCGAGGCGGTCACCCTATGCTATTTAGTGTGGTATGTGTTATCAATATACATGAACTCGGCACTCGATGACGTCGCGTTTCTTGCGTTGTCCGAGAACCGAATCGACCTCCTCACGGTGCTGAGCGACGAGCGAACGCACACGCGTGACGAGTTGATGGATGCCACCGATGCTTCGCGCCCGACGCTCGCGCGGATTCTCGACGACTTCGAAGCGCGTGTCTGGATCACCCAGCACGGACAGAGCGCACGGATCACGTCACTCGGTACGTGGGTTCACGACGAGTTCACCGACCTACTGGAGATGATGGACACCGCACGACAACTGCGCACCGTCGAACAGTGGCTCTCGACGGACACGCTGGCATTCGAGCTGAGTTGTCTCACCGATGCAACAGTCACGCTGCCAAGCCGGAACAATCCGCTCGCGCCGATGCTCCGCGCGAGCGAGCTTGAGCGCACTGCTCGGCAGTCAAGGGTCCTTACACATGCGCTCCCGGTCCCGTGTCTGAACGCACACTGGGAGGCGATCACGACCGGTACCCATCAGTTCGAGGCAGTGGTCACACCGAACGTCGTCGAAACGATGACCGAGCCGGCACACCGTTCACAGTTCACGGATATTCTCACAGATGACCAAGCAACCGTGTTCGTCGCCGACGAACCCATTGCAGATGTTGTCGGGATTAACGATGGCGTCGTGTACTTTGGAATCGATGACGACAAGGGCGCTCCGCTCGCTCTGATCGAAACCGACGACGAGACGGTTCGTAATTGGGCCGAGGAGAGGTTCGAGTCGTATCAGGAGACCTCCTCACTCTTGACACACGACAGATTTGTACAGAGACAGGAGACGACGCACGATCCGGAGCGGATACAGGAGCGTATGTGTGCTGAAACATCTGATAGATGATATTCCTACCTCACAAGATACAGAGCGGAGATATCGCATCGAAGGCGCACATATCTGTATTGAGCGGTAGATGCAACTGTTGTGAGACGGTCGAACCGGAGCCTGCAGCGCCGATAGATTTTCGGTACAATAATCGCCCGACGGTGGGCGATTCCCGGTCGAGCGGGCCTGATTTCGCGTTCGTTTCGACGCCCGCTTGGGTGAGTGGATCTCTCAGGTGTTCGCGTCCAGCCAAACTCGTCCCGTTCCAGAGGATCGATCGCCGATCGACACAACACCCTCCCGATCAGTCGGGACGATCGTGTTCACATCGCCAGATTCGTGTCGCGCTCGTTCACGAAGCGGGACTCATCCAGTGACTCAGGGCGGGTCGTCGCCGGGGTACTGCGTGGGATCGCTACTCGACGACCTCGACGTCGAACTTCCCGCGCCAGCGATAGCGCCGGCCGCCCCAGACGAACGTCCGGCGGACGAGCCCGTAGAAGAGGAGGGGGACGAACACGAACAGCGACGGATAGGCCAGCACGGCCGTCCACCGACGAACGCCAAGCACCTCGTTGACGGCGAGGTGCACCAGCGTCAGAATCACCGCCGCAGGCAACGGAGCCGACACCGCACCCACGAGGACGAGCAGCGAAAAGACGCATATCCCGGCGACGGTCCCGGGGAAGTGCCACCGGAGGATCTGCGTCCACCGGACCGGGCGCTCGACCGCCTCGCGGATGGTTCCCCCGATGGGGACGATCCGCGTCCGGCCGACCGTCGTCACCTGGAGGTACTCCATGAGGAGTCCATCGTCACTGACGGTCCGCCGAAGGTCGTCGAGAAACGCGGCCTCGTCGATGTCGGTTCGCTCGAACACGACCGCGCCGCCCCAGATCTGATTGCCGAGGTAGAGGCCCAGCGAGCCAGCCGATGCGTACAGCGGTTCGAGGAGCACCGAAAGGGGGTCTCGCCCGACGAAGTACGGCACCTCCGACACCGGCCCGTACGTCTCGTAGTCCGCGGTGAAGGTCGCCAGCCAGTCCGGGGGATGGTGGAAGTCGTCGTCCGTCCAGACGAGCCGGTCGTGGCGCGCGGCCTCCATCCCGGCAGCGATGGCGTTGGCCTTTCCCGAGCACTGCTCCGGTTCACCGGCCGCGACGAGGCGGACGCCCTCGGGGTGGTCGTTCCGTTCGGCGACGGGGTCGTCCTCGTCGTCGTGGACGATCAACAGTTCGTCGCCGGCCCCGAGTTGGGCGGCCAACTCCGCGCACGCGTCAGTCCACCGCGTCGTCGGCAGGATGACGCTCGTCGGCGGCCGGTCGGACATGGTAGTGACCTCTGATGACGGAAAGATAAATGGACGGTTCCCCCCGACCCGGTACGTCCGGGACGAACCGCTGCCGTATTCAGCACGCCCGTAGCGGCCGGAGGAAATCGAACGGGGGAAATGAGCCGACCCGCTCGCGAGGTTCCCGAGAGCCGAATCTTCATGTCCCCGCCGTCGAAAGCCGGGTTCGATGGCAAGCGCGGCGCGCTCGCTGACGGAACCGCAGGTCCTCGCGCACACGAAGCGCCGCCTCTTCCCGGAGGACGCCGACGACGGGTACGCCGTCGTCGACACGCAGTTCGCCTCGAATCGGTGGCTCGCCGACGGAGCGATCGATTCGAGCGTCACGGAACTGCTCGCGCCGTTCAACCACGTCCGCGTCGGGTCGGGCTACCCGGACCTGGTCGGCGTTCGCGTCCTCGATCCGGACCTGCTAGCCGTCGACCGGCTGGGGGAGGAGCCGCCGCTCGTCGCCGTCGAGGCGAAGGGGTACGACGACCGCGGCGGCGTCGACGTGGAACGCGGCGTCGTCCAGGCGTACGACCGACTCGACGAGGCCAACGCCGTGTACGTCGCGGCGCCCGTCGCCTCGATCGGCGGGTCGGTCCGGACGCTCGCACGCGAACTCAACGTCGGCGTCCTCGCCGTCGACGCCGACGGCTCGGTCGACGCCGTCGAGGTGCCGCGCGTCGTCGGCAACCGGACGACGAGCGAGACGACCGCGATCCGGTTTCAGGCGAGCGCCCAGGGCGTCGCCGACAAGTCGTTCGGCCTCAACCACCCGAAGAACTACCTCGCGTATCCGCTGGCGCTGTACCACCCCGACGAGACGGGGCGCGTGCTCTCCGAGCACGTCGTTCGCGCCGTCGACGCCGCTCGCACCGGCGCCGCGTTTCTGAACCTCGTCGAGGAGCGACCCGACGGGGTGCGGTTGACGCCGCTGGGGAGGGAAGTGGTGAGGTTCGCGCTCGCGGAGTACGGCTCAGTCGAGTCCGCGTTGGCCGACTTCGACGAGTGGAAGCGGTCACGGAGGCGGTTTTCCGACATCGCGCCAAAGTGGGGGCTGCTCACCCGTCGGGTGGTCTACGCGTATCCGGCGACGCAACTGCTCGTCGAGGAGCTCCAGCGCCTCCACGAGGACGGCGTCCCAGAGCCGACGCTGCCGCAGGTCGTCGAGTACCTCCACGAGCTGCACCCCTCGTTCACGGTCGAGCTGTTCGTCCGCGGCGACGACGACGTTCGGGGGCGCGTGTTGGACGCTGACGGCGAACTACAGCGCGCGGAACTGACCGACGGGAACGTGTATCACGCGCCCACGGTGTTCCAACTCAAGGCGATGCTGTATCACGCGGGAATTCTGACGACCCGCGGAACCGAGCCCTCGAACCTGGATCCGACGGCCGACACGTGGGCGCTCCGGGAGCAGGTGACCCCTACCGAGCCCCGGTAGCTGCTGATCCGGGCGAACGGTCGCGTTCGTGGACGACGGGTTCGCCTCCGAGCGACGAGTCGGCGAAGGACACCCTACCGCCGCAAGGGTGAGCCTGTTATCGGGGTTCGCGGTCCCGATCGGCGAGCGTGTGGAGTCGGTCGGCTGACAGTACCGCAGCCCGTGACCGACCGTACCGAGCCCCGCTCGACTCATAACAAAGCCTCGGCGACGCGTCACGGGTCACGCGTGACGGACCAGTCCGTCACCGGAGACAACAGAGATGGCGACAACATCGACGGCGGACTCGTACGACGACACCGTGACGGAGATCGAGGAGACGCTCGGCATGGTTCCGGGCTTCTTCGGCGACATGCACCGTGACGACCTGGTCAACGAGTGGCCGACGTTCAAGCGGATGGCGCTGGGTGAGACGACGATCCCGGCCAAGTATAAGGAACTGATCAACCTCGCGGTCGCGGCGAACCTGAAGTGCCCGTACTGCGTTCACTTCCACCGCGAGGCGGCGAAACTACACGGCGCGACCGACGAGGAGCTGACGGAGCTGTCGTTCCTCGCCGGCTACACGCCGCGGTACAGCAGCATGCTCCACGCACAGGAGTACGACCTCGAGACGTTCGAGTCCGAGGTCGAGCAGATCGGCGCCCACCTCCAGTCGCACCTGGCGGCTGACGACTGATCGCCGAGTGCGATTTTCGTCGACTCCGGCCTTACTCCTCGTCCAGCAGTCCCATGTCCTCGACGACCAGATCGGCGATCCGGTCGGCGAGCGCGGGGTCGACGGCGGCGACGTCCTCGCCGTCGTGGCGCGTCTCGTTGTGTCGCTCCAGCTGGTCGGCGAGGTCCGACAGCGGGACGCGCGTCCGGGTGTCGCACTCCTCGCAGACGATGGGTACTGTGGGGTCGCCGTCCCCGTCGGTGGACATACACGGCGCTCGCGCGGGGATCGTCATGAACGGGTCGGTTCGGTCGTCCGGAACGGCCGGCGTCGCCGCGGGCGGAACTCCGGACCACGCGGCCGCCGCGTCGGTTACTCCAGCCGCGTGGGATCGACCTCGTCGCCGAGCGCGGCGAGGCGGTCGGCGGTCGAGATCCCGGACAGCAACACCGTGACCCGGAACTCCTCGGCGGTCGGGTCGGGGTAGTCGCCCCAGCGGATCTCGGGCACGCCGGTCCCCTCCTCGATGAGACTGCGCGCGCGTTCGAGCCCGCGGCGACTGAGCCACGCCGGCGGCGCGTGGAAGACGACGGCCGCCCGCGACGCGCTGGTGAGATCGCACGGGAGGCTGAGCTGATGTGAGATCGCCTTCCGGGCGGCGTTGGTCGCGACCGACACCGCCTCGCCCTCGTCGACCGCGGGGCCGTCAGCGCCGCCGATGCGGTCGATCAGGCCGCCGACGAACCCCTCGCGGCGGCCGTTCTCCACCTCGGCCCCCGCGGAGCCGAGCGCCGTGACGCCGCCGGCGCCGAGGGTGTTCGTCAGCTCGCTGGCGTCGAGCACGCGCTCGGGCGTCGGGTCCGCCGTCTCGCCGGCGGCCAGAAGCGAGCCGAGCCGCCCCGCCACGGCGTCGTCCAGCCGCGGCCACGCCGCCGCGTAGGAGGCGCCGCTGGCGCGCCACACGTCGAGATCGGCGAGCAGGAGGTCGTCGCTCGCGGCCGAGAGCGCGCGAACCGCGCCCGCGGCGTTGGACGAGAGCGGGCGGTCGGGCCGACCCGAACGGCCCGACGGATCTGGCCGGCCGTCAGCGTCGCCGTTGCCGGCGGCGGCGGCGTTGCCGTTGTCGTCGCCGTTGCCGTCGCCGGAACCATGCGATCGCCTCGGCCCGTCCCTCGTCGCGTCGGTGGCGGCGCCGTCGCCGCCGGACTCGGCGACGCCCGGGAGCACCCCGAGCGCGTACACCGGCGTGCCCGTCACCTGTCCGAGCAGGTCGACGACCGCCGGGGCGACGCCGGCGGCGGTGCCGCCGCCGAGCGCGGCGCACACGAGCGCGGCGTCCGTTCGCCCGACCGGGAGCGAGTCGACCGCCGCCTGGAGCTCCGGGCGCTCCTCGCGGGCGATCTCCGACGCGAGGTTCGCGTCGCCGGCGGTGCCCTCGCCCTCGGTGTGGACCGCGCCGATCAGATGGCGGTCGTCCTCGTCGACGCGTTCCAGCGCAGCGAGGTCGCCCGCGTCGGTGTCGATCGCGACCGCGTCGGCGACGTAGTCGACGGCGCGTCCCCCCTCGTCCGTCAGCAGCGCGTCCGCCAGCGCGGTGCCGCCGCCGCCGACGCCGACGATTCCGATCTGCATATCGAGTGAACGCGGCCCCCGCGAGTACATAATCGTGATGGAGCCAGTGGTCCGCGATAGTGCTCGGAGGGGATCGGCGCGATCCACACGACTCGCCCAGAACGGCCCGACCCCGGGGGACGGGGAAAAGCGGTTTGTCGCGCGCCGCCGTGGTCGCCGTATGGTCGAACTCGTGTCCGTCGCCGCCGTCGCCGACAACGGCGTCATCGGCGACGACGGCGAACTCCCGTGGCCCTCGATCCCCGAGGACAAACGCCAGTATCGCGACCGGATCGCGGACCATCCGGTGATCCTCGGCCGGACGACGTTCGAGTCGATGCTCGACGACCTCCCGGGGTCCGCACAGATCGTCCTCTCGCGCAGCGTCGACTCGGTCGAGGTGGACTCGGCCCGCGTCGCCGCCGACGTGGACGAGGCGGTCGCGATCGCCGAGTCGCTCGACGCCGACACCGCCTACGTGATCGGCGGGGGCGCGATCTACGAGCTGTTCCAGCCGCACGTCGACCGGATGGCCCTCAGCCGCGTCCACGGCGAGTACGAGGGCGACACTACCTATCCGGAGTGGGACGAGACCGACTGGGAGCTGATCGAGTCGACCGAGTACGACCGGTTCACGCTGGAGGAGTGGGTCCGGGTCGACGGCGAGGACGACGCGGACACCGCCGAGGACGCGGACGACGCGGACGACTCGACCGGAGCGTCGTAGCCGTGCTCCGGCGAACCCGCGAGACCGCGCCCGCCGGGCTCGTCCCCCTGGCGTGGGGGTTCACGATCGCCGCCCACCTCGGACTCGTCGCCGACCGCCCGGTCCTGATCGCCCATCTCGTGATGGACGTGCTGCTCGTCGCCTTCGTCGCCCTCTCGTGGTCCGACATGGCCGCGGGGGTCCTCCGGGCGTGGCGACTGGTGATCCTCGCCGGGATCCCCGTCACGCTCGCGGGCACGGTCGGCCTCCTCGTCGCCGCCGACCCCGCATCGTCGCCGCTGGTCGCGACCTCGCTCGTCGGCTGGACGTTCCTCCCCGTGCCCGCGCTGTGGTACACCGGTCGCGAGTCCCGGGGAACCGCACAGACAGTGAACAAAACGGCCGCCGCGCTGTCGCTGGCGGGCGCGCTCGTCTACCTCGGCGGCCTCGTCGCCGGCGCGGTCCCCGGTTCGGGGATCCGGATCGCGGGCCTCGCGCTCGTCGGCGTCGGGCAGACGGTCGGCATCGTCGACGCGGCGGTGCGGTACTGATTCCGCTCACGATCGGGGGGCGTCCGCCCGGTCCCCGAACGAGGCTCCGTCGCTACCGTCCCTCCCACTCGGGCTCGCGATCGTCGAGGAACGCGTCGATCCCCTCGTCCTTGTCCCGCGTCGCGAACAGCCCGACGAACAGCTCCGACTCGTAGTCGAGCCCCTCGTCGAGGCCCATCCGTGATGCGGCCCGTACCGCCTTCTTCGCGTGCTCCAGCGCGACGGGACTCTTCTCGGCCATCGACGCCGCCAGATCGTACACGCGGTCGTCGAAGTCTCCGTCGCCGTACACCTCGTCGACGAGGCCGATGTCGGCGGCCTCGGCGGCGTCGATCAGCTCACCCGAGCAGATCAGCTTCATCGCCTGGCCCTCGCCGACGAGCCTGACGAGCCGCTGGGTGCCGCCCCCGCCGGGGATGAGGCCCAAGTTGATCTCCGGCTGGCCGAGCGTCGCGCGTTCGTGGGCGATCCGCACGTCGCACGCCTGCGCGAGCTCGCAGCCGCCGCCGAGCGCGTGGCCGTTGATCCGCGCGATCACCGGCTGTCTGAGGTCGGCGACGCGCTCGTACACCCGGGGCCGCTCGCTCGCGCGCCGCTGCTCGACCATGTCGCGCTCGCGCAGCTCGGTCACGTCCGCGCCGGCGACGAACGCCTTCGCCTCGTCGCTGCCGGTGAGGACGACCACCCGAACGTCGCTGCCCTCGACCTCGACGGCGTCGAGGACGCGCGTCAGTTCCTCGCGAAGCTCCGCGTTCAGGGCGTTGCGCGCGTCCGGCCGCGAGAGCGTGACCGTGGCGACGCCCGCCGCGCGGTCGCCGACCGCGCAGTCGACGAACTCGCAGTCGGCGGCGACGGCCGCGGGGTCGGCGTCGCCGTCGGCGTCGACGGTCATCGCTCCTCCCCCGCGTCGTCGTCCGGGCTCGCCGCGTCGGCCGGCCGAACCGCCTCATCTGCCGGCCGCACCGCCTCGCCGTCCTCCCACACGTAGAACCCCTCGCCGGTCTTCCTCCCCAGCTTGCCGGCGCGGACCTTCCGCTTGAGCGCCTGCGGCGGGCGGAACCGCTCGCCCAGCTCCTCGCGCAGGTGCTCCAGCACGTCGAGGCGCACGTCCAGCCCGACCACGTCCGTCAGCTTCAGCGGCCCCATCGGGTGATTGTACCCGAGTTCCATCGCCGCGTCGATGTCGGCGGCGCTCGCGACGCCCGTCTCGTACATCCGGATCGCCTCGGCGCCGAGCGCGACGCCGAGCCGCGAGGAGGCGAATCCGGGGGAGTCGCGCACCTCGACGGCGGTCTTCCCGAGGGAGTCAACGAACGAGCGCGCCGTCTCCAGGGTCGCCCCGTCGGTCCGCTCGGCGACGACGACCTCGACCAGCCCCATCAGGTGAACCGGGTTGAAGAAGTGGAGGCCGAGCAGGCGCTCGGGGCGGTCGAGCGCGCTCGCCAGTTCTGTCACCGACAGCGCGGACGTGTTCGACGCCAGCACCGCGTCGGCGGCGACGTGACCCTCGGCCTCGCCGAGCACGTCCTTCTTGAGGTCCATGTCCTCCGGCACCGCCTCGATCACGAGGTCGGCGCCGTCGGCCGCCGCGGCCAGATCCGTGGTGCCGGTGATCCGGTCGAGGGCGGCCTCGCGCTCGGCCGGCTCCACCTTCCCGCGCTCGACCCCCTCCGAGAGGGTGTCGGCGATGTCGGCGATACCGTCCTCGACGTACGACTCCTCGACGTCCCGGAGCGCGACCTCGTGGCCGGCGGTCGCGGCCGCGTGCGCGATGCCGGCGCCCATCGTCCCCGCACCCAGTACCGTGACTCGCATAGCGGGGAGGTGCCGGCCGTCGGCATAAGGGTGGGTGGTGCGGCGGGACGGGAGCGAGGGTGAATGGTGTGGCGGTCGGAGAGCGGGTAAGGGTGGTGCGGCCGGGAACTCAATCGCCCGCGCTCGGGCGGTACGTCCGACTCACCGCCTTCCAGCGGTTCGAGCGGAACCGACGGAGGTTCACCGCCAGCGGCACCGCCGTCTCCGCCAAAAGCGAGAGGAGGAGGCCGCCGACCCCGAGCGCGGGGATCACGGTTCCGGCCCACGCCAGCGGCAGCGCCGCGAGGTACGCGCCCGCCAGCGTCGCGACGAACGGGACGCGGGTGTCGCCGGCGCCGCGCAGCGTCCCCGTGATCGACCCGTCGACGCCGAGGGCGACGACCGAGATCGCCGCGACCCGGACGAAGTCGGCCGACAGCGCCAGGTTCGCGGGGTCGTCGACGAACACGGCCGCGATCGGCTCGGCCGCGGCGACGACGACCGCGGCGGCGACGAGGTACACGAGCAGCGACAGCCGGGTGATCCCGCGGCCGTACGCCTCGGCCTCGCTCTCGTCGCCGCGGCCGAGCTCCTGCCCGACCAGGGTCGAGGCGGCGATGGAGAAGCCCCACGAGAAGCTCCCGAGCAGTGCGCGCACCTGCCGGCCGACGCCGACGGCCGCGACCGCGACCGGGCCGAACGTCGCCGCGATCGCCAGCAGGGGGAACACGACGAGCCCCTGGGCGGCGCGGCGGGCGACCAGCGGCGCGGACACGCGCCCGATCTGCGCCAGGAGCTCGCGGTCGTGGGGGGACCCGCGGAGGCGAAGCGGCACCGGGCTCGCGCCGCGGCCGCGGAGGTAGCTCCGGCCGGTCATCCCCCACGCGAACACGACCGTCACGAGCCCCGTCGCCAGCGCCGTGCCCAGCGCCGCGCCGGCGACGCCCATGTCGAACCCGAGGACGAACGTCGCCGACAGCGCGATGTTGGCGAGCCCGCCGCCCGCGCGGACGACCATCGGCGTGACGGTGTCGCTGACGCCCGCGTACGTCCGGCTGGCGATCAGGTTCAGGAACTCGAACAGGAGCCCGGGCGCGACCACCGCGAGGTACGTCGCGCCGTAGCCGATCGCCGTTTCGTCGCCGCCGAGCAGGCCGACGAGCGGCTCGGCCGCGAGGCCGAACGCCGCGACCGCGGGCACCGCGAGCGCGAGCGCGATCAGGACGCTGAGGCGGACGACCGCGGACGCCCGCTCGTCGTCGCCGCCGCCGTAGTTCTGCGAGACGAGCGCGACCGTGCCGCCCGCGAGGCCGATGGCGACGAACTTCGCGGCCATCCAGAACGCGTTCGCGAGCGTCAGCCCGGCGACCGCGGTCGGGCCGATAACGAGGCCGACGAGCGCGAGGTCGACCGTCCGCTTCGACATGATGGCGAAGCCGGTGACGATGCGCGGCCACGCCAGGTCCGTCGTCGCGCGCAGGCGCGACTCGTCGATGACGCCCGCGGCCGCCAGCGCCGCGGCGACGGCGGCGCCGACGCGGCGAAGCTGAGACACGTGCGTGGCGAGGGGCGGGCGCGGCTAATCGGTTCCGTTCGGGGACCCGGGCTGCCGGAACGTCGGGGACGGTTACGAGAGCAGCAGCCCCGCGACCGCGCCGGTCGTGAGCACGGTCAGCGCGTCCGCGGTCGGACCGCTCCACCCCTCGTCTGTCACGAGGAAGCGGCCGCGCTCGCGGACGGCCTCGGGGTCGGCCGCCACCGCGAGGTCGCCGTTCGACAGCGCCGCCCAGTAGGCGAGCGGCGCGATCGCGAGCAGGCGGAGGTCCGACCCGGCGGGCAACGCGGCGTCGAGGATCGCTGCGATCCCGACGTACGCCAGCGGCGCGAGCGCGACGACACGGACGACCGTCGGCGGCGTCGACTCGGGGACCTCGGCGTCGAACCGCCCGAGCGGCCTGCCGGCCCCCTCCCACGCCGGCAGGACCTCGACCTCGGCGTCGAGGCCGAACAGCCGCGCGGCCGCGGCGTGGGCCGCCTCGTGGGGAAGCACCGCGACCGCGACGGCGAACCGGGCGATGCGGGACACGTCCGAGGTTGGCGCCCGAGGCGGATAGGCGTTGTCCGCCACAGCGCCGGTCGGTTCGGCGCGCGTCCGTCGGGTCGGGCGCGGCGGCAGTCGGAAGGGTTCTCCGTGGTCGTCCCCTTTCGATCCCATGAACGCAGACGACCTCCGCGACGCCTGGGCGGACCGCACCGGGGAGTTCTCCCCGCGGTACTACGCGCACTACGGCCCCAACGAGGTGAGCGAGGTCGTCGCCGACCGCCTCGGCGGCGCCGTCGGCCGCGACGCGCGGGTGCTCGAACTCGGCTGCGGCTCCGGCCGCCACCTCGCGCACCTCCAGGAGGAAGGGTTCGCCGACCTCGCCGGCGTCGACATCAATCCCGACTCCTTCGACGTGCTCCGGGAGGAGTACCCCGACCTCGCCGACGACGGGTCGTTCCACGCCGGCGCCATCGCCGACGTGCTCCCGTCGGTCGGGGACGGGGCGTTCGACGCGGTCTACTCGGTGGAGACGCTCCAGCACGTCCACCCCGAGGAGATGTCCGCGACCTTCGACGAGGTCGCCCGCGTCGCCGGCGACCTGCTCGTGACGGTGGAACTGGAGGGCGACGCGAACGGCGGCATCGTCGAGGTGGACGACGGCCTCCCGCTGTATCGCCACGACTGGGGGTCGGTGTTCGAGTCGCGGGGGTTCGACCAGGTCGCCGTCGAGACCCTTGGGTACGACACGGTCCGGGTGTTCAGGCGCGCCGACTGACCGCGGGTCACGGCAGTCTCGAACGCGTGGACTGACCGCGGGTCACGGCGAACCCGGACGCGCCGCGCGGGGTTGAAGTGCGCCGACGGCGTCCAGACGAGTATGCAGATCGGGTCGCGTCGCTGTCTCGTCAACCCCCACAGCGGAACCGGCGATCACGCCGACCGCGTCCGTCGGTCGATGGAGGCGCGCGGCTTCGCCGTCGCCGAGACCGAGAGCGCCGCCCACACCGTCGAGTTGGCTCGGGAGGCCGGCGAGGTCGGCGCCTCGACGCTCGCCGTCTGCGGCGGCGACGGCACGATCAACGACGCGCTCCGGGGGCTGTACCGCGCGGACGCCCTCGGCGACGTGACGCTGTCGGTGTTGCCGGCGGGGACGGCGAACCTCCTCGCCGGGACCCTCGGGATCGAGTCGCTGGACCACGGGATCGAGCTGTCTGACACCGGCGAGGCCCGCGCGCTCGACGTGGGCGTCGCCGAGGGGGGCGACGGCGAGTCGGCCGAGCCGTTCCTCGTCTCCTGTATCGCCGGGCTACCTGCGGACGCGAGCACCGCGACCCCCGACGAGTTGAAGGGGCGGTTCGGCACGCTCGCGTTCCTGCTCACGGGCGCCCGGGAGACGATGGCGTTCGACGGGCTCGACGTGCGCGTCGAGTCGCCGACGCGGTCGTGGACGGGCGAGGCCACCTGCGTCCTCGTCGGCAACGCCCGGAAGTTCGTCGAGGAGGGCGGACAGGCCGACATGGAGGACGGCCGGTTCGACGTGGTCGTCGTCGAACGGATGCCGCCGCAGGCGCTGGCGTTCGAGGCCGCGGTCCACCGCCTGCTGGGCGAGGGGACGGAGGGCGTCACCCACTTCCGCGCGGGCGAACTCCACGTCGCCAGCGACGACCCGATCACGTTCAGCCGCGACGGCGAGGTCGCGACCCACGAGCGACTGGACTTCCGCGTGCTCCCGTCGGCGCTCTCGGTCCGCGTCGGCGACGCCTACGACCCCGACCCGGAGTGACCACCCGTCCGGGCCGGGTGTTGGGCCCGGGGGGACGAGGTCTCCCTCCCCCGAGAGACGGGCACGGCCGGACGGGCGGCCGACTACGTCCGGAGGCTCCGACGGGATACGGACGGCGACCGAGGTCGACGGCGATGCTACGTCGACGGCGATGCCACGTCGACGGCGACCGCCACGCCGACGGCGATGCCACGTCGACGGCGATGCCACGTCGACGAGACCCCGCCGCGGCGGTAGGTATTCGGATCCCCCCGCCGAGGTGGCGGTATGGCCGACGCATCCCCCGACGCCGACGACGCGATGCCCGCCGGACCCGCCCGCGCCGACCCGCCCTTCGACGCGCCCGACCTCTCGGGGTCGACGGCGTTCGTCACCGGGACGACCCGCGGCATCGGCAAGCGGATCGCCCTCACGCTGGCCGAACACGGCTGCAACGTCGTCTCGACCGGCAAGACCGCCGAGCCCGGCGGCGAGTTACCCGGGACGATCCACAAGACGGCCGAGCAGTGCGAGGAGCGCGGCGTCGACGCCCACGCGATCCAGTTGGACGTGCGCGACCCCGAGGCCGTCGAGGCGGCCGTCGAGGAGGCGATCGACGAGTTCGGCGAGATCGACGTCGTGATCAACAACGCCAGCGCGATCCAGCTGGCGAACGTCGCGGACCTCCCCGCCGATCGCTTCGACCTGCTGACGGAGGTGAACGTCCGCGGCACCTACCTCGTCTCGCGGGCGTTCCTCCCGCACCTCCGCGAGCGTGAGGGCGGGTGGATCCTCACGAACGCGCCGCCGGTGGCGATGGACCGCGCGCCCGGCAAGGCCGCCTACGCGTGGTCGAAGCTCGGGATGTCGTTCGTCACCCTCTCGCTGGCCGAGGAGCTGGCGGCCGACGACGTCGGCTGCAACACGTTCTGGCCGGTGACCGCCGTCGACACCCGGGCGACGCGCTACTTCGGCCTCGGCACCGAGGACGACTGGCGAACCCCGCACGTGCTCGCCGACGCCGTGCTCGCGATCCTCGCGCGCAACCCGGCCGAGTACACCGGCCACTCGGCGTACGACGAGGACCTGTTGCGTGCGGCGGGCGCGAGCGACGCCGACCTCTCGGCGTACAACCTCACCGAGGGGGATCCGGCGCCGACGTCCGCGCGGATGTTCGCGCCCGAGTACACCCGCGAGTGAGGCGCCCGACGGCGGTGGTCGTCCGCCCGGGCGACGCAAACGTCCCCCGCCGCGCTCGCCCCCGCGACTTCCGACACCGCCGGAACCGGCACCGGGTACTTCCCCCGGCGGCGACCCGGGAGCGGTTGGACGCCGCCGACGGGGAGTGACCGTCGGTCGGAAATCGGGAGATCAGTCCGTCCCTGAGAGCCGCTCGTAGGCCGACCACGACGCGTCCTCCGCGGGCGGCTCGACGCGCTCGCCGTCGACGAACACGCCGGAGCCCTCGCGCACGTCGCCGACGACGCCGACGGGCGTGGGTCGCGATTCCACCGCGTCGACGACGCGGTCGACGGCCGCGGGGTCGACTGCGAGCAGGAGCGTCCCGGAGGTGGTACACGCCCAGGGGTCGAGGTCGAGCGCCTCACAGGTCGCCACCGCGGCAGCGTTCGTCGGCACCGCCGCCGAGTCCACGTCGATCCGGACGCCGCCGGCCTCGGCCACCTCACACAGCGCGCCGCGGAGGCCGCCCTCGGTCGCGTCGTGCATCGCGGTGACGCCGGCGTCCGCAGGCGAGCCCCCGCCGTTCCGTCCGGCTTCCGCGGCCGCGAGCGCGTCGCGAACGACGCTCGTCTCGTCGAGCAGCGCGGCCGCGTCGTCGATCGTCGCCCCGTCGAGCCCCCGGTCGGCGAGCGCGTCGGGGTACAGCGAGGCGAACAGCCCCGCCGTCTCGACGGCCGGACCCTTCGTCACGAGCAGGCGGTCGCCCGGGCGGGCGCCGTCCGGGCGGATCACGTCGTCGTGGTCGCCGACGCCGAGCACCGTCGCGGCGCCGACCCACGGGAGCGACGCGCCGGGGTAGCGGGCGGTGTGGCCCGTCGGGATGGCGACGCCCAGCGCCTCGCACTCGGCGGCGACGGCGGCCCAGAACGCGGCGAACTCGTCGTCGGTCACGTCGCTCGGGAGCGCGAAGGAGGGGCAAAAGTGGGTGGGCGCGACGCCGGAGACGGCAACGTCGCCGAGGGCGAAGGAGAGCGCGAAGCGGCCGGCGCGCTCGTAGCCCAGACCCGGCAGCAGCGAGATGGGGTCGGTCGCGGTCACGACCGCGCGGTCGGCCACGTCGACGACGCCGAAGTCGACGCCGTGGGTCGGCCCGAGGCGCACGTCCTCGCGGTCGGCGCCGAGGTTCGGCCGCACCACCGACTCGAAGGCGTCGCGGTCGACCTTCCCCCGCCGGGGCCCGCGGTCGTCGGTCATGGATCGACGTGCGTCGGGGCGCCCCAAAGCGGTTGCGTCACCGCGACGGGCCGGGGACTGGTCGGGCGCAAGGGTGGGAACGGGGTCGGGGACGGGAGCCGTCCGAGGGCCGGGTCAGAACCGCGGGGCCATCGGGTGATCGACCTCGTGTTCCGTCCGGGCGGCGGGCGACTCCATCGTCGCCTCGCGGCCGTCGGGCCAGCGGACGGTGACGCGCTCGGGCGTCTCGTCGCCCAGACCGAAGTGCGCGACCGGCTCCATCTGACAGAGGTAGCCCGAGCCGGCACAGACGACCTTCGTCCGCGTCCACGAGGCCGTCTCCACGGTGACGGCGGCGCCGCGGGCGGGCGCCCCGTACTGCGTCGTCGGGCGGATGCGGATCCAGTCGTTCTCGGCGGCGCCGTCGACGCCGTACAGCGAGAGCGGCTGGGCGGCGAGTTCGCCGTGGACGACGAGCAGCTCGAGGGCGCCGTCGCCGTCGAAGTCCGCCACGGCGGCGCCGGTGCCGAGGCCGCGCGGCTCCGTGGCGTCGCCGGGGTCGACCGCTGTCCAGCCCGCGCGTCCCTTCCGGAACAGGCGGTTCGTGGCGCCCAGCGCGTTGCAGAACAGCTCCTCGCGGCCGTCGTTGTCGAAGTCGGCGGCGACGAGCGTCCGCGTGCGGGTCGGCGCCGCGAACGCGGGCGGCGCTGTGTCGGTGAACGTTCTACGGGACGGACCGCCGTCCGCGTGGACGGGGCCCTCGACGGGCGAATCGGGAACGAACAGCCGGCTCGGCGTCTCCCAGCCGCCGACGGCGAGATCGCCGTCGGCCATCGTGACCCCGCGGGTGTTGGTCCGCGGCGCCGAGAGCCCCACGTCGCCGGCGACCTCCTCGAAGTGGCCCGAGGTGTTTCGGAACAGCCGGTTCGGTCCGCGCTCGACGCCGACGAACAGGTCCATCCGGCCGCTCACGATCGGGCCGGCGTACAGCGATCGCGCGCCGGCGTCCAGTTCGAGGCCGACCGCCTCGCACATGTCCGAGAGTTCGCCGTCGTCGCCCAGCTCGTAGAAGCGTGAAGGAGCGCCGTAGCAGGCGACGAAGACGCCGTAGCGGCCGGTGCCGTAGCGGTCGAGCGCGGCGACCGAGCGGCCGGCCCGGAAGTTGCCGCGGTCGGCGTTGACCGCGAGGCCGAACAGGTCGCGCCAGCGCACGTCCTCGTGGTCCGGGAGGACGTCGACGGGGTCGAGCAGCAGGTCCGTGTCCCGGGTTTCCCCCTCGTACGACTCGGTGTTGTGGACGTAGATCTCCTCGGCGCCGTCGGCGTCGAGGTCGGCGGCGACGGCGCCGATCGCGTGGCGTCCCTCGTCGGCGACGGCGGGGGTGGCCACGTCGCGGAGGGCGCCGTCGCGCCACGTGAGTAGCCGGTTTCCCGGCCCGTAGCCGGTCACGAGCGCGCACGGCCCGCTCACGCCCGGCGTGACGGCGACCCCGTAGCCGCGGTGGGGCGTGTCGTCGGCGATGGCGTCGGACCGGTCCGCGAACACGCGGACCTCTCGGAGACCGGGGTACAAGAGGGCTCGGTTCCGCCCCCCGAGGAACAACGCTTTTCGGACGCCGGGGCGAATCCGGATTCATGGCAGACGAAGACCCGGAAGACGCGGGATCGGACGCGAACGAGGGCGCGGACGGGGACGACGGCGAGGAGAAGTCCTTCCGCGAGCGGGTCGAGGAGATCCGCGAGCGACGCGAACAGGAGCGCGAGGAGGGCGAGGGCGGCGCGCCCTCCCCCGAGGAGATGATGGGCGGCGGCGGGGGCGGCCCCGGCGGCATGGGCGGCGGCAACCCCTTCGCGCAGATGATGGGCGGCATGATGGGCGGCGGCGGCGGTCCCGGCGGCATGGGCGGCGGGATGGGCGGCGGTCCCGGCGGACGCGGCGCCGAGGAGGAGTCGGCCGGCAACGAGGAGCTCGTGCGCGAGGTGCGCCAGCTCCGCGACGAGGTCCGCGACGCGACGCGGCAGCTCCAGCGGATCGCGCAGGCGCTGGAGGACTAGCGAGACACGAGGGAGCGAGCGAAGCGAGCGACCGAGTGCCTCGGCCGAACGGCGTTCACAGATCGCTTCACGATTTGTGCGCTCACGAGACCGCAGGTCTCGTGAACGGCGAGGTCCGTGGGCCGAGCCGCAAATAAATCAGGGAGCCGAGCGCTGCGCGGTCGGACGGAGCGAGACCGCGGGCCGACCACCCACTCTCTATTCGGTCACGGCGTCGTACACCTCCGCCAGTCGGTCGACCGCGTGCTCGACGCTCGTCTCCTCGCGGCGGTCGAGACACGCGTCCGACAGCGACGCGCGCTCGGCGAGGGTGCGGTCGATGGCGTCGGCGAAGGCGGCGGTGTCGCCGCGGGGGTAGTGATGGCCCGTCTCGCCGTCGACGACCGTGTCCGCGAGCGCCCCCGCGTTGACCCCGACGACCGGCGTCCCGCAGGCGTTCGCCTCCAGCGCGACGAGTCCCTGCGTCTCGACGGGCGAGGGGAACAGGAAGGCGTCGAGGCCGGCGTACAGCGCGGGGAGCTCCTCGCGCGGGAGAAACCCGAGGAAGCGCGCGTCGACGCCGGCCTCCTCGCAGGCGCGCTCGACGGCGTCGCGGGCGGGGCCGTCGCCGCCGAACACGAGCGTCGCGTCGGCGTCGGCGGCCGCGACCGCCGGCGGGATCTCGGTCAGCTCCTTCTCGAAGCCGTGGCGGCCGGTGTAGCCGACGACGGGGCCGTCGGCCGGGTCCGGGAGGTCGTATTCGGCGCGGAATTCGGCGAGGGTGTCGTCGTCCGGCCGGGCGAAGAAGTCGGTGTCGACGCCGTTGGGGACGACCTCGACGGGCGTGTGGACGCCGATGTCGCGGAGGTGCTCGCCGGCGGGCTCGCTGGGAACGACGACCGCGGCGGCGGCGTTCATGTACCGCCGTTCGTACCGGCGGGCCGCGCCCTCGACGACCGCGGCCGCGGGGCCGGCCGCGAGGTAGTCGGCGTACTCGGCGGTCGGAGTGTGATAGGAGGCGACCAGCGGCGCTTCGATCCGCCGCGCGAGGTACCAGCCGGAGAGACCGAGCGCGAAGGGCGTGTGCGCGTGGACCACGTCCGCGTCGCGGACGGCGTCGGGGACGCCCGGCAGGCCCATCCGGAAGCCGTCGTAGAAGGGGAAGCCGACGCTTCGGGTGGTGTACTCGCCCGCTGCGGGGTCGTGTCCCGGCGCGCTGGGAAACACCACGTCCATCCGGCCGCCGCGCGTGCGCCACTCCTCGCGCCACGACTCCAGCGTGTAGGTGACGCCGTTCACCGTCGGCAGGTACGTGTCGGTGAACGCGGCGACGGTCTGCATTCGTCCGCCGTTTCCGGAGCGAGGGGTAATGCCTTGCGTCTTCGGCGCGGGTGCCAGCGCCGGCGACGGCGACGGCGACGGTTCTCGGACACTCCGGTCGGCTCGCCTACCGCGACTCGAGGAGCTGCTCGTACGTCTCGACCAGCTCCTCGCCGACGCGCTCCAGCGAGTGCTCGGCGGCCGTCTCGCGGGCGTTCTCGCCGAGTCGCTCCCGGAGGTCGGGGTCGTCGGCGAGGCGGTTCAGGGCCTCGACCATCTCCGCGCGGGAGTCACACAGCAGGCAGTCGTGGCCGTCCTCGAAGTACTCGCGGAAGACGGGGATGTCCCGGAGGACGCACGGCTTCCCGCAGGCCATCGCCTCCAGCACGACGATGCCCTGGTTCTCCTCCTTCGTCGGGAAGAAGAACACGTCGCCGGCGCCGAACGCGCCGGGCTTGTCGTCGACCCAGCCGGAGAAGGTGACGTTCTCGGGCGGGTCGTCCGTCCACCGCTTCACGGTCGGCGACGCCTGCGGGCCGGAGTCGACAGTGCCGAACCACGCGAAGTCGTGGTCGGTGCGCTTCGCCACCTCACAGAAGGCGGTCAGGCCCTTGCGCTCGAAGACCGACCCGACCGCGAACATCACGACGCCGTCCAGGTCGAACCGCTCGCGATACTCCTCGCGGTACCGCTCGTGGTCGGCGACCGAGTCGCGGTCGATGCCGTTGGAGACCGCACGGATCGGCGCGTCGACGGGGTACTCGAGCAGTCGACGCTTCGTGTATTCCGAGGGCGTGAGCACCAGGTCCGCCTGCGAGTAGAACCACCGGAGATACCGCCGGAGCGCGGGCGCGATCGCGTTCGACCCGCGGAAGCTCTCGCGGAAGTCCTCGCTCGTGACGTGGCAGTGGAGCACCAGCGGCGTGTCCGTCACTTTCGCGTACCGCGCGAGCGCGACGCTGGCAGGACCGATGAGGTTCAGGTGGATCACGTCCACGTCCGAGAGCGGCGAGCGGCCGGCGAGGGCGCCGCGGAGGGCGGCGCGGGGGTCGCCGGCGGCCCACGGCGAGGTGACGACCTCCACGTCCGCGCCGGCGGCGCGGGCGCGCTCCAGCGCCTCGACCTGCTGGTCGTGTGCGGTGCCGATGCCCGCGCGGTCGAGCTGGGAGTCGAGTTCGAGGTAGTCGAGGACGCGCACGGTCGGGTGGCTCCGGGTTCGGCGGGTCGGGGTTTGAGCGTGCTGGATCCGGGTCGGTGGGAATCGATCGAGTCCGGTCCGTGACATCCCTCGACACGGCGGGCGAACCCTGAACAGGCGGCGCCGAGCACCCCCGATATGGAACTCGCCGAAGCCACCGCCGACGACCTCGATACGCTCGTCGACCGCTGGCACGACCTCGCGAAGTCGATGGAGGAACACTCCGAGCTGAACGAGCTCGTCTACGCGGACGCCGACGAGGTTCCGGACGACGGGTTCCGGGTCCACCTCGATGACGACCGCGTCACGGACTACCTCGTCGTTCACGACTCCGAGACGATCGGCTTTCTCACCCTCCGGGAGGGCCGACACCCGTCGCGGCGGTACTCGCGGTATCTCCGGATCGTGAACGTCGCCATCGACGAGGAGCACCGGGGCCAAGGCCACGGCACGGCGGTCGTCGAGCGCGTGAAGGAGATCGCCCGCGAGCGCGGGTGCGATCACCTCAAAGTCGCCTGCGAATGGGGGAACGAGGGCGCCCGACGGTTCTACCGCGACACGGGCTTCCGGCCGAAACAGGTCGACTACGCACAGCCGCTAGAGTGAGCCGGGGGACGTAGCGCGTCCCCGCGCGCGCTCGGCCCCGTATCCGTTCGTGCCGTTCGGTCATCCGGGTTCGCGCCGTTCGATCCGGCGGATTCCCGCTTCCGCAACGCTTGAGCCCCGCCGCGCGAATCGACACCCGTTCACGTGACGAAGCGCCTCTTCACCGCCCTCTGCGGGTTGGTCTTTCTGGTCAACTTCGGGCGGGTCGCGTTCGCGCCGCTGGTCCCCGAGTTCCAGCAGGACCTCGGGATCTCGGCGGCCGCGGTCGGCTCGGTCACGACGCTCGTGTGGATCGGCACCGCGGCCCCCAGGATCCCGATCGGGTGGGTGCTCACGAGGGTCGCCCGCGAGCGCGTCGTCCTCGCGACCGGGATCGCGCTGTCGCTTGCGGCGGCGCTCACCGCCATGGCCGACTCGCTGCTCGCTCTCCGGGTCGGCGCGTTCGCGGTCGGGCTCGCCACCGGCGGCTACTTCGTCGCCGCGATCCCGCTCATCGGCGCGCTGTACCCCGAGCGGACCGGCAGGGCCGTCGGGGTCCACGGCACCGCCAGTCAGGTCGCGAGCGTCGTCGCCCCGGCGCTCGCGCTCGCGGCGATCGCCCGCGTCGGCGACTGGCGCGCGGTGTTCTGGCTGCTCGCGGGCGGGGCGCTCGTCGTCACGATCGCCCTCTTCGCGGTCGTTCGGGCCCGCGGCGGGGTCGAGCCCGAGGGCGACGCTGCCGCGACCGACGGGGACGGCGTCGCCGACGCGGAGCCGCGGAGCTTCCTCGCGGCGCTGTCGCACTGGCGGATCGTGCTCGCGGGGATGTCGCTGGTCGCCGTCGCGGGCTTCGCCTGGCAGGGCGTGTTCAACTTCTACGTGAGCTACCTGCTCTCGAAGGGACTGACGCCGGCGAACGCGAACCTGCTGCTCACCGTCGCGTTCGCCGCCGGCGTGCCGGCGTTCTGGCTCGGCGGCCGGCTCGCCGACCGGCTCCCGAAGGTGCCGTACCTGCTCGCGCTCAACGCCGCGTTCGTCGCGTCGCTGGTGACGCTCACGTACGCCGGGTCGCTGGCGGCGTTCGCCGTCGTCTCGGCGGCCCTGGGCTACGCCGCGCACGCGCTGTTCCCCGCCGTCGACACGTACATGCTGTCGACGCTGCCGGCGGCCGACCGCGCCAGCGCGTACGCCGTCTTCTCGGGCGCGTCGCTGCTGTTCGAGGCGAACGGCTCCGGCGTCGTGGGCGCGCTCACCGACGCCGGGGTCGCGTTCGACCGGGTGTTCCGGCTGTTCGCCGTCGCAGTGGCGGCGGTGCTCGTGCTCGCGGCGCTGTTGTACGTCCTCGGCCGGTTCCCCGCCCCGGCCGGATCCACCCGACGGCAACCGGACGGTCGATGATCGGGGGCGGTGACCGTCACCGGTGAGCGAAGGTCGGCGATGCTCTCCGGTGATCGACGGCCGGCGGCCGTCTCGGATGACCGACGGTCGGCGATCGACCGTCGGCGAGTGACAGTCGGTCGCCGAGCGGCGGCGGTTCCCGTCGATCCGACGAAATCGGACCGAAACGTTTTGGTCTTCTATGAAGAACTCCCCCGTATGTCAGGCACGCTCCCGTCGAACACGGACGACCCGGACGGGTCCGACGGGGCCGATGGGTCGGACGGGGCCGACCGTGCTCCGGAGAACACGAGCGGCGCACGGGCCGACGGGGGGGCCGCCGAATCCGACGCCATGTCGACGCGGCGTCCGCCCGCATCCGGGGGGACGGGATCGTCGGCGACGACCGACATCGACCCGTCGGCTGCGGATCTCGACGCCGTCGAGCGCGACGCCGCCGAACACGGCGACGACGCCGAACCCGACGACGAGAGCGTCCGGGTCTGTTGGCTCGACGACGAGGGCGCCGACGATCTCATCGGCGCGCTCGCCCCGGAGACGGCCAGGACGATCCTCGGGTCGGTTCACGAGCAACCGAAGACGGCCTCCGAGCTGGCCGACGCGGCGGACACCTCGGTCCAGAACGTCCGCCACCACGTCTCGAAGCTCACCGACGCCGGGCTGGTGGAGTCCGTCGACACTCGCTACTCCGTCAAGGGGCGGGAGATGACCGTGTACGGCCCGGCAGACGACCGCGTCGTCGTCGCCGTCGGCGGCGAGTCGGAGCGCTCCTCGCTGCTGGATTCGCTTCGCGGGCTGTTGGGCGCGGTCGCGGTGCTCGCGGGCGCGAGCCTCCTCGTGCAGTCGCTGTTCGGCGCGTCGGTCGCGACGCTGTCGGGACCGGAGACGGTGCCGCGGATCGGGGACGCCGTCGGGGGGTCCGCCGGCGCGACGCTCGGAACGCTCTCGCCGGGCGTCGCGTTCCTCGCGGGCGGGCTCCTCGTGCTCGCGACGCTCGTGGCCGCCGACCGAGTTCGGGACAGGTGACGACCGTGGGTCGGACGGCGGCGCTTCTGACGGTCGTTATCGTCGTCGCGAGCGCCGGCACCGGCCTGGTCGGCGCCGACGTGACCCGCGAGAGCGCCGCGTTCGTCGGCGGGAACGCCATCCCGGGGTACGGCGATCTCGACCGGTTCGCCGACGGATCGGGGTCGCCACCGGCGGCCGGTTCCCCGTCCGACCGCGAGGAACTCCAACGTGGATCCTCCGGATCCGTCGACGCCGCGGTCGACGACGACGCCGTCCGCGTCGGCGTCATCGGGAGCGGATTCGGCGACGACGCGGCCGTCGACGGTCGGGTGGTCGCCCGCTCGCGCGCCGGTACCGCTCGGTTCGGCCTGGTTCCGGGCGGCCGCGACGCCGGCGGCCACGACGCCGCCGTCGCGAGCGTCGTCGCACAGCGCGCCCCGGAATCGTCGCTGTATCTCGCCTCGGTCGGCTACGAGCCGACGCCGGCCGAGTACGCGCGCGCGGTGGACTGGCTCGTGGACCACGAGGTCGACGTGATCGTCGACGCGGGGAGCTACTACCCGCGAACGGCCGACGGGATGGACCGGATCGCCGGCGCCGCCGAGCGCGCGACGGACGACGGAACCGTCTTCGTCACCTCCGGCGGAAACGCCGCACAGCGGCACTGGCGCGGGGCGGCGAGCGATCCGGGGTGGCTGGCGTTCGACGACGACGGCACGCAGGGCAACCGCCTCGGCGACGGACCGATCTCGGGTGCGGTGACGCTGCGGCTGTACTGGTCGGGGTCGGGCGACTACGACCTGTACCTGTACCGCGACGTCGCGGACGGCCCCGACGAGGTCGTAGCGAAGTCGACCCGCGGGTCGGGCCGGGCGGAGGCGATCGACGCGGTGGTTCCCCGCGGCTCCTACTACGTCGCGGTGCACGCGCGCGACCCCGGCGACGGCCACGTGGACCTGTTCGCCGCGCGCCACCGACTCGCGCACGCCGCCGCCAACGGGAGCACGGTCGCGCCCGCCACCGCCGGCACCGACGGCGTCATCTCCGTCGGCGCGGTCGGAGCCGACGGCCGGCTCGCGGCGTACTCCCCGGCCGACACCGACGTGCGCGCGGCGGGAACGGTCGGCCTCCCCGACGGGACGACCCTCAGAGGGACCTCGGCGGCCGCGCCGGCCGTCGCGGGCGTCGTCGCCGAGATGACCGCCGCCGCCGGCGAGGACGGGCTCACGCCGGCGGAGACCGAGCGACTGCTCCGCGAGACCGCCGTCGACGGTCGGATCGACCCCGGAGCCGCCGTCGCCGCAGCGAGCGCCGACAACCGGACGGGCGAGGACGCGAGCGCGGACGACGGGTCGTGGGTGTACCGCGGTCCGTGACCCGCGCCGCGCTCCGCGGCCCCGGATCGCGCCGAAACCGTTAGGACGACTCGCTGCCGTCCGGAACTCGTGCGAGAACCCGGCGGCGTCGCGATCGCCGAGCGCGTCGAGGAGTACTGGGGGTGGGCGGCGGCCGCGCTGTTTCTCCTCGTGACCGTCGACCTGTTGACGACGATGTACGCCGCGGCCGTCGTCGGAGCCGAGGCGGAGGCCAACCCGCTGATGCGGTGGGCGTTGGGGCAGTCACTCCCCGTGCTCGTCGTCGTCAACCTCGGCGCAACGGTGCTCGCGGTCGTCGTCTTTCGGGGACTGATGGAGACCTACCGGGTGACGCCGGCGAGCGTTCGTCCGTACTACGGCCTGCTCATCGAGGCGTGGCTCGGGCTGCTCGTCGCCGCCGGCCTCGCGCTGTTCGCCAATAACCTCTCGGTGATCGTGCTCGGCGAGAGCCTGATTTGACGGTCGCCGCGGCGGCGAGAGTGCTGCGGGCGTCGGCGGTACGTTCGGCGTGCCTCACTGAAGATTCAAGTACGAAAGCGGGACCATCGACGGACTGAAACCCGTGGAAACCGCCGACTACACCGTGACCGAGGCGACGGACGAGCCGTGGCGAACCGTGTTCGGGCACCCCGACCCGTACCCAGAGCAGGCCGACGGGATCGAGGCCGCCCGCGCCGTCGCCGACGACGGAGGCTACCTCGCGCTGGAGGGCGCATGTGGCACCGGGAAGACGATGCTGGCGCTGACTGCCGGCATCGACCTGGTACGCGACCCCGACAGCGACTACGAGCGCGTGCTCGTGCTCACGAGCGTCAAGCAGCAGCTCCGACAGTTCGAGGCGGACCTCCGCACGATCAACGAGGGACTGCCCGACGACTGGCGCCCCGTCTCGGGGATGACGCTCGTCGGCAAGGCCGACGTGTGCCCGTACGCCCGGGAGAACCGCGGCGGCGTCGACACGGCGAACGTGTACGAGCGCTGTGAGGGGCTGCGCGAGCGCACCCGGGACCTCGTCGGCGACGCCGACGGCGGCGAGACCACCGCCGGCGCGCTCGCCGAACAGGCCCGTCGCGCACAGACCGGGCTCGCCGACACCGGCGAGGACGGCGCCGCATACCTCGAAACCGCGGGCGAGCCGACGCCGTACCTGCCGGAGATGCCGGAGCACGGAGGGTCAGCCACCCGCGAGGGCGTCGAGTACTGCCCCTTCTACGCGCAGTACCTCGACGACCTCCCGGAGGACGGCGACGCCGCGGAGGCGGTGCCGTTCGACTTCGCCGACCGGGGACTCATCGACGCCGAGGAGCTGGTCCGCCTGTCGGCGGGCCACGGCACCTGCCCGCACTCGATGATGGGGGCGATCCTCCCGCAGGTCGAGGTCGTCGTCGGCAACTACTACCACGCGTTCGACCCGACGACGGTCGGCGGGTTCACGGGCGCGCTCGTCGACGACTCCACCTTCGTCGTCTGCGACGAGGCGCACATGCTCGAACCGCGGGTCCGCGACCTCGTCTCCGACGGCGTCGCCGACACGAGCCTCCGCGACGCCGAGAACGAGCTGACGCGCGTCATCCAGCCGGTGCAGTTCGAGGACTCGGGCCGGCGCGTCGAGGGGACGACCGACGCCGACCTCGTGCGCGGCGAACTCGCCGACGCCGAGGTGAGCCTCGACGAGGTGAAGCTCCTGCTGGAGTTCGTCCGCGACCTCCGCGAGGAGCTCGACCGCCGCGTCGAGGGCTTCCTCGACGCCGAGCGCCGCGGCTGGCGCGACGACCCTACGGACCTCGACGACGAGGAGATCCCGCTGCGCGATCCGGAGGAGCCAGGCGTCGACGAGATCACCGAGTGGGCCCGCGACGCCGGCTACGGCGAGCAGGTGTGGGCCAGGGCCGAGCAGGTCGGCGCCGTCGCCGCGCGGATCCTCGACGAGGCCGAGGAGGAGGACCGCCAGCGGGCCGTCCCCGGGGTCGGCCGGACGCTCAACGCCTGGTACCGCTGCGATCACGAGACGTACTTCCGAGAGCTGGAGCTCCTTCGCACGTGGGACGAGACCGAGGCGCCCGACTCGTGGCGCCGCGCGTACAACGCCCGGCTCGCGTTACACAACTGCGTGCCCGCCGACGCCATCGGCGAGCGCCTCGCCGACTTCGGCGGGGGCGTGCTCATGTCGGCGACGCTCGCACCGCTCGACGTGTTCCGGGAGGTGACGGGGCTCAACTACCTCGAATCGGAGGGTCGCCCCGTCGAGGAGCGGACCTACGGCCTCGGGTTCCCGGAGGAGAATCGGGCGTCCTTCGCGGTCGACGTGCCGAAGTTCACGTTCTCCAACCGGGGTGTGCCCGGCGAGAGCAACGAGACCCGCCGCGCGCACGCCGACGCCGCCGCCGAGGTCGCCGCGACCACGCCCGGGAACGTCCTCGTCGGGATGCCCAGCTACGGCGAGGCCGAGTGGATGGCCGGCGAGTTGGACGCCGACGGCCGGATCGACAAGGAGGTCCTCATCGACGAGTCGAGCGACGACACCGCGACGGAGGCGCTCAAGGCGGACTTCTTCGACGGCGACGCGAAGGTGCTCGTCACCAGCATCCGGGGCACCCTCACCGAGGGCGTCGACTACGAGGGCGACCGCCTCGCCGCGGCGGTGATCTGCGGCGTCCCGATCATCAACACCTCGTCGCCGCGGACGCGCGCGGTGAAGACGGCCTACGACCGCGAGTTCGGCGAGGGGTTCGAGACCGCGCTGACGGTGCCTGCGGTTCGGAAGGCCCGGCAGGCGATCGGCCGGGTGATCCGGGGGCCCGAGGAGGTCGGCGTCCGCTGCCTGGTCGACGCACGCTACGCCCGCCAGTCGTGGAACGCGGTCCGCGAGTATCTGCCCGAGTACGAGCGCGAGGAGTTCCGGCCGGTGAGCCCGGACATGCTGCGCTTCGGGTTGGAGCGGTTCTGGGACGACCACGGGTAGCTGCGAACTCGGTCGTCTGTGTTGTGAGCAACGCGAACGCGAGTCCGCAGTACGCCGCGAAAGTCCCACCCTCGACTGTTCGGTCGGCTATCGCTTCGTGGACACCCGATCGTGCCGTCGTGGGGTGTCGGGAACCGCCGTCGCGATCGGTACGAGCCCTCAGCGACGCGCGACGAGGACGAACGTGTCGGTGCGCGTCTCCGCGCGCTCGACGGTGAAGCCGGCGTCCTCGAAGGCGCTCGCGGCGTCGCCGACGCCGAAGCGCTCGTCGCGGGGCGGCCCGGCGTCGCCCGGGCCCTCGGCGGTCCAGTCCACCGTGACCACGCGGCCGCCGGGGCGGACGACGCGCGCGAGCTCCGCCAGCGACTCGTCGCTCGCGTACTCGTGATACGTCATCGTCGAGAACGCGGCATCGAGCGCGTTCTCGGAGAGCGGGAGGTCGTCGACGCCCGCGGTGACGGTCTCGACGTTCTCCGGGATCCCCTTCTCGGCGTACAGGTCGTGCATCTCCGACTGCACGTCGACGGCGTAGCAGGTGCCGACGTGCGCCGCGACCACGTCGGTGTAGAATCCGGTGCCGGAACCGAGATCGGCGATCGTCGCGTCCGCGGGAACCGCCAGCGCGGCGAGGAGCTCCTCCGCCGAACAGTATCGGAACCGATCCGGGTCCTCCAGTTTGTCCGCGCGGTCGACGTCGAACGTGTGGAACCCCATCGCCTCCCCGTAGGCGCCGGGGGGTAAAGACCCCCGGAGGTTTTGTCGCCTCGGGTCCAGCGGGTCGACATGCACGTCCGCGATGCCGATCGCGACGACGCCGAGACGATCGCGTCGGTCGCGCGGGCGTCCTGGCACGCCGCCTACGGCGGGTTCCTGTCCGAGGGCGAGATCGACGCCACGGTCGACGAGTGGTACGCTCCGGAGACGCTCCGTCGACACATCGCCGCCGCCGGGGCGTTCCTCGTCGCGGAGGCGGACTCGGACGACGGAGCTGACGGCGAGGGCGGAGCGGACGGATACGACGCCGGGAGGCTTCTGGGGTTCGCACACGTCCGGTACGCCCCCGAGGTCGGGAACGTCGTCATCCGGCGCATCTACGTCCACCCGGACGCGTGGGGCGGAGGGGTCGGCACCGCCCTCCTGGGCGCGGTCGCGCGGCGGTTCGCCGACGACCACGAGCAGCTCTCGACTGTCGTGTTCGCCGAGAACGAGGTCGGCCTGTCGTTTTACAAGCGGCACGGGTTCGAGATGATCGGACAGCAGACGACCGCGTTCGGCGGCGAGGAACACGACGAGCGGATCGTCGTGGCCGACCTCGACGACCTCGCGGAGCTCGCCCCGGGGGCGGAGGCGAGCACCGCGGAGCGAACGGACGGGACGAACGAGCCGGACTGACGACGGCGGACCGACGGGGTCGGATCGAACCGCCCGACCGGAACGCGGTCGGTCGCCCCGAGAGGGTTAAGACGATCCGCGGACCACGTGTTCGCATGGCAGAACGTATCCGTCGCCCCCGGGCGCGCGTCTGCGAGCGGTGCGGCCGCGAGGAGCGCTTCGACGACGCGACCGGGAGCTGGGTCGTCGACGACGACGCGGTCGGCGCGGTGTACTGCATTCACGAGTGGGACATCAACGGCTCGTTCGTCCCGTTCGAGGACGGCGCGAGCGAGGCGTAGGCCCGCGGACCCCCGTCGGTACGCGCCGGACCGCCGATCGGAACCGACGTGCCGACGGGGTCAGCCGCTCGCGCGCTCGACCACCTCCGCGAGCACCGCCATCGTGCCGTCCATGAACCCGTCGTCGAGCACCGAATCCGCGGCGTCCTTCGCGACCTCGTCGGCGTTCGCGAGCGCGTAGCTCTCGCCGGCGACCGCGAACGTCGAGGCGTCGTTCATCGAGTCGCCGACGGCGACGAACGCCGCCGGGTCGCGATCGAGGATCGACGCCGCCTCCCGGAGCCCCCGTCCCTTGCTCACGTCGGGGTCGGTGAGGTGGTAGGCGTACCCCGTGTCCAGAAACGTCAGGTCGAACTCCTCGGCGACCTCCCGGAGCAGCGCCTCGTCGGCGGAGACGCGGGCGGCGACCTCCGTCTCGCGCCAGCGGTTCACGGTGTCGGCGTCGCCCCAGCCCAACTCCCCGCCGCGCTCGCGGAAGGCGTCGACCGCCGCGGCGACGCGCTCGGCGTCGCCCTCTACGTGTACCCGTTCGTCGACGCAGACGACGCCGCCGTTCTCGGCGATCACCCGCTCGGGGACCCCCGCGAAGTGGCACAACGCGATCGGGTACGGGAACGACTTCCCCGTCGCGAGCACGACCGGCGCGGGCCACTCGGGCAGCACCCGGAACACGCGGGGGTCTATCGTGTGCTCGGGCGTCGTCAGCGTCCCGTCGATGTCGAGCGCCAGCGGCGGGAGGTCCGCGTCCCCGGGGATCTCGAGGCTCGCGGGGGCGTCACTCGTCATTGGCCGGTGAAGGGGACGCGGGAGAAAAGGGGCGTCGGTCCGGCGGGCCGAGGGCGGCGACGCGCCGGGTCGGCGTCGGTCGGAGTCGACGGATCCCGGCGGGGACTCAGCGCATCCCCGGCGGCGGGCCGTCGTCGCCGAGGTCGTCGTCGCCGGTGTCGACGTCGAGCCCCATCTCCTCACGGCGTTCGCGAAGGGCGTCGATCTGCCGGCGGTAGTACAGCAGGCCGCCCCCGCCGACGACCGCGAGGAGGGCGAACACCGCCCCGAAGATCCGGATGTCCTGCGGGAGATAGAACTGGACGATCACTGACTCCGTTTGCACGTCGTCCCAGCGGACGTGGAGCCGGTTCTCGTCGTCGATCGAGGTGGTCGCCCCGCCCGGGTTCACGTCGCCGAACACCGGCAGCGACGTGCGGCGGTTCGGCGGGAGGACGACCTCGTAGGAACCCTCCACGTACGTCGGGAGCGCGAACCGCTTGGGCGTCGAGCCGGCGGTGAAGGCGATCCGGTCGCCCTCGACATCGCCCTCGCCGGGGAACTCGATGCGGACCACGTCGCGCGTCTGCTCGACGGCGCCGCGCTCGGCCAGCTCCGACCCGGTGATCACGGTCCCGTTAGGGTAGCGGTAGCGCACCGCCCGCACGTCCAGCGGGTTCGTGCCGCCGAGGCCGTCGCGGCGGTACAGCTCGATCTCGCTCCCGTTCACGGCGTACACCGCCGAGAACGTCGCGTTGTCGTGGATCGTGATGTGGGCGTCCAGGTCGGACTCGACGCTCGCGTTCCAGTCGTACTCGCCGCCCGCGGGCGACCGATCGAGGCGCTCCTCGGAGACGGAGCCGCCGCCGAGGACGCCGAGACAGCCCGACAGCGTGAGCATGCCGACCAGCGCCGCGAGCGCGAGGAGTCGTCGCCGGCGGGGCATGTTACTGCGGGATGACGGCCTTCAGTTCCGAGGGGAGGTAGCCGCCGATGGCCGCGAGCAGCCCGGGCGCGTCCGTTTCCTCCCGGCAGACGATGCTCTGTTCGAGCAGGCCGAGCCGCTCGACCGTGACGATGTCGTTGGCGTGGCCCGCCCGGTTGACGGTCGCGCGCACCTCCGCCCGCGTCGCGGAGTTGACGTTCACGCGGCCCTGCCCGCGCGTCCAGTCGTACAGGCGGTCGCGCTCCTCGTCGGCGAGCTCGTGGTCGCCGTCCTCGTCGTAGACGAACCGGAGGGCGAGGTGCTGGACGATGCCGAGGCGGTCGCGGACCTGTTCGGGCGTCCCGGCGCCGAGCCCGAGCCCCTCGGCCGGGATCCGGATCTCCGTGCCCGCGTCGAGGACGAACCCGTCGTCGTCCCAGCCGTCGAGCGTGCCGACGTACGTCTCGCCGTCGGTGAAGTGGTCGGTGATCTCGCCCCACTCCTCCCGGAGGACGTTGCGGGCGACCGTCTCGTCGTCGCCCGAGACGGTCACCGAGACGAAGTCGTCGTGGCGCACGCCCACGTCGAACTCGACGTCGAGGTCGCCGAGATCGTTGGCGACGAGCGAGGTCATCCCGTCGAGCGCGCGGTCGCGGGCGTCGCCCGAGACGTAGCACTTGGTCGCGAGGACGACCATCTACGCTTGCGCCCCGGCTTCCTCGCGGTCGACGTTGAGCTCGTCGGCGAGCTGGTCGATGCGCCACTCCATCGCCTCGACGAGGCGGCTGTTCTCCATCGACTCCAGCGGCGACCCGCACTCGGGGCACTCGAAGCCGAACTCCATCGCCTCCTCGAACTCGAAGCGGATCGAGTCGACCTCACAGAGGTAGAACTGGTGGTCCGACTCGTAGGACCGGCGCTCCTCGAGCCCCTCGAGCAGGCGGTGCATCTCCTCCTCGAGGTTCTCAGGGATGTTCTCGTAGTGGAACGTCCACAGGTAGGTGAGCCACCCCGAGTCCTCGTCGCGAACGCGGCGATACGACGCCAGGTCGTTCTCGTAGAGGATGAACAGCGCGCGTCGAACGTCGTTCAACTCCAGTCCCATCTCCTCGGCGAGCTCCTCGTCGGTGACCTCGCCGTCCGGCGGGGCCGCCGCGACGGGCATCCCCGTCGGGCCGACGAGCTCGTGGAGGTACTTCTGGATAACAGGGTCTTCCAGGAGGTCCTCAAAAGCCATTTGTCGAATGTGCGGGTGGATGTCGGTTAAAGTCACCGACTCGGCGGGTCGCCGCGACGCGAGCGCCGGCCGGCGAATCAGTCACGCACAGTTATCCCCGTCGCACTCGACACCGGATCCCGACGCATGTCGGACCTGTCCCCGCCTGGCCGGTTCCCCTCGGTGCCCTCCGACGCGCTCGCCGAGGGAGGGTGGCGCGAACGCGAGCGCCGGGAGACCACCGAGTTCGACGCGGCGATCGTCACCGTCGAGGCCGCGACCGTCGTGTACGAGGACCGCGTGCTCCGCGACCGGATCCGCGAGGAGACGGGGCTCGACCGGCTGTGGCGCTTCTTCGTCGCGAGCCGGCTCACGGTGTCGCCCGCGACCGGGCCCTCGCCCGCGCTCACGAAGCTCGTCGCCAACCGGGCCCACGCCGGCTTCGCCGACACGATCGCCGACCGCGGATTCGAGGGCGTCAGGCGGACCGACCGCGACGACGAGGCGGCCGAGGACGCGCTCGACGACGGCTCGCGCGTCGCCGGCTACGAGGCGCTGTGTCGCCTCGACGGCGTCGCCGTCCGCGCACGGGGGTGGGCCGCCGTCAGGCCCGTCGGGGACGCGTACCTCCTCGTCGGCGGGGCCTACCCGACGGCCGTCCGGAGCGCGCCCGACGAGCGGACGGACGACGCGCTCGCCGAGGCGTTCGACCCGGACGGGTACCGCGAGGAGCTGTTCTCGTTGATGCGCGCGACGGAGTGAGCGACGCGAAGATCGGCGCGTTCGTCACCGCGGCGGCGTCGTGAGCGGCGTCACCGGCGGCGGCACCGGCGGCGGCGTCACCACCGACCCCGAAGCACCGCGGCGGCGACACCACCGAGGTCGAGCCGGACGGGTGCGACGCCGAGCGCGCGGGCGAGCGGTCCGGCGGGGACGCCCGGGTCGACGCGGCCGACCTCCACGTCGCCGACGTGGACGCCGATCGGGACTCGGTCGACCGACCGCCCGATCCGCTCCGGAATCGCCTCCCGAAGCGACCCTATCCGTCCGAGCGTCCGGAGGCTGTCGGCCGATACGTCGATCCGACCGTCGGCCGAGCGGACGGCGAGTCGGTCGCCGTCGACGGTCGCCTCGACGTCGACCGCGATCCGGAGGTCGCCGACGGCGACCGGTTCGGCGTCGTCGTCAGTCGGCCGGGATCGGTCGCGCGGCGACCGATCGATCACTCCCCGCGGTCCTCCTCCTTCCGGTCCCCCTGTTCGCTCGATGAGATACGAAGCGTCCCGTTGAACCGCCAGTGTGCGTGGGTCGCGTCCTCGTCGGCGCTGCTCGGGACGTCCACCTCCAGGTCGTCGAAGGTGTAGCTGATCTCGGCGCCGCGCCCCGTCAGCCGTTCGTACAGGGCGATACCGAAGTCGGGCCACGTGGTCGTCTCCCCTCGACCGGGCTCGGCCGTGTCGTCGGCACTCATCACTGTCCTGACTAACGGTTCCGACCGACTTATCGGTGTTCCCCGATCTCCCATCGTGACCGCGGTGCGGTGCCGTGATCACTGTGCCGCTCTGCTTCTCCACGGCCGTCGTTCACTCGCGCAGGGCCGACCGTCCGCGTGCGAGCAACTCCGCGCCCGTCGGCTCGGGGTTGCCGTCGCCAGCCAGCACGAGCCGGTGTCGAGGACGGCCGACGCCGACCGGTTCGCGCTCGGTCTCGACGAGCCCCGAATCGACGAGGCGCGCCTTCGATCTGGCGATCTCCGTTCGGCTGGAAAGGCCGATCTCCTCGGCCCACTCCCCGATGCGCATCGTCAACAGCTCGTGGCGCGCGCCGACGAGCGTACACGCCGTTACGGGGTCGAACGCGGCGGTTCGTGGGAGGGTATCGGCCGCGCGCAACAGGTCCGCGAGCGTCTCCGCGCCGTCGGGCCACCGGTCCGCGAACGACTCCACGAGGGTCGTTCGGCCCGGAACGTCGAACGCGTACGGTTCGGCGTCGTGCCACCGCTCGTCGTAGGCGTCCTCGGCAACCGCACACAGCGTCTCGTCGTCGCCGTCGCACACCGTTGCCTCCCCGCCGACCGACACGTGCGCGCGGACGGTCCCGTCGGCGATCGTCAGGCTCGCGTCGAGCGTTCGGACCGTTCGGACGGCCAATCGGTCGGCCGATCGCGCGTCGACGGCGGCGGTTGCTGTCAGGAAGTCGGCGAACGCCGCGTCCGCCGCCTCCTCGGTGCACAGCAGCCGAACCCGCGGTTCCGGGCTCGTGGGGGTCGACGCGTCGACATCGGGGCGACCGTCGTCGGCGACCACGTCGACGACCCCCCGAACGAACGCCGGGGAGGAGTCGACGACGAGGGCGTCGGAAGCCGGAGCCAGCGCCCGTTCGGCGAGCACCGACGGAGGACCAGTCGTCATGGCGGAGCGTGCGAGGCGCTTTGACTTCAGTTTTCAGGATTCGTCCCGTTGGATTATCGCGCGGTCAGGCGAGCGAACAGCAGATAGCCGGTGTGACCGACGCCCGCTGTGCTCGGGCGGGTGCCGCGCTCGTCGACGGTGAGTTCGCGCTGGATCGTCTCCAGCGTCTCCACGTCGCCGAGGCCGGCCTCGCGCGCGGCGAGCTCGGTGTCGCGCGCGTCCTCGACGAACGGCGTGTAGACGGCGACGTAGCCGCCGGGGACGAGCAGTTCCGGTGCCCGCTCGACGACCGCGGCGGCGTCGGCGGTGTCGAGCGTTATCAGATCGAACGGTTCGCCGGCGGCGAGCTCGTCGAGTTCGTCGGTGAGATCGCCGGTCCGAACCTCGACGCGGTCGCTCACGCCGCCCAGCTGCATATTGGCGCGGGCGTTCTCCGCGAACTCCGGGTCGATCTCGTAGGTGGTCACCTCGGCGCCGATCCGCCCGAGGTAGCCCGACAGCACCCCGGTTCCGGTGCCGGCGTCGAGCACGCGGTCCCCCGACTGCGCGCCGGTGTGGCCGACGACGAGCCCGATGTCGCGGGGCATCATCGGCGCGCCGGTGCGCTCGAAGTGGTTGAACAGGTCCGGTCCGCGGAGGCGACGGACGTGGAACGCCTCGTCGAGATGCGTCTCCAGTACGTCGCCGTGGGCCACGTCCTCCGGGACCTCCAGCACGCCGAGGTCGGTCTGGAGTTCCTCGCCGGGGCCGCGGAGGTACTCGCGGTCCGAGTCGGCGTGAACCAGGAGGTACGAGCTCACTCCAGCTTGGAGATCGCCGCGGCGAGGTCGCCGTCGACGTCCTCGAGCGCCTCGCGGGCGTCCGCCTCGCTCACGCCCGCGCGGGTCGCGACGAGCTGCACGTCCTCGTCGGGGACGCCGCCGGCGTCGGCCGCGCCGGCGTCATCCGAACCGCCGTCGTCGGCCGCGGCGTCGTCGCCGGCGCCGAGCTCGCGCGTCGTCGGCTCGCCGACGATCTGGTAGGTCTCCTGGCCCTGGGCGTCCATGCGCGTGACCTGGGCGCCGTCGAACACAAGCTCCTCCTCGCCCGTGCGGATGACGACCTCCTCGGCGTCGATCTCGGTCACGTCGATGCCCATCTGCTTCATCATCTGCTGCATCTTGCGCGGGTTCATCCCGCCGCCTCCGAACATACCCGAGGCGTCGCTCGCGGCGAGCAAAAGCGTGGCGAAGCGGTCGCTGGCGGCGACCGCCGCGGGTACCGGCTATCGACCGGTTCCGCGGTCCCACCGGCACCCCCGCGTTTCATCTCCCCCGCGACCCTCCCCCGTCGCGTGTACCTCTCCCATCAAACCTGGCCGGAGTTGGGCGACTACGTCGCCGAGGAGTCGGTCGCGGTCGTCCCGCTGGGCTCCACCGAGCAGCACGGTCCGCACCTGCCGCTGGCGACGGACTACCTCATCGCCGAGGCGCTCGCGCGCGAGGCGACCGATCGCACCGGGTTCCTCTGTACGCCGCCGGTGCGGATCGCCGTCTCCGAGCACCACCGCCAGTTCCACGGAACGATGTGGGTCGAGCCGGGCGTGTTCCGCGACTACGTCGAGAGCTTCTCGCGCAACCTCGCGTACCACGGTGTCGACCGTATCGTCTACGTGAACGCCCACGGCGGCAACACCCAGCACCTCCGGGAGGTCGGCCGCCGGCTCCGCCGCGACGAGACGGCCTACGCGGTCGAGTGGATGTGGAACGAGTCGATCCCGGATCTCGTCTCGGAAGTGTTCGAACACAACGGCCCCCACGGCGGCCCGAAGGAGACGGCGATGATCATGCACATCGCCGAGGAGTTGGTCCGGACGGATCGACTTGAGTCGGCCCGCGACGGCGGCATCGTCGACCTCGCCGACGCGAACCTCCGGACCAACGGCGCGCGGACCTTCTACGACTCCGCCGACAACTCCGGGAACGGCGTCTTCGGCGACCAGACCGACGCGACGCCCGAGAAGGGGGAGGAGCTGTTCGAGGCCGCGACCGACCAGCTCGTCCACCTGCTGGAGTGGATCGACGACCAGCCGTTCGCGGACCTCACGCCGAAATCGCACGTGGATCCACAGCCCGGCAGCCGCCGATGAAGGACGCGACGGCCGAGGAGCTGGCGGCGGCGCTCGCGGACGCGCACGCGACCGCCTCGTCCGTCACCCCTGGCACGCTCCCGAGCGTCGACTCGACGGCCGACGCCTACCGGGTTCAGGAGCGGCTCGTCGACCGGCTGCGGGACAGGCGAGGGGAGCCGGTCGGCTACAAGATCGGCTTCACGAACGAGCGCGTCCGGCGGGACCTGGCGGTCGACGAACCCGGGTACGGCCGGGTGCTCGACGGGACCGTCCGGTCCTCGCCGGCGACCGTCGGCGCCGGGGAGTTCGTCGATCCGCGGATCGAGCCGGAGATCGCGTTCCGGCTCGGTGCCGACCTCCCGGCCGACGCCTCGCGCGACAGCGCTCGCGACGCGGTGGCTGCGGTCGTCCCCGCGATCGAGGTGGTCGACAGCCGGACCGGGTGGGAGTTCGACGCGCCGCTGGCGGTGGCGGACAACTGCCTCGACGCGGGACTCGTTCTCGGCGAGGGAACCGATCCCGCCGGCCTCGCGCTCAGCGAGGAAGCCGTGACGCTCCGCGTCGACGACGACCCGGTCGACTCGGGCGTCGGCGCCGACGCGCTCGGGCACCCGCTTGCGGCGCTCGCGTGGCTCGCGGACGCGGTCGACGGCCTCCCGGCCGGCACGCTCGTCACGACCGGATCGCTGACGGAGCCGATCCCCGTCGCCGCCGGGGAGACCGCGATCGCGACGTTCGCGTCGCTCGGGAGCGTCGAGCTCCGGGTTCGGTAAGGCGAACAGGCGACACCCGCGGTCGGTCCGGGACTCGGGGCGCGCCCCTCCGCCCCGCTGTCCCTCCCGGCGTCCCTCGGACGATCCGGACCTCGTTCCCGTCGCGGCGTGTCGCACACCCGCTTCACGCGACGGGGCGGTTCTCAGCGCATGCGGGGGCTGGTGCCGGTTCGGTATTTGAACGCTCGTCTCGACGCCTGACTGATCCGCTAATCGACTTTCGTGCTCACGGCGAGTCCGGAACCGACCGGGAGGACCGTCGTCTCGAAGGCGTCGTCGGCGCGGACGGCGTCGAGGTAGGCGGCGATGCCGCGGGTCTGCTCGTTCGCGGCGTCGAGCGCGGCCGCGCCGGCGTCGGCGTCGGCGTCGGCGTCGCTGTGGCTTCCGTCGTCACCCTCCACGGCCGCCAGCAACGCGTCGAAGTCGATCGGGCCGCGCATGATGTTATCCGCAGCGACCACGCCGCCTGGGGCGAGCTTGTCGCGAACGGCGCGGAAGGCGTCCGCGTAGCGCTCCTTCTGGTGGTCGACGAGGACCACGTCGAAGGGACCGTCGTAGCGTTCGATCGTCTCCATCGCGTCGCCCCCCTCGAAGACGCAGCGGTCCGCGAGCCCCGCGTCGGCCATAAACTTCCGGCCCTGGTCGAGTTCGTCGGCGTCGAACTCCGTGAGGATCACGCGCTCTGCGCCGCCGCGGAGGAACCACGAGGCGGAGTAGCCGAACCCGGAGCCGAACTCGAAGACGGTCTCGGCGTCGGTGAGCCGCGCGAGCAGGCGGAGGACGGCGCCCGACTCCGGGCCGATGTTCGGGAAGTCGTGCTCGTCGGCGAACGCGGCCATCTCCGCCTGTACGTCGGTGTGCTCGGGGCCGGTCGCGCGGACGAACCGGGAGACCTCGTCTGTGAGTACCATGCGGGAAGATCGACGGCGGGCGACTTGTATCCCGACGCCGGAGTCGGGGCCCGCTCGAACGAGGTCCCCGTCCGGGTGGGTCGGCGTGGATTTATCCGGCTCGCTCGCGCCGGATCGGCACGCGATGGACACCCACCTCACGCTGGAGTTCGGCCACCGCGATCCGCTCCCCGGCGGCCACGACGACGAGGTTCGGACGCCCGACGTGCTCGTCGAGCGGTTTCTGCGGGAGTACACAAACCCCGGCGACCGCGTGCTCGACCCGTTCGCGGGGTTCGGGACGACGCTGACCGTGGCCGAACGCCTGGGTCGGGTTCCGGTCGGCGTCGAGTACGAGGCCGACCGCGTCGCCGCGATCCGCGACCGCCTCGGCGACGACCACGGCGGCGAGGTGCGCCACGGGAGCACGCTCGATCTCGACGGGTCGTGGTTCCCTCCGTGCGACTGCTGTTTCACGTCGCCGCCGTTCGATACCCACACCATCGACCTGAATCCCTTCGAGAACTACGAGGGCGAGAGCACGTACGCCGACTACCTCGACGACATCGAAGCCGCGTTCCGCGGCGTCGCCTCCGCGATGGTCCCCGGCGGCACCGTCGTGATCGACATCGTGAACGTCCGCGAGGGCGAGCACGTCACCCCGCTGGCGTTCGACGTGGCCGACCGCGTGTGCGACGTGCTCCGGTTCGACGGCGAGGTCGTGATCGAGTGGGAGGGGGAGGGGTACGAGGGCACGACGGGGCGCTACGGCTACGGGTTCGATCACTCGTACTGTCTGGTGTTCGAGAAGCGGGCGGCGGAGTGAGCGGTGCGGGTCGACGTCAGGCCGCCAGGTAGCCACCGAGCACGAGCAGGACGAACCCGACGACGGCCGCGGCGTTGTAGAAGGTGCCGGCGTCGCGGGCGGCGGTCCGGACCTTGCGCTGTTCGAGCGCAGAGCGGACCTTGCTTCCTCCGACCTCGACGAGCCCGGTCATGACGAGCCACAGCGTCAGCATCGTGAGCACGACGTGGCCGCGCGGCGGCGCGAACAGCCCCTCGGCGCCGTACACCGTCGCGGCCATGTGCCCGCCGGTCGCGACGAACACGAGCGCGCCGACGCGGGTGATCGTGGAGACGCCGGAGACGACGCTATCGAGTAGCTCCGGGCTCGCGTCGCCGTCCCTCGCGAGCGGGATGACCTTCCAGGCGGTGAGGACGACCGCGCCGACCCAGAGGCCGGCGAACAGGGTGTGGAACACGTACGCCGCGGTGAGCGCGGCTTGCATCGGAGCGACTTGCACGAGCGATCCCACCCACGGCAGACGCATAAATCCCACACGACGCGGCGACGGTCGCGGCCGCGGTCGTCGCTTCAGTCGTCGCCTCAGTCGTCGCCACTTGGGGCTATCGGAGCTCCGTCTCCCCCTCGCTTAAGCCGCAGGCCGACGAGGCGTTAGGCATGTTCGACCCCGACGACCTCGAATCGATCCGCGAGGGCAAGCGGGAGTGGGAGGAGGAGACCCTCTCCCCGACGCTCGACCGCTTCGGGGAGCGAAAGGAGGAGTTCACGACCGACACCGGCGGACAGGAGGTGAAGCGGCTGTACACCCCCGACGACGTGTCCGACCTCGACTACGAGGAGGACATGGGGTTCCCCGGGGAGGAGCCGTACACGCGCGGCGTCTACCCGACGATGCACCGCGGGCGCCTGTGGACGATGCGCCAGTACGCCGGGATGGGCACCGCCGCGGAGACGAACGAGCGTTTCCAGTACCTCATCGACCAGGGCTCCTCGGGGCTGTCGATGGCGTTCGACCTGCCCACCCAGATGGGCTACGACTCCGACGCCGCGATGGCCGCCGGCGAGGTCGGGAAGTCCGGCGTCGCTATCGACTCCCTGGAGGACTTCGAGCGCGTCTTCGACGACATCCCGCTGGACGAGGTGTCCACGTCGATGACGATCAACGCGCCCGCCTCGATCCTGCTGGCGATGTACGTCGCCGTCGGCGACCGTCAGGGCGTCGACCGCGCGGAGCTCCGCGGCACCATCCAGAACGACATCATGAAGGAGTACATCGCGCGCAACCTCTACATCTATCCCCCGGAGCCGTCGATGCGGTTGATCACGGACATCTTCGCCTTCTGCGCCGAGGAGACTCCCAAGTTCAACACCATCTCCATCTCGGGGTACCACATCCGCGAGGCCGGCTCCACCGCCGCCCAGGAGATCGCCTTTACCCTCGGCAACGGCATCGAGTACGTGCAGGCGGCCGTCGACGCCGGCCTCGACGTGGACGAGTTCGCGCCGCAGCTGTCGTTCTTCTTCAACGCCCACAACAACATCCTCGAGGAGGTGGCGAAGTTCCGCGCCGCCCGCCGGATGTGGGCGAAGATCATGGAGGAGCGCTTCGGCGCGGAGAACCCCAAATCGAAGCAGCTGAAGTTCCACACCCAGACCGCCGGGTCGACGCTCACCGCACAGCAGATCGAGAACAACGTCGTCCGCGTCGGCTACCAGGCGCTGGCGGCCGTCCTCGGCGGCACCCAGAGCCTCCACACAAACGGGAAGGACGAGGCGCTGTCGCTGCCGACCGAGCAGTCCGTCCGGACGGCGCTTCGCACCCAGCAGATCCTCGCCCACGAGTCGGGCGCCGCCGACACGATCGACCCGCTGGCGGGCAGCTACTACGTCGAGGATCTCACCGACGGCATCGAGGAGGAGGCCTTCGAGATACTCGAGGAGGTCGACCGCCGCGGGGGGATGCTCGACGCCGTGAAGAGCCAGTGGGTCCAGCGCCAGATCCAGGACACCGCCTTCGAGCGCCAGCGCGAGATCGAGGAGGGCGAGCGGGTCATCGTCGGCGTCAACGAGTACGAGGTCGAGGAGGACGCCCACGTCGACCTCGAGGAGGTGTCCGAGGAGGAGGAACAGGCGCAGATCGACCGCGTGCAGGCGCTCCGCGACGACCGCGACGACGAGGCCGTCGAGGACGCGCTGGCGTCGCTGCGGGACGCCTGCCGCGGCGACGCGAACGTGATGCCCCACATCGTCGACGCGGTGAAGGCGTACGCGACGGTCGGCGAGATCGCCGACGTGATGCGCGAGGAGTTCGGCGAGTACAAGCCCGGGCAGTAGACGGCCCCATTTATTTTCCGCGCGCCGTACGCGTCGCGTATGCACCTCGATCACGCCGGGATAGCGACCGACGACGCCGCCGATCTGGCGGCGCTGTACGCGGATCTCCTCGACTGTGAGATCGTTCACGAGGAGGAGTTCGACGGGATGGCGGTCGTCTTCCTCGAACTGGGCGGCTCGTATCTCGAACTGCTGGAACCCCTCGGCGACGAGGGGACGATCGCCGGCTACCTCGACCGCAACGGGCCGGGGATCCACCACCTCGCGTTCGCGACCGACGACATCGGGGGCGCGCTCGACCGCGCACGCGACCTCGGGATCGAGTCGATCGACGAGGAGCCGCGGCCCGGCGCGTGGGGTCACGAGGTCGCCTTCCTGCATCCCCGCGACACCGGCGGCGTGCTCGTCGAGTTCGTCGAGCACTGAGGCGTCCTCCCCTCCCTCTCTTCTCCTCTCGCGTCGCCGGCGCGGTCCCGTACCGATGGAAAGAGGGTAGTGGGATGGGGTACATCCGGGTTCCATGCGCGATTGGCTCTCCCACCGGGTCGCCGCCACGCCGGACGCGGAAGCGCTCGTCCTGGCGGCCTCGGGGGAGTCGCTGACGTACGCGGACCTCGACGCCCGCGTCGAGGCGCTGGCGGCCCGGTTCGCCGGGCTGGGCATCGAGCCGGGGGATCACCTCGCGGTCGTCCTCGGCAACCGGATGGAATACGTGGCGCTCGTCCACGCGGCGATGCGGCTGGGCGTCCGGCTCGTCCCCTGCTCCGATCGGCTCACGGCCGCGGAACTTGCACCGAAACTCGCGACCGCCGACGCGACGGCGCTGGTGTGCGGCGACGATACCGAGGCCGTCGCCGTCGCGGCGGCCCTCGGCGACCCCTTCGTTGGAAGCGACGCGGACGGGGAGGACCCCGGCGAGGGCGACGCCGACGAGGGCACCCCCGGCGGGAGTGACGCCGACGCGACGGCGACGGGCTGGCGGTCGGTCGACGGCTTCGAGCCCGCGCGGGTGGACGAGCGCGGCGGCGACGAGGGGGAGGAGGGCGCGACGGCCGCCTCTCCCGTTCCGGTCGTCTCGCTCGACGACCCGGACGACGACCGCGTCGTCGGCATCGACGCCGCGCCCGACGGGGAGGTACCCGCCGTTCGCTGGGGTCGCGGCGACACGCTCGTCATGCTGTTCACGTCGGGGTCGACCGGGAAGCCGAAGCTCGTGCCGCTGTCGATGGGGAACGTGCTCGCGTCGGCGACCGCCTCGGCGTTCCGGCTGGGCGTCCTCCCCGACGACCGCTACCTCGCGACGCTGTCGCTGCACCACACCGGCGGGATCATGCCGCTGTACCGGGCGACGCTGTACGGGACGAGCGTCGTCCTCCGGGAGTCGTTCGACGCCGGCGGCGCCGTCGACGACATCCGCCGGTACGACGTGACGGGCGTCTCGCTCGTGCCGACGATGCTCTCGCGGATGCTCGAGGCCCGCGGGACGCTGCCCGATTCCCTGCGGACGGTGCTGCTGGGCGGCGCGCCCGCGCCCGACTCGCTGATCGAGCGGTGCCGCGACTTCTCGGTGCCGGTCCACCCGACGTGGGGGATGACCGAGGCCGCCTCCCAGATCGCGACCGCGCGCCCACGGGAGGCGTTCGACCGCGTCGGAACCGTCGGTCGGCCGCTGCTGTGGACCGAAGTATCCGTCCGCGACGAGGACGGCGCGGCGCTGCCGGCGGGCGAGACGGGTGAGCTCGTGGTCTCCGGGCCGTCGATCGCCGCGGGGTACTACGGCGACGCGGCCGCGACGGACGACGCCCTGACCGACGACGGCGCGCTCCGCACGGGCGACGTGGGCTACCGCGACGAGGACGGCTACGTGTACGTGCTCAACCGCCTCGACGACCGGATCGTCTCCGGCGGCGAGAACGTCGACCCCGGCGAGGTCGCCGCGGCGATCCGAGACCATCCCGGCGTCGACGACGTTGCCGTCGCCGGGATCCCGGACGAGGAGTGGGGCGAGCGCGTCGCCGCGCTCGTCGTCCCCGCGGGGAACCCAGATCCCGATCTGGACGCCGCGGCGGTCGATTCGTTCTGCCGCGACCGGCTGGCTGGGTTCAAGATCCCACGCACTGTCGCCTTCGTCGAGGAGCTCCCCCGGAGCGTCTCCGGGACCGTCGAGCGACCGGCCGTGCGAGACCGCCTCGAACGCGCCAGGGACGCGGAGGCCGAGGCGGAGGAGTCGGACGGCCCGGCCGACCCGGACGATCTGGGCGACGCCGATGGAGCGTCCGGCGTCGACGAGGCCGCCGGCGCCGACGGGAAGACAGCCTCCGCCGAGGAGGACGCGGACGGAACCGCCGACGCCGACGGTGACGACGGTTCGGATGGTATCGCCGGCGCCGACGGTGACGACGGTTCGGATGGTATCGCCGGCGCCGACGAACACGGCCGTGGGGACGATACCGAGGGGACCGGCACAACGGAAGAACCCGACGACGAGGAGTAGTCATCGCTCCGTAAACGCGAAACCTCGGGTCGGCCGTTTCACGGAGGTTATGGTCGGGGGTTCCCGAGTGGGAACCATGAACACGGATCTGGGTCTGCTCGACGAATCGCTGGTTCCGGAGCACGCGCGCGACGTGAAACGGGAGGCGCGCGAGTTCGCCGAGGAGCACATCGCGCCCGTCGCACAGAAGCACTTCGAGGCCGACGACTACCCGTGGGAGGTGCTGGAGGCCGGCCAGGAGGCGGGCCTCGTCGGCCAGGACATCCCCGAGGAGTACGGCGGCCGCGGGCTCGACATCTATCAACTGCTCGCGATCGCCGAGGAGTTCTACCGCGCGGACGCCGGCATCGGACTGACGCTGATGCTGGCCTCCTTCGGCAACGAGCTCGTCTACGACTACGGCTCCGAAGAGCAG